>MPNP01000036.1 GCA_002239085.1 Rhodobacteraceae bacterium bin131 | reverse complement strand
TGGCTTTTATCATGATAGTTTTACAGCAAAATATATTATTCTGTTCTAATCATTCAGTAACTTTAGCATGGTTGTGGCATCACAGAAAATTAGTGTTCCTGATAGGTCGGCAAAGTGATTTCATTAAAGTTAAGGCACAAAGTCAGCTAGCAAATTGGCAGAGAATAGTCGAGAAAACAATTCAAGCGTTTGTCACATTGAGATTATTCCAACGCTAAATCTAGGTCCACATGGGTAGACAGATTGGCCTATTTCATTTCAGGTAGCGGGGTCAATCCCAAATTGCGTCATTTTTCAAATCAATTTACCAATATTTCATACATTCCAAGTTGCTATTGACCGGCCTTAATCTCCGCAATTTTACGTCGTTCATTTGCAGAGAAAGACAAAACAAACAATTGAAATTAAAGATTAAACCTATATTATCTGACCTGCCAACTCCCCATTCAAATGTCATCCTGATTGACGCCAAATAAATGGATTAATTCAATGCCCCAGGAAATTACTACCGAGCAAGAACTCGCGGATATATTAGAATCACTGTCAGAAAATGCAACCTTTCAAAGAGATAAGACATCTGAAAAATTGACCCGCATAGAATTTCAGGAGATTTCAGAAAATGATAAGCTAAAAGGAATATTTAATATACCTTTTTTTAATGTTGTGGTTAAGGATTCCGAAATGGAACGCATTCTTCCAACATTGAGAAACCTGCTTGATAAATTTATCGATGACGAAACTGACAAGATAGGTGATGGGCTAGCTAAGATTGCGGAAGGTGTTTTAAAACCTATTCCTCTAACCGATTATGTAAAAATACTGATACGTGCCGCAGCTATTTTGGGCGAGGTACAAACTGCTGAATTATTACTCAGTTGGATAAATGGTAAACCGATTAGGTACAAGCAGATTTATATTCTAGAGGGTATTTCTGTAGATAAGAAACTTATCTTTCAGGAGGGATTGGAGATTAATCAATTACCGGATTCTATAAACGAAGTGGCTAGGAAATTCCCTGCTATGAGTTTAGATTATCTTAGTCTAATAAATGTTAAGAGGGGTGTAGCTTTATCAATTGAGTGTGAATATAAACCAGCTCTCTATCAACCATTAAAGGGAATAGAATCTATCAATAAACTGAAGTCTACTAAGAATTCAGAATTTATTTTTTCCATTGAGAGAATTTGCGAAGCAATGTCTCTAACGAGTAACGGTTGTGTTCGATGGCGGTATAATTGCTGTGAATTCGGGGACGTGAAGTACTTCTTGAATGGATTGGGTCCAATTATATCTGGAGCTCTGCCGTATACTATTGATTCTACCAAATTTACTCAAGAAACTATTGATCAAGCCAGAGAAAATTACAAAATTCTCATAGAAAAGATAGATAGCAAACCTGGACTGAATAATGCAGTCAAACGCTGGATTAAATCCAAGGAGTCAAAATATTCAATTACTGATAGTCTCATTGAATTACGAATTGCACTGGAGTCACTGTATTTGAATAAAAATAATAGTGAACTGCGTTTCAGGCTGGCAAGTTATGGAGCATGGCACTTAGGGCAATGTTTTGAACAAAGGAAGGAAATTTTTAAAACCTTATCGGAAACATACAAGTTTGCATCCAATGCAGTACATGGAGGTAACATCCCGAGTGATGACAGCAGAAAGGAACTGCTAGAGAAAGCACAGGACATTTGTCGTAAAGGAATTCTTAAAAGATTAAGTGATGATGAGGAACCTAAATGGGATGATTTGATTTTGGGTGTCAAATCTAAACTTCACAAATAAAGTTGGGATATAATTTTACTTGTGAAAATTCAGTCTAATCTTTGGTTTCTCCTGACCGTTCCTTTAAAATATTTGTTTGTCAGTTCATCAAGCGGAACTGTCTAAGTTCGGATTTTTCTTTCAGAGTGTCAACTATCATTGGAGATCATAGATTTCATCATCAATACAAGCTTTCATATCATAACCGTCAGCGAATACAACGATTTCAGGTCGATAAGCATATGAGTAATTGTATTCATCGCATGTGACTGTTTTATCATAATCAACAATTAATATGCGTCCCCATTCACACCCATCAAAATCGTCCGCTATTTCACCTGCTTCGTCAATATAACCCGTAATTTGACCCGCATATATTATTTCCCAGCCAACAAATTCTGATATGTCAATTTTACATCCCGATTTTGCTGCACCTGCTAAAATCAAAAATATTAAAGTCAATAATATGCGAACCATATTTCACCTACCTTTCATGCAAAGTACGACAATAGGGTTGACAGTCTACATGCCGCAACAACCGAAACAACTTTATCGTTAATGGTCGTTATTGCAAGTGGTTTTTTTGGGTTTACAGCAAGATTGACTGCGATGACCTTGGCTATAAACAGTTCAGCCATCCTTTAGTGTGGCAACCCTATGGATATTCCAACTCGCTTTCAGAGAATAGTTTCTTCTTTTCCACAGTCAGGTTTGTAGATAACGTTATCTCATTTATGGTTATCACATCATCTTACCCTTTTGCAACCAAACGAATTCAAGTTGTTATAAGCACTTTTAAATCAATGATATTGAACAGAATGAGAATACTCTGCATTTACTGGCCTCAATCAACTTTATCTAGCCCATCTTTAATATTGAGGCACTCAAGTACCGGAAGTGAAACTTAGTAGTGTCCCTTGAATTTTAACATCCCCATTTCTATTGGATTTTGAGCACTCAATGTTAAAGATGGGTTAGGTCACGATAGCAGTCACAGTTCAAAATCTTTGACCACAATATTACGACCTGACCCCTCGTCTTGATTGTCGCTCAATAATTGTCGCTATACATATTTCTCATGCTTCAACCTGAACCTTACGGTCTATGCCCGTCCTAGGATAACGCGCGGAACATCCTAGCTGCGGGAGAGTATGAAAGTTTTTTGGTTCTCCTTCTTTTTATTGAATGCTCGCTTGGTGAAGCATACCAAACAGTGTATTCTTGAAATTCTCAGCGACCCAGAATAGGGAATTGGAGAAAGGATGGAACGAGCTCTACAGGATTCATGTCATGATGGCGATTGGTCCTTGGCATACCTTGCCTTGGCCTATCCCCAATCAATGAACCATGAACAAAAGACTGTTCGGCCCAGACACTCGTTGTGCATCTGTTTGCATTGCTGCTGGTGAAAAGATTGAAACTGGCCTGAAAACGAGGGTGAAAATACTGTTTTTAATCCAGAAAAGTTAATCAGGAATAAAATATTACCCGACCTGATAGATTATCCACAAAGTTTGATTTCTTTCATCAAAGAAGGGGAACCTTTGAATTGTCAGACGTTATCAAGAATATGACTAATTGATGATGACTATTTTTCTTAATTCATTTCAAGTCATCAAGTGATAAGCCAGGTTCCCAAAGGTTAGCAAGTCGCTGAGCTTCAGCTATCTGCTCGGGCGTCATCAATTCATCAACTAAATCTAGCATGCTTTCATAGCTCTCATTTTCATCTTGTGACGCTGCTAGGTTAATCCATAGATGGGAATGAACATAATTCTTTGAGACACCCTTACCTTTAAAGTATAACACTCCCAATTTGGACTGAGCATATGCATTCCCTTGCTCGGCTGCCATACGATACCATTTTGCGGCTTCATTATAATTCTGCTGCACACCTTGACCATTTTGATACAACCATCCCAAGCTGCTTTGACTCCTGACATTCCCTTGCTCAGCCGACTTCCGATACCATCTCGCTGCTTCCTCATAATCTAGCGATACACCCAGACCTTGTTCATAAAGCAACCCCAAGTTGTTTTGACCAAAAGCATCACCTTGCTCAGCCGACTTCCGATACCAACTCGCTGCTTCCTTAAAATCTAGCGATACACCCAGACCTTGCTCATAAAGCAACCCCAAGTTGTTTTGACCATAAACATCACCTTGCTCAGCCGACTTCCGATACCAACTCGCTGCTTCCTCATAATCTAGCGGCACCCCTAATCCATATTGATACAGTAGCCCCAAGTTGGTTTGACCATTAGTTTCACCTTGCTCAGCCGCCTTCCGAAACCAACTCGCTGCTTCCTCATAATCTAGCGATACACCCAGACCTTTTTTATAAAGCAGCCCCAAGTTGTTTTGGCCATGAGCGTAACCTTGCTCAGCCGCCTTCCGATACCATTTCGCTGCTTCCTTATAATCCTGTGGCAAACCATGAGCACGTTCATAAAGCAATCCTAATTTTAACTGAGAATAAGCATCACCTTGCTCAGCCGCTTCCCGATACCATTTCGCTGCTTCCTCATAATCCTGCAGCACACCCATCCCATTTTGATAAAATAATCCTAAGCTGTATTGACTATCAGCATCACCTTGCTCAGCCGCCTTCCGATACCATTTCGCTGCTACCTTATAGTCCTGCGGCACACCTTGACCTATTTCACAAAGCCATCCCAAGATCTGTTGACTATCAACATCACCTTGCTCAGCTGCCTTATGATACCATCTCGCTGCTTCCTCATAATCCTGCGGCACACCGAACCCAAATAGATAAATCCTTCCCAAATTCCCTTGACCTTCAGCAATCCCTTGCTCAGCCGCCTCGCGATACCATCTCGCTGCTTCCTCATAATCCTGCGGCACACCCAGACCTTCTTCATAAAGCAACCCCAAGTTGTTTTTTCCATGGGGAAACCCAAGCTCAGCCGCCTCCCGAAACCAACTCGCAGCTTTTTTATAATCCTGCGGCACACCCAAACCTTCTTCATACAGCAATCCCAAGTTGTTTTTTCCAATTACATCACCTTGCTCAGCCGCCTTCCGGTACCATCTTGAAGCTTCCTTATAACCCTGTGGCACACCATGACCTAGTTCATGCAGCATGCCCAAGTTGAGTTGACTATGAGAATCCCCTTGGTTAGCCGCCTGCCGATACCATTTCGCCGCCTCTTCGTAATCCTGCTTTACACCTTTACCAACTTGAAATAACAATCCCATGTTGAACTGTGCATCAACATTACCTTGCTCAGCCGCCTTCCGAATCGAAGCTACATCAAAATACTGTGGCACGGCCTGTTCTAGAATGTTTATGTCTCGGTTGTGATTCTCAGATTGAGAATTGTTAGCCATCTTGCCATTTTTTCTCATAATTCACTTTCCATCTATCATTGGCCGATTTCGGGTTATCAATCTTCGGCATTATTCTATGCTAGTTTTAACCAAAACGACCGGTTTTTTCAAGGAAACGGAAACCCAATTCCGCTTGTCTATCTAATATATACCATCTCATAGCCGATTTCTTCAAAAATTCACTGATCTGGTCTTGTTCGTGGCAGTTCAAAACTGCCCGACCAAATCGGCAATCCCTGCTGACTTATGGTTGGATAATTTACTGTGTGACCGTGCTTCCTCAAGCAGTCCAGAACAACATTGAATTTGACTCTGGGGATTTCATATTCAGCCCATTCACAAAGACGACGAATGGCTCCAATCCCGCTTTGAAAAACCTTCATGATTATCTCGCAGTTGATCCCGATTAATGGCGTTCCAATTCTCTTTTGACTATACACGGACAGATGCTTTCGCATATATGTGGTTGGCATGAAAAATCCAGTATTTCCTCATTCAATGCGAGAAAAATAATTCCAATTAACTGAGGTTCATCCGCTCTGGTCAAAAAAAGTTAAATCCGTCTGCTTTCTCGAATCCATCTCATGTTCTAGCGGTCAACAGTGCTTGAGGATATTCTTGTTCTTCGCGGCCATCTGACCCAAACTTAGGGTATACAGTTTTATACCATCGTTATCATGAATGAATATCATTCCACAGGTTGCCTCCTGCCAGTTAAACCGTGTTTGTGTCGTCCACCCCTCAGTAACCAATCGGGTGATTACAATGAGGTCGATGAACCATCGCCCTATCATGAGTTTCAGCAACCGTTATTGCTTTCTCTAGTATCTCAATTGCCGCACTGATTACCTTCTTGGTACTTTGCCAAACAGAGAGGAATTCTAGCAAAGTACGCCAAGAGGGTGAAACCGATGGCGTCATATCACTCCCTTGATATAATAACTCCTGACAAGTTCGGGGTAGAATCTTCAAGACCAACCCTATCGCCAAATTCCCAGCAGGTAGGTTCATTGCCCCTTCCAAAAGACCAAATTTATCATCCACCGGGTAAATCGTATTCTTCTTCCCGCGCCACTGATGGAGGGAGTAAAATTATTCCAACATACCAAGCAAACCGAACTGGGATCCATTGATCTGGTCAAGACGATGCCAAGTTTGACCATTCCTTTTGATCGCCGAAGGAGAACCATCAACTAGTTGCTCAATTGCGTCCTTAAGTAATCCAATACCCGGCTTCTTGAGATGTCTGAATTCAAGCGTGGTACAATTAGTCGCTGTATGGCCCAACTGTAAAAGTTCCTTGACCACCTTCAAAAATGTATAATGGTCAGACCGAAGGAATGCAGGAAAAGACACATTCTTTTTGGTTTCTTCGTTGTTGGTGCTTCAATGCAAACTCATCGAAAAAGCACCGAGTTTGATTCCATCTTGAAGGATTATCATCCCCGTTGTTGCCAAAAAGCCACTTGGTGAAGGCTATCAATATTCTTTACTGAAAAAGCAAAATCGTGCAGTCTCCAATACGGATTAATTCATCCTGATCTGTGATCATTAAATTTATCAACCCGTTACATTAAATGCAACAACGGAATTTACATGCGACGAACACTACATATCTAAACCAACCCCACGTGCAAACATTTTGGCAAACAAAACTCAGTTCCCTTTCAAGGTTAATTTTACTCCCAAACAGGATATTGCAACCTAAGGTGGCTTCAGACCCTTGTGACGTTTTAGTCCTGACTTTGAGACCAAAAATTATGGGATTTTTGGTCTCAAAGTCAGGTCTAGCCGCGTTTGGTTTTTGATAAGAAAACCCAACATCATGAAGAAGCCAAAGGACAAGAGCGGTTCAAGGGCCTGGCATATATTCCACCCCATCCGAGCAACAGCTTACCATAAGTGTTCAGTCTTTGCTTGATAATTTCGCATCGCTGTTTTTGAACGCGGTGCAGTTGTCAAACCAATAAGAGAGTATACCGATGGCCTCCTAGCCAACGGAACTTCAAAACAAGTCATTTATTCTGTTGAGCGTGTGTTTGAATGAGAACTTTCCTATATTTGGTGCGCTTCAATATTACACTGAATAGGGCCTAAATCCAATTATTATGGGGGTGTACAGAAAATTATAACCCCATTTGATTTGTGAAGTTCAGCTTAAAACAAGATCAGAAAATGTCACCACTTTGCCATCAGAGATGGTGTGGCCTCTGCTTATAGGCATTTGCAACCCAAATAAACGGCAGCAGAAAAGAGGGCTAAGGAAATTCCTAATTGCTTACCGCCTGCCCTCGGTGGACAATCGGAATAGACAGGGAGTTATTTTGGTATTTGAGCACAAGTTACAAATCCAACCAACTTAGCTATTACAGTGTTAGATTAACCCATCTTGATGATAGTATTTATTGCGGCAACTCTAGTAATACTCTCCATGCAGATTTTATTTCCAAAAAGAGTTGTAATGGAAATTACTATTTTGGTTGCTGTTATTCTTGCATGGCATACAATTTCTTCCCATGCCACTCCTTAAACTACTATCCTTGAATGCTTCCAGAGCTTTTATTTGACCACATTTGGGGCATTCCTTCATATTACCTTTGCCTAACTGATCTGCTACTGCAATAATCTCTTCAGTTACATTGAGGTAAATGCTTTTCTTGAAAATTATCTCTTCGAGTCTTTTGGAGAGAGTATTGACAGGATCCTTCCCCAAATTGAATTTATTTATTCTCACGAACCTAAAACCATAGCTTTCCAATATTTTTTCCCGTTCTATGTCGTCTGGTTTGTAGTAGCTGTGATAATTTAGTTTATTGACTTCCTTTAAATCTGTGAAGTGTTCCTTAAACCCATCATATTCGATTATGATGTTGGTTGTTTTCCCCTCTTTTGAATATTGCAGCAGAAAGTCACAGCGATATTTTGGATGCCTATACGTGTGGTCTAACTGTTGAAGGTATTCCCCGACAGGAAATTGCGTGTGCAATTCCAACTTGTGGAAATTGTTCTGATAAAATGCAGTATTTTTAATCCACTCCAAGACTTTTCTTTCCATTGGTGAATTTTTATCCACATCATCAGGGGTTGGTTCATTTTTTGCGGTTATAAGTACATTGTGATAGTGTTTTATTGCCTCTCCAATGGAACCAGAAAATTCTACTATTGGCTTGCTTAAGACAAAATGCATACATTCCTTTGCTCGAGAAAAGCCAACATTTAATCGTTGCAAGCGGATTTTTTTCTCATCATCATAGTCGGCCTTACTGAGGTCCTTGGCAAAAATGTAATTAGTCCTGTCAGAAGTGCGTGAGGCAACCATTGAGTAGAAAATAATATCACGCTCTTCACCTTGGCATGAGTCAAAAGTCATTACTTTAAGTTTAAGTTGGGAATATATGTCATCAGAAAGATTAGATTCTGAAACTTTTTTTGCTAAATATTTTTGTTGATTTGTAAAGGGGGTAATGACTCCCACGGTTGCTCGTTTTTCGTTTATAACCAACAATTCGAGTTGTTGAATGATATATTCAGCTTCAAATGAATTCGTGTTTTGTAACTGAGGAATTTCGAATAATCCGTCGTGTTCGAGATTGTGAAACTTCAAAACTTCACTGACTGGTTTGCCACGAATCTTTATCGCTTGCAGGCCACCATTGTAAAAGTACTTGCTCGAAAAAGAAATGAGTTCTCTGTACCCACGAAAGTGCTTTTTTAGCATAACATCATAGTTTGTAACTGATGCGAAGAACTCAAGAATGGAAGTTTGAATATTAAACGGCTCAACTTTAAAGTACTTTTCTTGAGATATATGAGCTCGATAACTTGCCTTTATTCCCTCCATGTACTTATCGTTCATACTCTTGCTGGCACGCGATGTTTTAACATTGCTAAACTGCTTGTTGTCTCCTAGCACTAAAATTTTCTTAGCTCTTAAGACTGCAGGAAAAGCCTGAGCTATACTCACCTGAGACGCTTCATCAATGATAACGAGGTCAAAAAGATTTTTCTCTAAGGGAATGTATTCGGCAAAATCACGAATACCGGCAATGATACAAGGGAACGCTTGGATTAATGTATCAAAATAATCTTTGGGGAATTTTTGCTTTTTCGAGAATATCCATTTTAGTGATTGAATAGAACTTCTTTTGTTTTCGGCAATATCAATCACTCTTTCATCAATCAGATTGGTCATTATTGTTGTATGAAGTTGTTCGAGATTGGCACAGTCATCTCTGTAATCAATTTGAGGTATATTCGAGAAATTAGTTGTCACTTCGCGATTCAACTTG
The DNA here is from genome assembly GCA_002239085.1 of Rhodobacteraceae bacterium bin131. Lineage (GTDB taxonomy): Bacteria > Pseudomonadota > Alphaproteobacteria > Rhodobacterales > Rhodobacteraceae > MPNP01. The sequence continues at coordinate 13,756 of MPNP01000036.1, read as the reverse complement.
AATCTCTTGATTAGAAGTTCAGCAAATGCAATATAGTCATCTAAGGTACCAGGGGTATTGGTTTTTTCGAAGCTCAGGCTGATCCCTGCTTCGTGAAGGATTTTTATTGACTTTTCATTGCTTATTCGGGTGAAACATTCGAATGAGGTTTTTTCCGTTTCTGAAAATATTTTAATGTCATCGGTGTGGGGATAGGATAGAAGATCCCAATAGTTTTTTAAAAATTTCTGTTCACTGAAACCTTTCTGTTTAAAGACTCTTAACGCCCCTATGAGGTCAGTCGAAATATTTGATAAAAGCTTAAGATCCCTTTTTAAATCAACAACAAATGAAAATTTTACTTTTTTATTAATTTTCTTGTTCAACAGGTTGATTTCTTTGCGTTTAAACCAAGCAATCAAGGAATTGACAAACTGATATTTTGTCGGATTGGCAATCCGATTATATTCTGCAATTCCTTGGAGTATTCTTTTTTGAGTTTTACCATCAACCTCCGAAAGCTTTGACAGTCTATTGAATAACCCTTTGTCAAAGAGGTATGCGACTAATTCAAAGAGTTTAATAACGTCTTGTACCTCTTTGTCTGTCCAGTTTTGGCAATGTTCCTGAAGGAGTGTTATAAATTTTTGAAAGATAGCTTTCTTTTTCCTATCCCTAATCAACACGAGCACGTTATGGAGGTCATTAATCAACTCCCCATCCCCTAGAACTCTTTCGGAGGTTGCCTGAAAAGATTTTAACTGATTGGTTAATTTCTCTTCTGTTTCGATTAACTCGACGATTTCTGGGAGTTGAATTTCTGCGTAGGAATTAACAATGTCGGTGAGATCATTAGTGAGTCTGCTTTTATTGGTGGTTACGAGGGCCTTGATTTCCTGTTCTTTCTGTTTGGCAGCCTGATGATATTCTTTAAGTTTGGTTATGACGGATGATGAAAATATTTTTCCGAAGTTGCGTTTATCCAGTCTTAATATGGGGTTTATGAATTCTTGTGACGTTCTTACTTTATTTAAGGTTTGGACAATTTTATCTTCGACAACATCAAGGGCTTCTTGTTTGTCTGACAGGATCAGCACGGATTTATTTTTGACAATGGCTTCAAACGCAATGGCGGTGATCGTATGACTCTTACCTGTTCCAGGTGGCCCTTGTACGGTAACAAACCTGCAATCAGGTTTGTTGAGGGAACTGGCAACTTTCTTTTGTTCTTCGTTGAGCGGTATGGGTGCTTCATAAATCAATCGTTCTGGAACGGATTTGCCTTCCCAATCGTTCTCAACTTCCGCATTGTATGATTTTGGTTCTTTGAGTATGTAGTCTTGAATTATTTCTTTGAACGTGTCGTTTATGGGGTTGGTTTTACCTTGAGCTAAAGCGACAACAAGCTCTTCATAATCATTGATGAGTGACTCATCAGATTTATCAAATAAACAAAAATAAATGGTGTTAGAAAGAGTTACTTCATAGGATTTGATCGTTTTGGATTTTGGATTGTCTAAATCAATAGTATCTGATGATTTAAAGTGTGTGGTGATATCGAAAACGAGTTGGTGTAATTGACCTGCAACACTGTCCCTATCTGGTTCCAAATAAATAATTCGATTATTGAGGGACGAAATGCTATTCGCTTTAGTTGCATCTGATGAGTATTCTTGAACAATATACTCAATAGCCTTTTTGTTAATAAAGATCCGAGGGTCAAAATTCAATGCGAATGTTTCGTCATCTTTTTCTACTGTAAGAGGAAAGTAAAATAGGGGATAAACGATATTGTTGTGTTTGATATCACAGAAATAGAGGTATAACTCCTGCTTTTCTTTTAACTTCTTATTTTCAAATAATTCGTTAAGTTCAAAGAATAAATCATTGGCTGTAAACCCTTCAAAAAAGTCTTTTAACCGTGAATGTAGGAAACGCGTGTTCAGAAATTCTGAACAACACGTTGCCAAAGCTTCTTCTTCCGCATTGCTGAAGTAAATGATCAAGGGTTTTTCAAAGTTACTTTGCAGGTCGTTACAGACCAGATCAATTAGATCTTCTTCGAGTTCAAATTCTTTCTCGATTTCAAGGAGATTATCGTGGGATAAAGACGAATTAAAATTATCCAATAAAGGAAGTACAATGTCTTTATATGCATTACGCCTCAGGACTTCATTGGCTTCATCAAAAAAATGATTCCAGTTGTCGGCACTGTCATTTTGGAGGATCTTGAGTTCCTGTAGAATTGCATTGATGCACGCATCGATTTTCTCTTGAGAAATGCTTTCAATTCTATGTTCTATAAAGAATTTAAGGCTGGATTTTAATTTGGATTTGTAGCGTCCTTTAGAAACATTGAATTTATTATTGGATTTGGTGTTGTCTTTAAAGAGTTTCCAAATTTCATCTCTGAAGCAGGGGTATTTGTTGAGATTTGTTCCTGTGGATTGCCCATCGCTATCTCGGAGCTTGACTCTTCTTTTGGGTGATGTTCTTCTGTGAAAATCAGTTTCCAGAAAGTCCCTGTAATATCGTGCAAGCGACTCTAAAAAGTCACTATAACTGTGATACTGGTTTGCATTGTTGTGCATATTCATTCTGCTAGAATTTTCTTCCATTAAGTTCCAATCTTGGCTCCACTAAGGAATAACACCTGGTTCAATTTTGAACCAAACGGATATCAATCGTATTGTAAACTGCCAATCTTTCCATCGTACATTTTCATCAAGGTTACCATTACCTATTGGGTTTCATTTTTGTTATTCAGAAAAGATATACCATTAGGAGATTATTCATTTGACGGCAACCACAAAAAAGCAAATATCGGTCATTCCTGTTATTTTTAAAATTGACATCATCAATGTTTTTATTGGTTTTCAAATGGATAGTCGTGATTCATATTAGGGTTTTTCCCCATTTTTAATCAAATTCGAAAACCTGAAATGAATACAACTGAAACGTGATGACGGGTTATGGGGGATTGACGAGGATGGATTCCCCATGAATGTGCTTGCATTCGTCAAATAATAACAGCTGGAAGGTTACCCAGCTGCCAATGAAGTATTCTTTAAAGATATGCCGCATTTCTTCCAATAGTTCCCTCTTGATTGGTTGGTGTTCATGGACTCGTTGTCTCTTGCCACAACTCTGTTCAACAATCTGGTCCATGAAAAAGGCTAGGATTGTCAGATAAGCAACGACATGTGAAAGATTGAGTTGACTATGTCCGAGATGATGTTTACACCGGTATTCACCCGCTTCAGATGACCAAGTTTTGACGGTTTCGTTCTCCATTGAACCATCGGGCTCGTCCCGCCCGCATCCCCGCCATCATATTCTCATCATGTAACCATATATCCAATACCCAGGCCAGCTCTGTGTTGTAACGTCAGGATTGGTTCATCAGGTCATTCACGCTAATGTCGCAATACGTGGCGCTGAGCGGGACATCGTTATCCCTCTCAGATAATGTGGAGTGGTCTTATTGTTTCTCCTTTCAGTAATTCCGAAATTATTCCCAACTCCCTTGTTGATGGGGATAGTAAGTTAGAATTGGTGGTATTTTAAAGTTGTTGTGGTTAAAGTTGGGATTGAAGGGAGACCCACAATCCAGTCGTAGAGCGCTGTAAGGTTGCCGTCCTTGGAGACATGAATACAGCGGCGAAGAAGGCCCTGTAACCGTTTGATAAATGAACCCTTGGAATACAGCCCTTCACCGCGGATGATGATCTGGCGTTTGTATTGGTCGCAGCGAAAGGCATTCAGGAAACGACAGACGAAATTCTGCTTACAATCATTGTTCGTTCTCCCGTCCTGTTGTAAATCATTTCCGGTGTGACCGGAAAACCGTCTTGTTGTCTGGATGAACACTGCTTCAACCAACGGCTGAAGAACACAGCTGGCGGTTCAGTCTTTGTGGTTCTTGCGAACGCTATGGTCACACTTAACCTTGCGGGAGTGGTTAGATTGAGTTCCATCAATCGAGAGCAGAAAATACCCTCCGAATATGGTCATGGAGTCCAATTATCGTCCACGTTACCGAAAGGCAAAATGTGTCGTAAAGGCATCCAGTAAGTTTTTTTGGTCGACCGGGTCAAGGCGTTCCCGCATGGTGAACGGGGCTTGTTTGACCTTGAAGAGAGTTTGAAGATTGTGGATAGCATTGGTATTGTGTTCTCAGCCACGGGTCCTTTGGTAAAATTCCAGAAGGGAGGAACATTTGAAATGAAAGAGTCCGAGGCCAGACACAAACAATTCGACAGGACCAAACTACGATGATTAACAGGGTTGGGAACGCGGTCAAAGACCTGAAGGACTTTGGCAAGCAAACTGCGTAGTGTAAGATGATAGCGAAGGATAGTGTTCGACATCGGACTGCTCAACAGTTGTATTTTTTACAATGTTTATGATTGAGACCGATTTTTGACGAGTCATGTCACAATGTCATAAGTAATTTCAGAGTGTTTACGAAAAATACATTTTCCTGTTAGCCGAAAACCCTGTCAATACGGGGTGTTAAATTTATAGCGGGAATTACTGGTTAGTTGTCAGTAGACAAAATAAGAAAGAGAATTAAGTTGTTTGGGGTTAAGTGACGAAATATTGTAAACCCCTTGATATTGTTGGTGATAGCTCTATCAATAACCCAACCCCGAAATCTTTCCTTAAAGCAAGAATTTGTTCATCCTTGCTAATAAACGCGTATGGATAATGGTTTTTTTGGATAGGAACTGATTTCTAATTTGACAACTTGCAATTAAAAAGGAGAAAAAATGGGAAGTAATAGAATAGTTCCATTTGGTTATAATCATCCTGCAGTCGGAATGTATGAGTTCACAGAGTACTCTATTGAACAAACATTCAATGATGTTAGTGCAGTTTACATATTTACAGATATAGAACATAATCCTCTCTATATTGGTGAAACTGACGAATTAGGAACAAGAATACGCAATCATGAAAAATTGAATTGTGTAAATTCATTGGGATGCGCTTTCATATGTATTCGCCAAGAGGGAAAGGTGAATAGAGAGAGCATCGAAAAGAAATTGATCAATTACTATAAACCACATTGTAATGATCAATAAAGAAAATTGTTTGCGATAAGTGATTGATTTCTGGATTATTTCACTAATCTGACTTTCCCAAATCCGAGTTTAATCGGGTTGAATTTTGCCCAAATGGTAGAGATGATGATTCAAGCACAGATGATGCTTGATGATAGTCGTTCAGACCGTACTTCTTGAACTGTAACTGAGGTATTATTCCCTATTCATGGGGGTTTAATTCAATTTGTCAAACGGTACTTACTGGACAGGGCCCTTTCATCGGATAGCTTGTGTCTCACCTGGAGCAGGATGGATTGTACTACCCAACAAATCAAAGAGATTGGTCTACATGGCCGTCGGTTTGGACTTGACCGGTACCGTACAACCTGGACCCAGATCCGTATCAGCGACACACAGGTCATTGAGATGAAGCAACACATCTTTAAATCGGCTGATCGGAAGCCCCTCTTTGGTCCTCCGCTTACTCTGTTTGTTTATTGCCCCTTGCGAACTCACGGTTGCTGCCACCGATGTTACTCTAGGTTGAGGGTCTTCATCTGTAAATTACAGAGGTGTTGTTTTATATATTATACCGCTTTCAACTTCTTACTTAATTTTCGCAGAATTAACACAAAATTTTTCTAGTAGCTTCAATTTTTTAAGCCCATCATTTGCCATGATATTTTTTCCAAGTGGTTTTTAGCGATAAACCACTTGAACTCTGAAATGAGACCGGCTTAATCAAGGGCAGCTGAGAATTTGATAGTATTTAATTTGGCCATTAATTGAGTAATTGTTAACCGCTTTTGAGGGGAATCCTCTTTTGTGTAGTCAGACCCTTATTTTCTGGAGTTTCAACAATTACATGTCAGAAATCAAGAGAAAAGCCTAGATTAAACCTCACGAACGATTCACCAAGATAGCGTGTTAGAACTACCTCTTTGTCATACTCACTGCTAAGCATTCCTTCCTTGCCAAAGGTTTCATTGTTGTAGGTAAAAATATTTTCCCAGCCGAGTTGCCGTTCCTGATAATCGGCTGTAGTTTGTTAAACAAGAGTATCCTCATTCAAACCTATCTTATTAAGTTCCTCCTGCACGAATCTCAACTGCTGTAGGTATACGTGCGCGGATTTCTTCATAAATGGCAATATCCACTCCTTCGGCAACTTCTAGTGTCACTGCAAGGCAGTATTTTATAGGTTGCACAATCTTAGCCGCATCTTTTCTACAGTTAACTTTAATCGTAAGACTTGTTTCGTCGTTAATGGCTACCCCCTTATCACCTTCGAATACTTCATGTTGGATAGTTCCCCTGCTAACTGTTCTCCCATCAGCATTCACTCTTCTTGGTACAACTTTATTGTCCTTTACTTCAAACCAAAGGCTCGCGGTTCGATAACGTTGAGTAGTTGCTGCAACCGGTGAAAACCATCCGAGTGTGACGGTTAGAAGCCTTCTGTCACGACGAGCGCCAAGTGAAGGGGGCAATGGCAATGTAAACTCGTGTGCTTTTCCATCCTTAAGTTGTCCAAAACCTATCAACGTTGCGCGTTGTTCTGTACATGCCAAAACTTTCTCACTGTCGGGCAAACCGTATCCGAGCCACAGACTGACTAAATTCCGAATTTGACTCCTGTTTTTTGGTGTATTGAGAATAGAGCGAAGTCGCTTTCCAGTATCACCCCATGTACTACCATGAACGATCATCGTTTTTAGAATTGAGGTAAAGTATCCACTATAATCATTTTCTGGATCTTGTTCTTCGAAAATTTCTAATAATACATCATAGCACTGTGCAGCCATCCTTGTGGCTAATGCGGCTGCATTGCTTGTTCCACGGCAGAAAGCTGCTTTGCTCAACTCACCAGGAGTAGAGCTTGGTGATGCCACCTTGTTCCCGGGTGAGGCCCTACTATTACCTAGAGCTTTAAAGGCCGCAATGGGATTACCAAACAACTCGGTATGAAGAATACGACCTCCCGAAATTACTATGTCTGGTTTAATTGACCGCCTATAACCACTACCGAAAGCAGATATAGTGCTGGGAAGTGGTTTTTCATATAAATTTACTGCATTGCTTGTTAGCTTTATTGATGCATTGTCATGATGTAATGCGCCGACAGTAATTCCATTGATGCATTCTCCGGGAGCAAGAATTTTTCTATGCCTAGTGTCGCTATATATGGCCTTGATAATTTCGGCTTCCTTCTCAGCAGCTGATAGCGCTTCAAAATCCGCCTTTGAATGGGTAGTTACTATATCTTGTGAATGGTTTCCGGCACTAATAACGAAAAGAACTTGGTACTTAACACTCAACCAATCTAGCAGTCGTGCCAAAGGACTCAAAACTTGCGTGAATTGCCTGCGAGGATCACCAATTGAAAAATTAATAATTCTAATAGAGGGGGCTACTGGTTCGCTTGTCCCATCACCTTCAAACATGCGGCGAACAGCACGATGAATATAGTCAGTGACTAAGACGTTATCGGGAATCCGCTCAGGCCTTGGAGACTGATACCATGCGATGGGCTTCATGATTGGACGCACATAAATTGGGCGGGAAAGTGGTAATGTACCATCACTTAAATCGCCGAGGGCAATAAGTGAAGCCATCGCAGTTCCATGCATTCGGTCCGCCAAAGTATATTCTGCCGCGCAATCATCGGGATCATCGATTACTAATCTGTCTTGGAGTAGAAGGTGATTTGCCATTGGAAGCCCATCCAGTATCGCTACTACAGGCTCTCCCGCCGGGGTATCCATATCATGTGTTTCATGATCAGTCAATACTCCTTCCAATGGCTCTTTCCCAGTAGCCATTTGGCCGACAGGCCAGAAAAACATGACACTATCACAATTGATCAGGTCCACTTCAGGATGCACTGTAATCTGACGAGCAGCATTAGCCGGTAGCTCTGCAAGTAACGCATGATACGCTATTTCAGGAATAGCGCATTCTTCAAGAATGTTACCCTCAAGGCGCTCAATCAATGATTCCAATTGAGCACGAACTTCTGTCCTTTTTACTTCAGTACTACGACACCAAAGTTCAATTTCGAAACGAACTGGGCGATCTCCGTCATGCTCCAAATCTTCTAACCATGCTGCGAATACACCTGTTTCGCCAATGCGATCTTGTACTTCCCAGCGACGGATATCTTTCAGACAGTGGAATACTTGTTTAAATCTCCCTAATCCTCTATCAAACTTCATTTTGTTGTCGTCTTGGTATCGCCGCCAAAGTGAGAGCATCTCCTCAAGTGCTCTATTGTTTGACATGAGTAAATACAAGCGCCCGACTAAATCTTTTTTGGGATTTATTTCGCCATAGAAATCATCATCAGGAGCAATTTCATCTGTTTCAATCTCACCCATCCATTCGAGTCCTTCAATGAGTTTTACTGCATTAACAAAGTTCTCTACGTTTCCGATGGTTTCAATTACCAAAACTTGTTCAGGGTCAACTCCAGTTATTGTTTGCTGGATTTTGACGCTTCGTGTATTAAAAGCCTTCTGTAATTGAGTGAAAATCGGAGATAGCCGCTGTCCTTGCCTGTCATGAGAAGGGAAATGAGTTCGACTCGGGCCACTTTGTCTTTTTGTTCGGTCTGCAATTTCCGGTTTTGAAAATAGTATTAAGGGGAGCTCTGGCATTATTCTTTGCTTCCATTCTGTTGTTCAGTTTTAGCTGTTCGCGCTGACCAGCTTTTTAGCGTCTGGTAAACAATTTTTCTCATATTCGCGTTTGGTTGCTCAAGTACATATTTTCGATAGACACTTGCGCAGAATTCCTCAGCTTCTGCAAAATTAGCTCCCGGCAGTTTTTTTGCCAATGTTTCAGGTGCGTAGCCAAGCGAAACATCGATTCGTCGTTCATATTTTGCAAACCACTCTGCAAGGCGAGCGTGCGTCGGGCCAGGTAATGTCATCCGAACTTGAAAACGCCGCCACACAGCTCTGTCCAGCAGCTCTGGATGATTAGTTGCCCCAACAACAATTACGTGGCTAGGTAGCTCATCAATTTGCATAAGCAAGGAGCTGACCACTCGCTTTATTTCACCTGTTTCATGCCTGTCGCCACGCTCCTTACCGAGTGTCTCAAATTCGTCAAAAAATAAAACGCAATGCCGCGTTTTGGCATGGTCTAACAGCCTGTGTAAGCGAGTTGAAGTTTCTCCAAGATATGTACCAACAATGCTTTCATAGCGAACGACCAGCAACGGCACCATTAATGCGTTTGCAAATGCCTCTGCGAGTGAGGTTTTGCCGTTTCCGGGAGGCCCGATCAACAGTAACCGATTGCGCGGCTCTAAGTTGTAAGAACGGAGTAAATCTGCCCGGTGATGTTCCTGCACTACTTCATGCGAAATATCGCGCACTTCTATTGGTAAAATCAAGTCATCAAAAGAACGATCTGGAATAACTTCGAGAAACAAATTGGAAACCTTTTGCTCTAACAACGCTCCACCATTTCTAGCATGCCGGTTGGTAGGTGTGGAACGCAGCGGCTCCTCCAACTTGTTTGCAAGTATGGTGTGCTTCTTCGCTCTTTCTTCTGCGACAATGGCTTCGACAACTTTTCGTAGCTTGACTTTATCACCTGCAATAGCAAATTGAACAAGGTCAATTAATAAGTCAGATCTAGCCATAATTACTCTCTTTTATATTAGCCATACTGCCAACTTTCTCCTCATGAGTTTAGAAAGCAGAAGATCGTGAGCATTTGCTCGCTGATCATTGTATTTTTCGAGTGTATAACACTGTTTAAAGATCGGTGTTTCCTTATCCTCAAATTCTTCTCAAAGGGTATCCGCAGGTATAACTATCTTTCTCCAATACGCGAAATGACGATTTAATCCAATTACTGCTAATTCGAAAATTAACAAGGGATAACGACCATACTTCGGATCAATTTTCTTATTTTTTGTCTGCCAGAAAACACTCGATATTCTGACTAACACAGGATAAAGTATACTTATCACAGTTTCATATGAGCAACACTTACATCTGCGCCGATAGGGTTGCTCAAAATTGATTCTTTAACGTTATTAAACATGGAAACAAATACGATTCCGGTATTTTGGGAGTAAGTATAAGGCCCTTTAATTCCGTTCTTGTCCAGTACGAATTGGTCATCATGTCGATATCCTGAAATAACACCAATCACGTGAGAGTCTTCTCTTTCCAGAACGACGGGGCCTCCTGAAAATCCTGGATTGTTGTGTCCATCTAAATAAATCAGATTCTGTTGAGGCGATGAGCCTGAAATAATACCCGTTTTGACAAGCGGCGCTGGAAAATTTTGATTTCCTAGAGTTGTGTAATGTCCATAAGGAAACCCAAAGAAATACACTCTTTCAGACATATTAAAGGAGGAATCAATATTCAGGTCGGGATGAATACCCATGAACTGACTACACCCAAAAAATTTTAGTGGTGCCAAAACGGATATATCACAATCTCCTTCACCATGCATGACGATATCCACCCCTATTCTTATCCACCTGCCATCAAACAAGATTTCAACTTCAGATTTTCCTTGAAGTTTACTAACCAAATGTCGAGCAGTTATAATGTAGCGTTTACCCTCCAAATCATAAGCAAAACATGTACCAAAACTATTATTGAAACGAAGACAGAAGGTTCGTTGGAATATGTGTGTTGAGACAGACATAAAATTATCCTTTTCGAAATAAGTTGATTTCAAGGGAATATACAATATATTGAGGATGAAATATTTTTAAATTATCCCCAGTAACCCTGATCAGCGAACTAAATTAATAATTTTTCCAGAACTGATAATTGACCCTATATATTGTTTTTTAAAGTTTGGTAAGAAAAACAGTTGCCGAATGTTATATTTATTTTCTAGGAAATTTAATTAGCCATATCGGATTAGTTCAGCCAAAGTTCATGTTTGACCCATTCCCTAGAATAGCAATTTCATTGTGCTAACTTAATTGAGATAAGTTTTTAAATATAAATATTGGAAATTCATGTCAAAATGGAAATGTAATTTTTGTGGTCATTCACAAATAGCAGTTCACAATCATACCGAATTTTGGAATTCATTTGAAATAAAATGTTATATCAGCAAATATGGTAATATTAAAGGTGCGGTCAAAACGCTTGTTTGTGCTAATGAAGAATGTAGCGAAGTATCGGTTGAGTTATCATTAGAAAATAAAGATTGGGTTATTATTCCTCCATTGAATTCAGTTGTATCAAGACCAAGTACATCAACTTTGAATAAAAAATGGAGCCTATTTTCAGATTGTCCTTTCAAATCACAACCAAATTATATCCCAAATTCGATTGTCAAAAATTATCAAGAATCTTGTCTAATTTGCAATCTATCTCCTAACGCCTCAGCCACATTATCAAGACGTTGCCTTCAAGGTATGATTCATGATTTTTGTAATATTTTTGGAAAAAATTTGCATGATGAAATTCAACAACTCAGGGAAAAAGTTGAAAAAGGAGACGGCTCGTTAGAGGTTGACCTAGATATTATTGATGCAATTGACAGTGTTCGAGAGATTGGAAACATCGGTGCACATATGCAGAAGGATACAAATTTAATTCTTGATGTTGAACCAAATGATGCCAAAACACTGATTGAATTAATTGAGATACTTTTCAACAAGTGGTATGTAGCAAGACACAATAGAAAAGAAAACTTACGCAAATTAAAGTTAACTATTGCTAGAATGAAAAAAAAGAAGCAACAGGCAAATTCTCCAACTAAAACTTAAGGGCACGTCTGTTTATTCCAATAAGTTAATTTATAACAATATTTATCCACTCAGTCATTTTATCCTAGTATCCTAACTTCATTGAATTGATGGATAAAGCGATTTCAACTTGATGCGTGCATCCTCGGTTCTGAACTGCCAATCAATTGGCTTGTGTGTCTCATTCCGATAATCCGCCTAAGCTTTGGTTTCAATCACCACCGTCTCATGACCAGGGCCATATTCAGCCAACTCCCGTGCTTGAGCGTATGGTGAACCTCAAACCGTCGGGTCAGACGACGCGCCTCAATGAGTTTGAATGTGCCATACAAGGTGGACCGTTTGTGCGTGTTCAAAGTGTCCATGACCACGACAAGGTTCTTCTCGGAACAGTGACCATCGGCAAGGTCTTTCAACACATGAGTCAAGTCCTGCTTGGTCCGACGGTCGGTGGCTTTCACATGACGCCATCCTATCCGTGGAGCCGACAGCATGCAGAGATGACCCGTTCCGTTTCTATTCGTCATCGTCGCACGCCGGTTGACCCGGACGAACCGGTCAGGACAGACGGGTTTCCAGTGTCTGTTGCCTTGAGATCTCATCGAAACAGACCAGAACCGTGTTATCATCATACTCCCGACAGTCAACATCCCGAACATCTTCCATGGCATAGACACAATCGGCATTCTCTTAGGGGAGAATGCACCAGCACTTCTTAAGCCACGGTTGTAAGCTGTTTTGTTGAGTGACCGGCACACCGTTTCGGTAGAAATCGTGTCCACAATCTCTCATTCAACCGTATTAAACTCCACCGTGTATGACCCTGTAACGGTGTGGAGCAGGCCAACATGGTCAGTGTGGCCTCACCATCCAGTCGGCACTTCTTATGGTTCACTTGAACCGTACGTTTCCAACCCGCTTCAACACCCTCCAATACGCATTGTTTACGCACCCGCTCAACCGTTACGGTGCCCACACCAACAATATCAGCTATATCCTTGCCAATGTAATAATGTCGACAAATGTTCCAAACTCCCGTATTCATAGGGATAGTCAGTTAGATTTGTCGGCATTATTATAACGGCCGCCAAAACGGTTCTCGTTGGCTCATAACAGAATGTGGGCCGATAGCGTGATTGAGCTGAACCCTTGCCGCTCTTAATACGCTCTTGTCAAGACTGATTCACATCCTCTGTCAGATGAACGCGGTCAATTATTCTACCTGTGGTATCCATCATGATTGACCCTCTCTGATTACACCCCAGTGTCAGTTCCAACCATACCACCGGCTAGGCAAGCGCGATTGACCTGATTACCGAGAAAGAAATACTGCTCAAAATTAAATATTGTTGTCTGTTTATAGCAATAAAGTGAATATTGCAGATTAATAACATCACTTCTAAGGTGTTGAGATACTAGGGTGAATCAAGTTTACGCATTTGAAAGCCAAAAAAACATTTATTATGTCAATTTAATAAAAATAGCGGGAATGACTAGTATCTTAACTTTGTTGAATTGATTGGTAAAAGCGAGATACTAGGAAGAAATGCTGCTCTCAATTAATGGGTGTTGACTGTTAACAGAATGACAGAGAATAATGCAAATTAATTACATCACTTCAATGGTGTTGAGATACTAGTATCATAACTTCATTGAACTGATGGATAAAGCAATTTCAACATGATGCGTGCATCCTCGGTTTTGAACTGCCAATCAATCGGCTTGGCTGTCTCATTCCGATAATCCACCCAAGCCTTGGTTTCACGCTCCATCGTCGCACGGTCAGGAATCCGCTGTGCCAGACATTGGCGCGTCATGACATTGATTTCAATTGCGGCCATATTTAATCCTGACTTTGAGGCCAAAAATTCCATAATTTTTGCCTAAAACCCCCTTGCAGTCGTGCTTCTAGCACTTTGAACACCTCTTTTCAAACAAAAATCCTAGGCAGATAAATTATTTTTTGTATTGAACCAATACTATATGTCTTTCA
>MPNP01000416.1 GCA_002239085.1 Rhodobacteraceae bacterium bin131 | reverse complement strand
ACTATTAGAAAAAATCAAGCAAAACTGCATTGACCAGATGAACAACGATAAACAAGGTCCCAAAACCATTCCGGTTATGCTCAACGACCCCGAAAACTTATCCTTTGAATATCTTGGTAGACGAATTAATGATACAATATCAGAGCTCCTTCCCTTCCTGACGATTGATGGTGTCAAGAATACTGTTAGAAATTCTCTCAAATCGCTAGAGAGTGTTTCAATTGCAGGTTTTTCGGCTGGATTTCGCGAAAACACTTCAACCGACCCCATCATTCCCAAGGGCATATCAATCATCATGATGATTGACGAAATCCAAGGGGTATCCACGGAGGCTGCTGGTGTTCTTCAAAGGCTTCATACAGGCAGCAACAATTTACCGATACTGCCAATCATGGCCGGGTTATCGACGAGTCCGGGCATTCTCTCAGAGCGTAAAATATCGCGTCTTGCCAGTGATTCTGAGCATCAATTACCTCCCTTAGCCCGTGATGAGATTAAGGAGTCCATTACCAAGTTTGTGGAATACTTCAATATTACTTCCACTCCTGAAGTGACCAACGAGTGGTCGGAGCGCATTACGGGCTGGGTTGATGGGTGGCCTAAGCATGTGCAAAACGCGCAAGCAGCGGTGGGTCAACAACTCTTGACCACTAGTGGTGATTTAGCGAAAGTGGACCCTCGGATTGTAAAGCATTATGCGGCGGAAACACGTTGCAAATACTACTTGCAGCGATTTGGGAGGTATGACATGTTTCCTGAAATCATTGGTGAAATCATGGCTCAAATCGGCCCAACACCGAAACGAGGGATTGAGATAGAAATGGCGATAGAAAAGATAATTACAAAACCTCCCTTTGACAAAGCTATCCAGTCAAACCAGTTGCCCGAACTTAATTTAAATTACCTTCTTCGCCACGGTTTTTTTGACAAACACCCTTTAGGTTCAGGCACAAGTAGTTTTAAGTGTCCAATCCCATCGCTCCAGTCATATGCAGTTGCGGAAACGGGGACACCTCTGCATATCAATGT
>MPNP01000415.1 GCA_002239085.1 Rhodobacteraceae bacterium bin131 | reverse complement strand
TGGTAAAGGAGTGAAAATATGATTTGCCTCGAGAATGATAGTTTAGAAATTCGGTTCCCTGAAGTGCATGAAAATGCCAGAGTGAAAATAAATTTTCAGAGAACACTGCGCTTGCCCGATGATGGTGAAATACATTACCTGCCGCCAGGATTGGGAAAATTTCCATTAAGACACATTGAAGACTTTGACTTGAGTGAACACAATCATCTGAAAGAGCGGGGCGGTGTCATCATGCCCATGTTTCAAGCCGATGCGTTGTGGTTAAATTTTCGACCAATACGTAAAGCTCGTGAAGCAAGTTACCCGATTGCTGTCAAAATTGGCACTGGAAAAATATGTGCTGTTTCGGGTGATGAATGGGTGGCGAACCTAAACCGTGACCCTCAGGACTATGTCGTAGTTCCAGACCAACCTTGGATTGACGGGTACAATGTTGGGAAAGATATTGTCAAGCAGTTTGTCGCGGCCCCACTTGGGCAAGGATACACTGTTGAAGAGCAGCTCAAGCCAAATTCAACCACAGGGGGTATTCAAATTCAGGTCTTTCCGATGAAACGGGAATTTTATGACAAACTAAACAAACGTGATTTTCATGATAAGTATCGCATGGAATATCCAATGATGATGAGGTGCAGCAAATCATTCGGAATGGGGTTAGCCCCAGGAGGGTCCATGAAGCAAAAGATTTACGAAGATTATCATGATTTTGACGCTTGGGATATGCGGACAACTGAGCGTTGCTTTATCACCATTGCCAATGCCGAACAATGGATGAATATTACCGGCCAAGAACCACCATTAAGTTCAATGAGCGCAGAACGATATACCAGAGTAGGGCTGCCTTGGTTTGACTATTATGATAGTGATAAAGAAGCGATAGAGGGAGCAAAGAAACTTGGTAAGATCAAATCCATTAAACCGAACTTCTTGAACTAAAAATAAGGTATTATTCCCTATACATGCGGGTTTAATCCAATTTTTAAAACGACACTTACTGGACAGAGCTCTTTTATCGGACTGATTGTACCTCACCTGGAGCCGGATG
>MPNP01000414.1 GCA_002239085.1 Rhodobacteraceae bacterium bin131 | reverse complement strand
CTTCCGGCAGCATTCGATAACCCTGGAAAATCGTTGGTTTGATTGACCTTGGTATATTCTGAAAACTACTTCATTGTAGATTTTTTCAACCCTCTTTCCTTTTTTTCTCTATTTCTAATTCCAAGAGGTCGTTTTCTAACTTCTTTTTCTTTGACGACCTGCTAATCCAAGAACAAACTAGCCATACAATGTAGATTAAAAAGGGCAATATAATAAGTAACATAAAGCCGGGCAAACCAATATTATTTAGCATGACAAATTCATTATTTAATGTTCAAAATTGTTTAGTTTCATCATCAATTCAATCTTTGTTTTAAATTTTTTGCATTAAACTGCTTCACACCGAATCATCTCTAAGTCAATTTCATAAGAACTTCTTTCGGAATTAAACAAGTGAACCAGTGCTAAATAAAAAGCAGACCGATACATCTACTCGATACACTTCCATAAATTCCTTATAAGACAACCCCTCAGTTCCTCATTGAGGATTAAATTGATGCACAAATGCTTACTGTTTCTATATGTTTTCTTGTTTGTAAAATTGCGGACAGTCTACCGACCTTACTTTTTGAGTACCCTCTCAATCATTGTGGAAACAACTTTTGCTTCAATTAGAATATTGTACAGATGGACAGAAACAAATAAAGCCGTCTTGTTGTTGAATAGTTAAGATTCCTCTTGTTGTCCTTCAATATCTATTGATCGTAAAATGTTAGTATATGGTGGTTGTTCGGTTGATTGAGGGTTGGATTGGGGAAGTTACAGTGACTAATCACTCCCGATTGACTAATCTATTCTCTACTATGAAACGTAACTTTAAAAGCAGATCAACTAGGTAAACCTTCAAGCCTAAATTTTAGTCTATGCAAACCAACATAAATCATTCGTCTCAAAAGCCTTTGTTAAGAGTGCTTCGCGGTGATACTGTCCATCCCCCTCCAGTTTGGTTAATGCGGCAAGCAGGCCGGTATCTTCCTGAATATCGAGCGATTAGGAAAAAGGCCAATAACTTTCTTGCAATGTGCTACAATCCAGATCTGGCAAGTCAAATCACCAT
>MPNP01000413.1 GCA_002239085.1 Rhodobacteraceae bacterium bin131 | reverse complement strand
TCAATGATCCGCTTGATGTAATATATCAGTTGGCTGCCTTTGATATCTATATTGTGGAATTCGTCAAGACAGAGTATTCCTCCTTGGGACACAAAATGGCGAGCCTGATCAAAGAAAAATCGCTCCGTATCATTAGGATCCCAAGTCAGTGACCGCTTGATATTGTGCATGAGACTATTGAGTCCAGCTTCGCTAATTGCTTCATTTAACTCTTCGCCGATTTGAATTGGATTCGGTTGTACCTCAAGATATACGATTGGTTTTGATTCAGCCGGAGGTAACGCCCTGATGTGGTCAATAGCCCGAACTAGCAGTTCCGTTTTACCAATCAACCTCCTTCCATAAAGGGCTAAGGTGGGAAATGAACTAAGGCAAAGGGTCCTGACAAGTTGTTCAAGTTCCTCATCGCGACCGTAGAAACCAAATGAAGGTGAAGCTTTAATCATTATCTGTTCTTTATTCTAATTTATTGCACCACAATAACACGAAAGGAAACTACATTTTGAATTATCTTTGAGCACGTCTTACTTTCCCAAGAAAATAATATTTGATCGTAAAATGTTGAAACGGCTATTCAGTTATGATCTGCATCGTGAATAAAGTATCTTACCAATGTTTGGATTTAATGACTTAAAAAGAGTCCGCTAGATGAAGAGATTCTAACCTGTATTGGAATTATTCTGGTTTGCTCATTCAAAGTCCGTTATCCCTCTACTCATTCATTACTGAAACGTATTGATAGAATGTGGGTATGGAAATGCCTTCTGTTTAACTCTACCATGACGAGCTTGTTTAGGCTTGTAGTCCTTGAGTTGAGAGGGAAAAATTTAACTTCGCATCGCTGAACCCTTTGGGTCGTAGGGTGAATCGGCAATCACTCGTGCTGGTCTTTCTTTGCCGACTACATGAACAGTCAATTCAGTTCCAATCTGTGCATAATCATGTTTAATCATACATAAAGCAAGAGATTTATTGATCGTATGTCCATAGCCACCTGAAGTGACGAATCCGACACGCTCACCATTGAACCAGATGGGCTCGTAACCGCTCGCATCAGCATCC
>MPNP01000035.1 GCA_002239085.1 Rhodobacteraceae bacterium bin131 | reverse complement strand
CGAACCAAAATCCATGGTAATCACCTCAACAAATACATTCTTGACCAATTACCACTCATTCCACCCGAAACGTATGAGACAACCTATATTGGCTCTCGTTCAGCATTGGAGATTGCACGTGAGGCGGTCATTGCATTGACTTATACCGCTCATGACATGGCCTCATTTGCCCAAGACCTCAATTATGTGGATGCTCAGGGTAAAGTTTTGCCACCGGTTATTTGGGATATTCGGCAGCGAGCAATTCTCATGGCTCAACTTGACGCCTTGTATTGTCTTCTTTATGGGGTTCATAATCGCGAAGATATACGATACATTTACTCAACGTTTCCGATTGTTGAGCGCGAAGACAATGAGACTTGGGGAGGATATTTATCAAGAGATTTGTGTCTCATGTGGCTGAATGCACTGCTTGCCGGGAATAGTGACATGGATGTTGTCTTGCCAGAATATGCTCAAGGTTGATTTAATTCACTATTCCAAGACCAGAGTACAAGTACAAAAACCTAGCGATATAACGTCACGCGCTAAAGCAACTCACCATTCTGACCCTCGGTTTTAGTGCAAAAGGGTTACCAGTATGATGGTCAAAACATGATCCTCAATCTAGGGAGTTAATAAATGAAGTGGGGTATTACTAGATTGTGCAGTATACTTTGACCGGATAGCCTCTACTCGCCGTCCATCTGATGGATGTGTTGGAAAAAATAAATCAGGAGAAGAACCACCGAGATTATCGAAAATCATAACCCCCCGTGATGGATCGTAACCAGCAAATTGAGCGATTTCAGCGCCAAGGTTATCGGCCTCAAGTTCTTCCTGAGGCGAATAAATTCGTCCACCAATTTCTGCTCCTAATGACATCCAATCTGATGCTGTATCTTGACCACTCGCATTCTCGCCACTTGATAATACTGCACCAAAAAGTAAACCAACAACGCGGCGTGTCGTACGCTTTCCATGGTGTTCAAGTATGTAATGTGCCGCCTCATGAGCGTAAACAAAGGCAACCTCGTCTTGATTCCGAAAGGTCGCAACCATCGGTTCAGTAAAAACAATAGTTGGTTCATTCCCAACCTGATAAGCATTTACACTCGGGTCGTTGGTATCAACATAAACCTGAAAGTCGCAATCATCGGACGGACGTGACTGGCGGCAAATAAACTCTGCTCTAGGCTCAATATCTTGTATAACACTATTAACCATTTCAGTCTGTTGCAAACCAAACCGTGGTCCTTCACTCAGGCTTGGCGAATTTTGAATTGGTTCGTCAATACACCCGGATAATGCAATTAAGGACAACCCTAAACATACTATCCAATAAATCTGAGAATAATTGCGAGGAATAATTGGCAAAGTGAATCGGAATGAGTTCAAGTTAAAGTTTAGACACCAATTGATAAATCAACTTATATAACACAGTGTTTTATACGCGCAAACCATCTTTGTCAAAGAAATGGATTTGGGCATCAGGGAAACTCAATCCACAATTTTGACCCACCTGAAATGATGTTTCACCGGGAACTCTGACAGAAACAGAACCACTCGCACCCGCATCAACAACTAGGAAAGTGTCAGCTCCCAGAAACTCAACTAAATCAATACATCCGTCACATTGACCTTTACCCGATTCACAAATTGTAATATGTTCAGGACGAATACCCAATTTTTTTGCAGACTTTGACCCCTTAAATTCGCCACCTCGACCACTGGAAAGGTTATATGCGTTATCAGTCGTCTCACAGGGAAGAATATTCATTTTTGGGCTGCCAATGAATTGAGCGACAAAAATATCTTCAGGTTTTTCGTATAGATGCTTCGGTGTCCCAACTTGGGCAATATGCCCAGCTTCTAAGACTACAATGCGGTCTGCAAGGGTCATCGCTTCAACTTGATCGTGCGTCACATAAATCATCGTCCGCGCTAAGTTTCTGTGAAGTTTAGCGATTTCATACCGCATCTCCACCCTGAGAGAGGCGTCAAGATTGGATAAAGGTTCATCAAATAAAAACGCAGTTGGATCACGTACGATTGAACGACCAATGGCCACACGCTGTCGTTGCCCCCCTGAAAGGTCTTTGGGGCGCCGCTCTAAATATTCAGTGAGCTTGAGAATTTCAGCAGCATGAGACACTTTTGTTTTGATTTCCTCCTTGGGAACACCAGCCGTCTTTAAGGCAAAGCCCATATTATCACCAACAGACATATGTGGGTAAAGAGCATAGGATTGAAAAACCATTGATAATCCCCTTTTTGAGGGTGGATGGTCAGTCACATCTTCGCCATTAATTAAAATTGCTCCTCGTGACGTGTCCTCAAGACCACCTATCATTCTCAACAGTGTAGATTTCCCACACCCTGATGGCCCAACAAAGACAATAAACTCTCCTTCGTCCATTTGTAAGTTTACACCCTTGATCACTTGTATTGATCCAAACCACTTCTCAGTGTTTCTAAGTTCTATCGCGCCCATTAAAATCTCCCGGCTAAATAAAGCCAAACCGCAGCAGTCCAAGTGAAGTGCTTACCTCCCTTGGGATCCCCAGTAAAAGGATCAAAGTACTCCGCAAATCCGCCCTTTTTAATCATCGTTTTAGTTGCTTCAAATAGCTTTTCAGCCTCAGAATACGAATACTCTTTTAAGCCCAAAGCTATCATAAAGTTCATTATCGCCCATGTTGGACCGCGCCAATATCGGCTTCTATCAAATTTAGTGCTTCGTGAGTCAAGACTTGGAATGCCAAATAAAACATCTTTAAGAATTCGGCATAGGTGATTATACATCAGCTGTGAATCAACTCCACCATACCAGCACAGAAACGAAGCCGACGACATCGAATCAGCAAATTGACCCGTCTTGGTACATCGAGCGGCATACGCCTCTAGTTCAGAGTTCCATAAATATGAAGTTCCTTCGGTCAAGCGATTGTAATCTTCTTCTAATTGTGTGGTTTCTAAACCAAACTCCAAGCTGAGTGCAATAAGATCCTTTATGGCTCTCATAAAAATAAATGTCAGTCCAGGGTCACCAACCCGGAAAGGACTCTTGACCTTAAGTTCAGATTCGAACCATTGCGTTGAACGCCCCAGCTGAACTAACCAATAATACTTGTCATATTCTTCTTTTGTCGGTCGCATTTCCTCGTTGACCATCAAGGTGTCCTTACGCGAATAATCTAACGGTGCATCAACGTGGATACGCGAAAGAGCTTTATCCCAGTCAGGTGAATTATCACGCCCACTTTCCCAAGGATGCGTAGCAACAATCACGCCTTCTTGGAAACGGTTGTCCATAAACCACTGATACCACTTTAACATCGCTGGCAATAAGGATTCAACTCTTTTGTGACCGACCTCCCTATCCAATTCCCAAAGAATTTTGGCAACAGTTGGAGCGACTGGAGGTTGGGAAATACCCGATGAAGGGATTGGACCACCGAATGCTCCCCAATCACTGGGATTTGGAAAATAGTCTTGACTTAATTCATGAAAAAGAATATGCGGAACCATTCCGTTGGGCCACTGACCCGAAAAAAGTGATTCAAGTTCAATCCAAGCACGATTCATGTCATTAGTGGCATAACCCAGAGAGGCAAATGCACTATCCCAGTTCCACTGGTAAGGGTAAAGTCCCTTCGTAGGAACCGTATAACTCCCCCTGTCGTTGTCCAATAGCACCTGTCGTGCTTCTTCGGTCAGCTGGTCATCCCGAAACATAATATTACCCTTTTACAGAACCTGCGGTCAGGCCCCGCGTCATAAACCTTTCTAAACCCATGAAGATGGCAATGATTGGAACTGTTGATATCACCGCTCCAGCCATCAGGTGTTGACGAGGAATCTCAGATGAATTCAAGCTCGCAACCCCACGAGTCAGGGTAAATATCTTGGGGTTATCAAGCAACATGAAGGCGAGTAGAAATTCGTTCCAAGCAATCATAAAGACATAAAGAGAGACCGAAGCCATAGCCGGCAAACTTAATGGAAGAGTAATTTTTATAATCACAACAATTCTTGATAAGCCGTCCATGAGCCCGGCTTCCTCAACCTCTCGTGGGAGACCTCGAAAGTAACCCTGGAGCATGTACAGGGCAACGGGAATTGTAGTCACTGGATAAATTAAGACAATACCCGCAATGGTATCACGAAGGCCCGTAATGGAAAAGGCAATGTAGATAGGCAGTGCCAGGACGATCATGGGCACCATATAGATCAGTAAGATTGATCGTGATAAAGCCCCTTGGCCAGCAAAACGGAATCGAGCGATAGCATAGGCACCCGGAACACTGAACAACAGAGTGATTATCACCGTTACAATCGAAATAAAGAAACTAATCAGAATGTATCGACCAAAGTTAAAGTCTCGGAACAACTCTATATAACTCCGGAATAAATCCCATCCCTTACTTAAGTCCAAGCCAAAATCAAGGGGATTGAGTAGAAGTTCCTGTTGGGACTTCAGGCTTGTCATAACCATGACATAAAACGGTACAAGCACCAAGATGGTAAAAACAACAAATCCCATACCAGTCAAGGCTTTAATAATGCTATCTTCAAGTTGATGGCGGGTGTTGTCGTTCCATCCGAGCTCTTTGTAATATCTCAACAGCGGCCATGCCATACCAAGTGCATAAATCAAAATCGCTATTACACCGCCCCCAAACGATACGTTTTCGCCAAAAACGACGGGGGATAAATTATATAAATGAGTGAATAAGGGGAGGAAAAAACACATCCCGTTAAACAGGATCAATTGTCGCATTTTAGTTATCGGTGTCAGGTTGACTCTTAAACCAAACAGACCCATCACGATTCCATAGAAAACCAATCCCAGAGCTGAAGGAGCATATTCACCACCCGTCGTAAAGGCCATCACGATGGCAACTGTAGTGGCGACAAGGAAAGACCAAGCGACTCCAATTAAGGGACTCAGAATGTATCCATAACGAAGGAAACTCATAGTCCTTCCTCCTGATTTAAATAGCGGAAAAAGAGAATGGAAAATAAGAATAAGAACACCATCACCACAACAGCAACGGCAGCACCTGCACCAATATTAGCAATAGCAAACGCTTGCTCATAAACATTAACTGTAAGTGTTCGCGTGCCGGCATTTCCTCCAGTGAGAAGAAAAATGTCATCAAATTTGTTGAAGGTCCAAATGAACCGAAGCAGAAATAAAATACTCAGTATCCCCATAATTTGCGGAATGCTGAGATACCAGAATTTCTGAAAAGGTGAGGCTCCATCCATGTCGGCCGCCTCATACATATCGGAATCAACCGCCTGAAGGCGAGCAAGAATAAATAAGAAAGATAGCGGGAAATAACGCCAAACTTCAAAGAGAGTTACCATAATCAGTGCGAGTGGCTTTTCGCCAAAAAAGTTAATTGACTCGTCGGTTATACCCATCTGAATAATCAAGGCGTTGATTGACCCCGAAAAAGGATCCAGTAAGTTAACCCAAGTAAATGCCACGGCAATGACCGGGGCAACATAGGGAAAAAGAAATAGACCACGCAGAACTCCCTGTCCTTTAAAACTGCTGTTCAACAGCAAGGCTACAAACAAGCCAAGGACGAGGGCACCGATTGTGCCAAAGAAAGTATAAAAAAGTGTTGTCCAAAGGACCGTGAAAAACTCCTTACTGTCAAATAGCTTGATGAAATTATCCAATGTAAATTCAAAATTTGTCAGTTTACTATTACTGACACCTTTAATATTCGGTTCACTATCTTCTACGATTTCTTCTACGGCATCTGCATCACTGGTAATTGTAATCGGAATGTTGTAGGTTTCCCTAAAACCAGGTTCTAAGTCGCCTAAGTCACAGCGAAGCTGCTCAGGTGTAAGCATGGCACAGAAATCGGGCATTCCAGTAATGCTGACGCTCTTTGGTATTGTATCTTCAAAAAAAACATCACTGATTGGGATGGCCTGTGAGGAGTTTCTGATTCTGTAGCGAATGGTATATCCATCCTCAGTGGTTCGAAAACTCTCTTGAACCAAGGGGACTGTCGGTCTTAGGTCTGGTAATTTGATCGGTTTGAAACTAATCCAAAAAATTGCCAACATGGGAAGAATGACCACAATGGATATAATTGCCACTGTCGGCAGAAGCATGGACCACGCAAATCTGGCATCACGCAGAGCCAATTTGCCGGTGGTTGTTGGAGGCCCTAATTCAGTCATGACCATAATACTCCATCCTTAAGGGCGGTGGACTTAAAAGCCCACCGCTCTAGCATTATTAGTTGACGCTTGCCAACTCTTCATTCATAGCTGCGATAGTAGCCGCAGCATCCATTTCACCATCGATATAGCTGCGAACCAAGCGGTTGATTATCTGGCTATTGATGATTTTTGAAGCAAGGGATAATTGCCCCTCATCAACACCCCACCGTTGTGCAACGGCAAGTCCACCAACGATATCGGCAATCACTGAGGCCTCATACAAATCTTTCAGGGGAGCCTTACGGTCAACCCCGACTTCAAGATTTGACCACGCCATTGTAAACTTGTCTGGTTCGTCTGCTGTACCCGAGCGGACGGGAAATTTACCTTCAGGCGCAATTGATAACGTTTGTGTATACCCTTCATTCATTGAAAAATTAACAAACGCCATTGCCTCTTCGGTGTTCGCATCAGCTGTAATACCAAAGTATCTGACATCACCCCATGCTGCTCCATCTGGATTTGAAGGTCCAGCAAAATTGGCAATGACACCAGTTTTTGAAGCCAGCTCTTTTGACGTTGGGTCGTCATTGATTGTTGGGGGTGCACTATCACGAAGACCAGCCAACTCGTCTAGTATGAATGGTGACCAGATGATCATCGCGGCTTTTCCGGCAAAATACAACTCACGTGATTGTGACCAATACAACTCACCGGGAGGAGATGCTTGAGCAATTGCTCTATAGAAGTCTAATACTTCAGTCGTTTTAGCGACGTCCAAAGGTGCAAAGCCGTTGCTATCAACAGGTGAAACACCATTAGCAAGGAACACATGTTCAAGGACTTGACTCATAAAGTTTTCATCAACTTTAGTGGCCGCAACGAATCCATACATATCTGGCGGGTTGTGGAGTGCTTCCAAAGCCGCTAGAACATTGGCATAGGTATTTGGGGGAGCAAGGCCATTCGCATCAAAAAGATCTTTCCGATACACGATCATTTGTGTCCAGCCATCAACTGGGACAGAGGCGGTATCATCTTCGTAAGCGGCCATATTTAAGGCCCCTTGAGCAAAGGTATCGGCGCCCAATGCATTGATTACATCAGTTGCAGCTTCGGTGTCCAAAATTCCTGCTTCAGCCCATGGCAAGGCATACTGAAGTGGGTGATAGATCACATCAGGTAAATCACCGGCAGCAAACGCAGCCGTGACTCGAGTCCCAAGATCAGATTCTGTAACTGGAATAACATTAACACTAATACCTGATTCCGCTTGAAATTGATCGGCCATGGCCTGTTGTTTTGCTAAACGGTCAGGTTGTTCTTCAGTTGTCCAAAATGAGATATCTGCAAGGGTAATTGAGGTCGATAGCATCAGTGAAATAAACGCTAGGACCAATGGTTTAAGAAATAAATCCTTCATATTTTTCCCTCCGGAAATGAATTTAAATGGTATAAATTTTAAAATGCAATTTGATCGGGTTTACTTAAATTGCAAAATTAAAACCTAATGGATTGGGCAGCGACTTTATTTGACTTTATTTTAAAAGTCAACAAAAAAATTCACCAACTTATCACATTAGTAAATTCCCATGACCAGCACCGACCTGACTTGATTGAACGGCTTTGCCGGTATTAATCTTTGTATTCAATCTCTCAGTATATTGAAAACTCAAACCAAATAATGATGTCACGAAGTGTTTATCGTTTCGACTGCTCTTTTTCTCTGCTTTTTAGTTCGGTCTGGGATCAGCACCTCAACCAGTGCTCCGAGAAGAATACACACTGAACCCGCAATTTGAATCAATCCAAATGGTTCATTGAGTATAATCGCACTTGAACCGATCCCCGAAACAATTTCGAAGGAGAGTAAAAAACACATCAAAGCCGGAGCTATGACCGTGGTGGTCCAAATCGAGAGAATAATCAAAGGAGTGAAATATATGGCCCCAATTGCTAATGATTTTGGACCCTGTTCTAACCAATGTTGTCTCGTTGGTAAATCACCTAATTCTGACCCACCAATCAGCCATACGACCAAACCTACCATGACCGCAAATATCATGCAGTATAAGGACAGGATTGTAATTTTACCTTTGGTTTCTGTTGAAAAGACCAAAGCAAGTCCAATTGACCATATTATACCTGAGACGAGAGCCATAATATCACCGAGTTTTACTTCGGCTAATGACATGCTATTACTAAAGATAAGGACCATTCCTGTGAATGACGAACCAATTGCCAAAAGACTTTGCCAACGCCACTTTCTCCCTAGAAAAGTGCACTCCAAGATAGTACTCCAAGCAGGTGCAAGATAAAATAATAAAACGGCATTGGCAACATAGGTAAAAGACAAAGCTGCGGCATAAGAGGCGACCCCGAATCCTATACACAATGACCCGACTAGAGCTTGGGAAGATACTTGCAATGAAAGGCGCTGAACGAGTACTATCAGCAAAAGGACCAACGAAGCCCCACTATTGATGACTAAGCCGCCCCAAATTCCTTCAAACCCAAGATCATTGAGAGCGCGAACTGGTATCCACCACAGCCCCCACATCATTGCCACAACTATAGCAACAGTCTCTGGCAGCCATCTGTAAATCTTAGTATTCTGAATCATAATTGGGGTAAATTCGGATCAATTCCCGGCACCGAAATCCCCTAAGGAGTGATCGCGTTGAGTTTAGGTTGGGGCAATACGAATTCCGAGATCCAATAATGCTTGTTTTGATGGTTCTGATGGTGCACCGAGCATCAGGTCTTCCGCTCTTTGATTCAACGGAAATACAATAACTTCACGAATATTTTCTACATCGGTGAGTAACATAATCATGCGGTCAATACCTGGAGCGATTCCAGCATGTGGCGGGGCGCCAAAACGAAAAGCGTTCACCATACCACTAAAATTTTGGTCCACAAATTCCTTGCTGTATCCGACTAGGCTAAAGACCTTATAGAGGATCTCAAGTTTGTGGTTCCTGACTGCACCTGAGGATAATTCCACACCATTACAAACGATGTCATATTGAAATCCTAATACATCAAGAGGGTCAAGCGTCTCAAGTGCTTCCATTCCACCTTGTGGCATGGAGAAGGGGTTATGCGAAAAATCTAATTGCCCGGTTTCTTCGTCTGATTCAAACAGTGGATAATCTTTGATCCAACACAGCTCAAATCGATCGGTATCGATGAGGTTTAATTCTTTGGCAATTTCGTCACGTGCCTTGGCTGCCACGCTGATAAAAGAAGATGGTTTGCCACCGAGGAAAAATGCTGCATCGCCAGCTTTGAGATCTAATTGCTTGCGAAGGTTTTCGGTTCTCTCAGGGCCGATGTTTTTGGCTACCGGTCCTGCTCCCACAGTTTGATTATCGTCGATTCGCCAAAAGATGTATCCCATACCAGGCAAGCCATTTTTTTGGGCAAAACTGTTCATACGGTCACAAAAGCGTCTGCTCCCGCCTGTAGGCGCCGGTATGGCGCGAATCTCGTTCCCCTCGACTTCCAAAAGTTTAGCAAAAATTTGAAATCCTGAACCGGCAAAATGTTCGCTCACGGTCTGCATCTTAATTGGATTGCGCAAGTCTGGTTTATCGGAACCGTATCTCATGAGTGCATCGTGATAGGTGATTTGTGGAAAGGCCTCCGTCACCGGTCGTCCATTTCCAAACTCTTGAAACACACCCCGAATCACCGGTTCGATGGTGTTGAAAACATCCTCCTGGGTCGCAAAACTCATTTCGACATCTAATTGATAAAACTCACCAGGTGAACGGTCAGCTCTTGGATCTTCATCACGAAAACAAGGCGAAATTTGAAAATAGCGATCAAATCCAGCCACCATAATGAGCTGCTTAAATTGTTGCGGCGCTTGAGGGAGAGCATAGAACTTGCCAGGATGGTATCGCGACGGGACTAAAAAATCACGCGCGCCTTCGGGCGATGAAGCGGTTAAAATCGGTGTTTGAAACTCGTTAAAACCACGACTTTCCATCGCTTTCCTAATCCACGATATGACTTTGGACCTTGTTATAATCCTATTGTGTAAGCCATTACGCCTTAAATCAATAAAACGATATTTCAATCGTGTTTCCTCGGGGTAGTCAAGTTCTCCAAATACTGGGAGAGGTAATTCTTCTGCTTCACCAAGGACTTCAAGTTGTCGTATGTATACCTCAATCGCACCGGTGGGAATTTTATTGTTAATCAATTCTGGTGAGCGTAAGCGGACTTCACCCGTAATCTTAATCACGCTTTCAGCTTTGAGTTTTTCAACTTCAAAAAATACGTCACTGTCGGGATCGGCCAAGACTTGCGTGATACCATAGTGATCTCTGAGATCAATAAACAATACTCCTCCATGGTCACGAATACGATGGACCCAACCTGCGAGGCTGACAGTTTCATTAGCATGGCTGGTATTCAAATCATTGCAGGTATGAGTTCTGTATCTATGCATTACAATCCAATCTGAGTTTGTTCGGTGGTGAAGAAACAAGAGACAAAATGCTTGAATAATCACCTAAAAAATTCATTGGGTGCTTGTTGACTTCAAATCACCTGAAGGAAAATTAAATGTCTTTGTTATTTTGAGACTATTGTAAGGATGAGAGATAGCAATTAATTTAGTTTTTTGTAGATGGTGATGGAAAGGTATGGTCTAACCCTTGAGGCCCTTGAAAAATCCATCAATTACAGGCTAAGCATAGAATTAATGTGACATGGTTCAGGAAAGATATTATTAATGTATGGTTTATTTTTTCTGCATTGCAAACCATAATATAAGAGTAGACCCAAAATAAAAGGATGATTATTCAAAGCTGTTGAATTAAATTATAGAAATCAGTGCAATTCCTGAATAATTACCACTTGAAGTATCTTGAAGTTTGTAAAGGCATAGGTTTAGGAAGGAAGCAGGCTAAAAATGTGGGCTTGGTGGTTTAAAAATTATCTCAACCGTTTCGTAAGTATCGGTACAATTAAAGTCAATCTTCCCAATGGAAATAGTTTTACCGTTGGCAATCAGGATCAACCTGATATAACCATAACGATTCATAACCAAAAAGCTTTAAGGAGAATTTGCTTAAACCCAAATCTGGCTGTTGGTGAATCCTATATGGATGGTGATTTGACAATTGAAGGCGATGATCTGAAAGGTTTTCTCAGATATGCCGTTAAGAATCTCAATCATTATCAAAACCATATTGTGAGTGGATTGCAAAGAAGATTGCTTGGGCTTTTTCGATTGATATTCCAGTTCAATTCACTCGTTCAATCACGCAAAAATGTTCAACACCATTACGATCTTACTGACGACCTCTACGCGGCTTTTCTTGATGAAGACCGGCAGTATAGCTGTGCCTATTTTCATGATAAACGCTATTCTTTGGAAGAAGCTCAAATCGCCAAAAAGCAACACATTGCCAAAAAATTGCTTCTTGAACCGGGAATGCGGGTGCTTGATATCGGTAGCGGCTGGGGTGGACTTGGACTGACTTTGGTCAAGGATTATGGCGCAAGTATACTAGGATTGACCTTGTCAACTGAACAGCATAAGGTATCTAACCAAAGAGCAATCAACGAGGGTCTTTCTGATCAAGCGCAATTTGTATTAATGGATTATCGTAAGCTTGAAGGCAAATTTGACCGGATTGTCTCAGTAGGAATGTTTGAGCATGTTGGGGTTCCAAACTACCGCGAATATTTCCGAACGATATACAACTCTCTACATGATGATGGTGTTGCACTTCTTCATACTATCGGTCGAACGGCTCCGCCGGGTTTAACCAATTCCTGGCTGAAGAAGTACATTTTCCCGGGGGGATATGTACCTGCATTATCAGAGACCATGGAAGCGATTGAAAAAGAAGGTCTGGTTATCAACGATGTTGAAGTCCTTCGTATCCATTACGCTGAAACATTATCCCATTGGTTCAAGCGGTTTGAGGCTAATATTGATCGGGTGAAAAAAATTTATGACGAGCGATTCTGTCGCATGTGGCGTTTTTATCTGGCCTCCTGCGAGATGTCATTTCGGGAAGGAAACATCGTTGTGTTTCAAATTCAGCTCAGCAAGAAAAATTCTATCCTTCCGATTACGCGTGACTATCTTTACCGTTAGACCTTAACAATTCATAAACGATTGACTAGTTTCTGTCACACAATTGTGGCTTCTCATTGAAGCCGAGACTATCATTACGCATTATCATTCAATTGCCCTCAACAATCAATCTGTCACGCCGCTCAAGACCTATAAATGCCCAAACGAGATGATATATCGTCAATATTGATTATTGGTGCAGGACCGATTATTATTGGTCAGGCCTGTGAGTTTGACTACTCGGGGACACAGGCATGCAAAGCTCTCAAAGAAGAGGGATTCAGAGTCATTTTAATTAACTCCAATCCTGCTACAATCATGACCGATCCGGATATGGCTGATGCAACTTACATTGAGCCCTTGCATAGCCAAACGGTCCTAGAGGTTATTAAAGCCGAAAAACCCGATGCAATTCTCCCGACCATGGGTGGTCAGACGGCACTCAATTTGGCAATGGAACTTGATCAGAACGGAACACTTGCCGAATATGGAGTTAAATTAATAGGGGCCAGTCGGGAAGCAATCAATAAAGCTGAAGATCGTTTTTTATTTCGCGAGGCTATGAATAGGATTGGGCTTGAAAGTCCCAATTCGGCGGTTGCTAATTCTCTTGACGAAGCCAAAGAAGCTCTCAATTTAGTCGGGCTTCCGTCAATCATTCGCCCGGCCTTTACACTCGGTGGCACCGGCGGGGGAATCGCTTATAACAAAAGTGATTTTGAAGCGCTTTGCCTTGCGGGATTGGCGGCTTCACCCGTGCATCAAATCTTGATTGATGAAAGCCTACTTGGCTGGAAAGAATACGAAATGGAAGTCGTTCGTGATACAAAGGACAACGTAATTATCGTCTGTTCCATTGAGAATATTGACCCCATGGGCGTCCATACAGGCGATTCAGTCACCGTTGCACCGGCTTTAACGCTCACCGATAAAGAATATCAGCGGATGCGCAATGGTTCAATCAAAGTCCTTAGAGAAATCGGTGTAGAAACCGGTGGATCAAATGTTCAATGGGCCGTAAATCCCCAAGATGGGCGTATGGTTATCATCGAAATGAACCCCCGTGTTTCGCGTTCTTCAGCTCTTGCTTCCAAGGCGACTGGATTTCCCATAGCTAAAGTTGCCGCAAAATTAGCCATTGGCTACACTTTAGATGAATTGGCAAATGATATCACCCAAATCACGCCGGCCTCATTTGAGCCAACGATTGATTATATTGTGACCAAAATTCCGCGTTTCGCTTTTGAAAAATTCCCTGATGCCGATGACGAACTGAATACAGCAATGAAATCAGTGGGTGAAGCCATGGCCATTGGCCGAAGTTTTCACGAGAGTCTTCAGAAAGCTTTAGCCAGTTTGGAAACCGGATTAGATGGGTTGGATGAGATCGATATTCCCGATGCCCCGGAAAAAGGAGCCATCTACCGCGCTCTATCCAAGCGCTCACCCGATCGCATTCGCCTCATTGCCCAAGCTATGCGGTTCGGATTGACAAATGAAGAAATCAATAGAATCACGGCGTTCGACCATTGGTTTCTGGATCGTATTCGTGAGATTGTTATTGCCGAAAATTGGCTTAAATCAGAGGGATTGCCACAGAATACAAAGCAGTTTAGGGCCCTCAAGATGATGGGCTTTACTGATACCCGACTGGCCCGATTATGTAGCCTGAAAGAGACCGAAGTTCGTCAAGCCAGACATCAACTAAAGATCACTCCTGTGTTCAAAAGAATTGACACGTGTGCAGCCGAATTTGACGCTTTAACCCCTTACATGTATTCCAGCTATGAGGAGGACAATTTAAAGGGCAGGCAATGTGAAAGTTGGCCGACAGACAAAAAGAAAATCGTCGTCCTGGGAGGGGGGCCAAATCGCATTGGGCAAGGGATTGAGTTTGATTATTGCTGCTGCCATGCTTGTCTGGCCTTAGCCAAAGCCGGTTATGAAACCATTATGATTAACTGCAACCCGGAGACCGTATCAACTGATTATGACACCTCCGACCGATTATATTTTGAACCCCTGCGCCTTGAGAATGTCATAGAAATCCTGAATACCGAAGCGGCAAATGGAACCCTTGTTGGAATCATTGTCCAATTTGGTGGTCAAACTCCTTTAAAGTTAGCCAATGACCTTGAACAAGAAGGATTTCGAATCTTGGGAACTTCGCCGCAATCTATTGATTTAGCTGAAGATCGGGACCGGTTTAAGAAGCTATTGGAGAATCTGAACTTACGACAGCCGGAAAATGATACGGCTTGGGGAGTAAAAGAAGCCGAACAGATTGCCAACAGAATTGGATATCCAGTGGTGATTCGACCATCATATGTTCTCGGAGGGAGAGCTATGGAGATTGTCCATGACTCACAGCAGTTGCATCGATATATGAATCAAGCCGTTATCGCTTCAGGAACTAATCCGGTTCTCATTGATAAGTTTTTACCGGATGCAACAGAAGTTGATGTGGATGCTGTCGCCAATCAAAGCGGAGCCTATATTGCGGGAATTATGGAACATATTGAGTTAGCTGGCATTCATTCGGGTGATAGTGCTTGTGTCATTCCCCCACATACCTTACATTCCGGTATTATAAGCCAGCTTAAGGAACAAACAAGGAAAATGGCCAAAGCATTACATGTCACTGGCCTAATGAATGTTCAATTCGCGGTTCAAGGTGAGGATATTTTTGTCCTAGAGGTGAACCCACGAGCATCACGAACCGTTCCCTTTGTTGCTAAGGTAATTGGAACCCCGATTGCTTCGATTGCTTCACGTGTTATGGTCGGTGAAGAATTAGAGAGTTTCCAACTTAATTTGACAAGCAATTCATACTTTGGGGTCAAAGAGGCCGTGTTTCCATTTAAGCGATTTTCAGGTGTAGATTGTTTACTCGGTCCCGAAATGCGTTCAACGGGGGAAGTTATGGGACTTGATACGAGCTTTGAAGCGGCCTTCTTCAAAGCTCAACAAGGAGCGGGAATCAATATTCCTCTGCAGGGAAATACATTTATTTCTATCAAGGATGCGGATAAGACTCCTCGATTTATTCAGGTTGCCCAAACATTGCTTCAATTGGGCTATGACATTGTTGCTACCAAGGGAACCCAATTTTTTCTATCGCGTCATGGTGTTGCATGTACTTTGGTTAACAAAGTGCATGAAACGAGACCCAACATCATTGACCTCATACTTAATGGCGAAGTTGCAATGATCATGAACACGACTGATGGTGTAGAAACAATCAAAGATAGCCGGGAAATGCGAGCGCTTGCAGTGGCCCAGAACATTCCCTACTTTACAACCACAGCGGCTGCTTACACTCTTACCCAAGCATTGCAATGCAACCAAGGCAAAAAGCCAACAGTGCGAAGTCTTCAATCGTTGGACTATCTTGCCAATCCAAAACCTTTTGTCAATTGATCTATTACACCACTTGATTGGGTGGCTTTCCGGTAGCGAAAAAAGCCGAAAGATTATCAAGTGCCATCATCCCCATTTCTTCTCTGACTTTAAGTACCGAAGTACCAAGATGGGGTAGCAAAACAACATTATCCATGGTCTTGAGTTCTTTAGGAACTTTTGGTTCAAATTCATAGACGTCTAACCCGGCACCGGCTATCTGTTTTGCCTTGAGTGCCTTGATCAGGGCTTTTTCATCAACGACATCGCCACGCGATATATTGATTAAAATAGCATCAGAACGCATTGCTCCCAACAATTTTTCTGAAACAAGATGATAGGAGCTGGCTCCTCCGCGCACGGCAATCACAACAAAATCAGCTCTATTGGCGACATCTTCGGCCGAATTCAGCTGCTCGGCAATTACCCCTGGATTGGAAACTAATGAACGGTTAAAAAAGACAACTTTCATGCCAAATCCAGCTTGACACCGCAATGCGATTGCTTTACCAATATTCCCCATTCCGATGATTCCCAAAGTTTGACCACTTACCTGTGTGCCAAGCATCTGAGTCGGATGCCAGCCGGTCCATTGATCGGCTCTGACAAGCCGATCACCTTCAGCAGTCCGTCTGGCGGTCATCAAAATTAAGGCCAAGGTGATGTCAGCTGTTGCATCGGTTACTGCCCCGGGAGTGTTCGAGACGACAATACCACGTTTTTGGGCAGCAGCAATATCAATGTGATTATATCCCGCACCAAAATTGGCCAATATTCGGCACTGTAAATTGTCAACCTGATTAAAGGTTTGGGAACTAAAATCATCGCCCAATGTAGGAATAATTGCGTCAAAAGTTTCAAGGCTTCTAATCGCTTCATCTTGCTTCATGGGGGCAGGTATTTGACGTTGTGTGAGCTGGAAGCGTTGCTGTGCCTCAGACATAACTCGGGGTGGAAGTAATCGTGAAACAAGGACCTTGGTTTTAGTCATTAATACATCCTTCCGCCAAGAGGAACATCACGTTCGGGTTTCAGTAGGACTACTTCATTATTTTCGTCTGGAACACCCAGTATGAGAATTTCTGACATAAATTTTCCAATTTGCCGCGGGGGAAAATTTACAACGGCCATGACCTGTCGTCCAACCAACTCTTCCAGAGAATAGTTTTGTGTAATTTGGGCAGAGCTTTTGCGGATTCCGATGGTATCGCCAAAATCGACCCAAATTTTATAGGCCGGTTTTCGAGCTTCTGGGTAGGGTTCAGCCTGTACAATTTGACCGACTCGAATATCAACGTTCAGAAACGCATCAATGGTGATTTCATTCATCACGTTCTCCTATTTGTCTGCTGCGATTTATCGCCGCTCTTATTGTTTTACCAATGAGTTGCTCAAGTCCATTTTCGGCGTCCATAAGGTGAACGAGTCCAGCTTCGGTCGTTCCTTTGGGAGATGT
Source organism: Rhodobacteraceae bacterium bin131 (assembly GCA_002239085.1). Classification (GTDB taxonomy): domain Bacteria; phylum Pseudomonadota; class Alphaproteobacteria; order Rhodobacterales; family Rhodobacteraceae; genus MPNP01. Next base: position 6,679 of record MPNP01000035.1, on the reverse strand, counting down.
CACGTTAATTCTGAGTTGTTCGGGAGAATCGGTTGAATGTTTGGCGAGTTCTCCAGCTCCAATGATCGTGTTAGTTACGAGTGTTTTACTTGCTTCTGGAGTTAGCCCTTCTTGGATGCCGACCTTGATCATACCCTCCATTAAATGGAATAAATAGGCTGGACCTGAACCGGAAATTCCAGTCACTATATCAAGTTGTGGTTCAGCATCCAAAGTCACTGTCTCGCCCACAGTTTGCAGCAAATCTTGTGCTTTATTAAACTGGCAATCAGTTACATTTTGATTGCGTACCAAGGCTGATACACCCTTGCCAATCGCAGAAGGGGTGTTGGGCATCGCTCTAATAATCGGTGTTTGAGGGCCTAGAAATTCTTCTATGCTTTGGAATCTACTTCCGGCAACTATGGAAAGAATCACCGTATTTGAATTTCCATAGTGTTTGATTTGATGAAGAGCTTCTTGGAGAGTTTGAGGTTTAACAGCAATGAGGCAAAAATCTGGCCGCCACCCGAGGGGTTCGTCGTTGAGCCGAATAGGCTGTGCCTTTAACCAAGGGGATGGAAAAGGTTCAAAGATGATGACCTTTTGCGGATTTAGTCCTTTTTTTAACCATCCATCAAGGAGGGCCGTTCCCATTTTTCCACACCCGAGAACAGTTAGCGAACCCATATCTTTCATTTTTTGCTTTCGTCTGTCTTGGGATTTATGCGGTTCCCATCACTTCGGTAATTGCCATAGCTAAAGCAAGGTCGATATTATCTTCGCCATAATTCACAAGTTGCATTGCGGGAAAATACTGATCACAGCTATTTACGGCGTAGTTGAGCAAACCCGACAAGTTTTTCCATTTGATTTGTGGCATTGCAATTAAAGGGATCTGGTCACGAAAGACGCACTGTTCAAATTCATCGCAAACAAAAAAGGTACCACTTGGTGTGCGATGATTGATTCGGTTGATGATTTGATACAGTTTTTTTTCTCTATTTTTACGGGGATTGAGATCAAAACTGCAAGTCAATTGCATGATCTTATTTTGTTGGTTAACGCTGACTGATAAGGTATATATCCTCCAGTTGCCTTCAATGACCATGAGAACGAGGTTATTATTGACTCGTTCGTAACGCCACTCGTTTTCTTCGGCTAAAAATTCATAAAAACACAATAGTTCATTTAAACCAACTGATTGGTCATATTCTGATTGGGACATAGTACTGCTCGCTTTTAGTGGTCAAGCCATATATTATTTTTTTAAGCTTGAAATTAAATTGTCTGTAAAGGTTCAATTATCCCATAATGATCTTTTTGTAAAGGATTAATGTTGATATAATTTTGAAAGTTTGCCAACTGACAAACCAAACCGTGTCAAGTTATAATTTTCCAGCGATAATCAGGTCTTTTTAACGGGTTGTACTTTCTTTTCCAATTCGGCAATTTTTTGCTGAAGGATTTCATTTTCCTCACGGGATTGAATAGCCATTGCTCGTACAGCATCGAATTCTTCACGAGTGACGAGATTATTTTTGGCAATGACTCTTTCAAAAATACCGCCCATGGCAATTTCGAATTCTTTTTTGGCATCATGAGCAACTCCGGCAGCATTTGACATCAGTCGCGTAACATCTTCAAAAATTTTATTTTGTGTTTGCATTTCATTTCCTTTGAATACTTGAAGAATTAACGTAAGCAATATTTAGAACACCCAAATCGTTTTTGTGAACAATAATGAGATAAGCCTAAATCATTTATATAGTATACACCAAGTAGATTTTACAGGGAATAATATACTTTAGAAGATGTCGATTTATTCCAAATTAGATAATTCCAAATATTGTTTCCCTCAATCTTATTTTTTCTTGGAACTTCTGTTGTTCTAGTGATTCGCTTTAATCCAACAATAAAGTGCTTCCTATTTTATGTAAACTTATAACCCACATAATATTGCCTTATCATTTTGTATGGAGAGGCTTTTGGAGTACCTGAAGTGCAAGGAACAAAAGGGTAAAACCACTCATGTAATCTTTGAGAAACGGGGTGCAAGAGAAGATAACGATTTTGAAAACCAATTTCTTCTAATTAAGGAGGGAGAAAACACCTTACATCAATATTATTGTGATTATGAACTTATGGATTTTCTACCGATTTTTGCCAAAAAATCTGTAAATTCAACAGGATTGCAACTTGCTGACCTGACAGCTAGGCCCATTGCAAATAAAACAATCCATCCAGACAACAGCGACCTGCACGTAATTATTCGCGATAAGTTGTATGATTCCAGAACTTTCCCAGAACTTAGAAAGCAAAAGGGCTCTGCTTTACCAGAACCCTCGCCGACCGGGAAATTTCCAATCCAAGTATAGTATGTAGGAAGTATGCATAAAATAGCAAATTTTATTTTAATCGGCTTGATTTTAATACAATATTCACTTTAAATACTTCAGGTAACTACTCAGGTAGTCTCAGTGAGAGATGAGTATAGCCGCATCGGCTGAACAAGGACAATTCGTATTGTTGATGACCGCCGAGCGGTACATGTCCCATCAAGATATCCGGGTGAAGATCGTTGGCTTACCATAGGAGAGAACTAGACGGGCTGTTGATTATGGTGGTCTGGACCTTGAGGGGTACAACCAAAAGGATCAAGCGCTAGAAGGATAGAAAAAAATGACCGAGGAAAATATTACACGAATGACCCTGGAGGAAGCGCTCCAGAACAAGGGTAGAGGCAAAACCGACTGGGAGGCCCTGCACCGTGAGGAGAAGGCCGGCATTGAGCCGGTCCCGGATCCTGATGAGGGGGATTTTGACTGGTCCAGGGTCCAGTTTACCATGCCCCAGCCCAAACAACCCGTATCATTGCGTCTGGATGCTGATGTCATTGACTTCTTCAAGACCCAGGGGAAGGGCTATCAGACCCGCATCAACGCAGTTCTTCGCAGCTACATGCAAGCCCACCTGGAAGAGATGACCCACTCATCCTGAGTACGGGGAGACAAGGGTAAGCAAATGTATATGGGAAGCTGATACTTTAATCCTTAAAACATCTGTGGATTCGTGGTAGGAGAAAAAAGATAGGGAGGGAAACCACCCTTCTCTGTTACTTCCCCGTGGGGAAAAGGTAGTCAATAAGACCCCGGTAATGGTTTTTAAAATATTAAAGAAGCATTTGCTGTTTCCAACACCCTTGGTGTTTCCAGGTCGAATTATCAGCAATTTGGCCGAAAGGGTGGATTTTGCTATAAATTCGTCCAGGAGCTCTTCGTCAGATTGCCAGGAACGCCCAAAGAATTCCTTTGTTGTCATATACCTCTGAAATTCACCACTTTTTTATTTCCTGACTGAGGTCAGAAGTTCCCCCAGACAAGCAATAGCAAGCCAATATTACCGGTAATCACACCCCCAGGTTTGACATTTGCACACGCAGTTCCAAACTCTGGATCTATGAGGATCGCACAATTTTTATAGGCTCCCGTTTCACCATCTCGTGGTATGGGTGAACAATACACATCATTATTGCCTACAATTACACCAGGAAGAAACGACACCCACTCCATGTTTAAATGCGATAGCCCTGCCGAGAATATGGCCTTGATGCGACGCATGGCCTTCAATATGGTACGCGTGGCAAAGGAGCAGAAAAAGTCCTCCATGCGCAGCAAGTTGAAACGAGCCGCATGGAACGATAGCTATCTACTAGAACTCATCATAGGGGCCAAAATACAACTGAATGAAATTGAAAAAGTTTAAATGCGATAACCCTGCGTAATGAGGGTGATAAACCAATTGAATACATGTATTGAATTGTTTTTTTCTTATCGTTTCACAATAAGTGTAATTAATCTGCTAAGCGTTCAGAATTCTTAGTAAGGGTTGTTTTTGGTTGCACAAGTTTCACAAAAAGGAGGAAGTGGAGACTGAGGTTTGAATGGTGAGAATTCTAGGCCGGTAAAAGACCTTTTTGAGTGGCTTCAATTATGACTTTCTGAACTAAATGGGGAGCATTGAATTGAATATTTTCACCCCTTAAATCCAAACCTAATATTCCTAAATCAATCAAAGTGGTTATTAGGTCTTTGGCCATTTCTGCCTGAGAGTTTCCACCTAACTCTGAAGTAAGGGCTGCTTCCAATTCCGACTTCAACATAATCGTCTGATTATCAGGAGGAGGTCCAAAGCATTGAGCAACTACCTTAAGAGTAGTCAACAAACCATATACAATTAAATGATCAAGAACAACAGAAATGCCCTCTCTACTGACATAAGCTGCCAAGCTGGGTATTCCATATTCCCACTGGTTCATCTCCGGTTGCCAGATGAAGCTTATATGCATGAGCTTCTCTTCGGCCTCAAGTAGGGAATTATTACCAGCAATTCGCTGAGCGGTCACAGCAAAATCAACGGAAGTAGGTTGACGCTTTTCCCCTATTCGTAATGCCATTTCAGTTATGGGAACGAGCATATTGTTCACATCCAGCTCAAGCATTCGCCGATTATAGAGGTCCCAGGCTCTCTGACTAAATTCGACACGGGCCGCATCAATTTCAGTTTTCCCAACATAACCTTTTTGAGTACTTGCTAATACTTCCCAGAGTCCATAACCCCACAGCTGGATGAAGTAAGGATAATTCTGAGCTTCGTTCAGTACCATATTCAAATCGTGGTCACTAAATGTAACAGAAGCACCAAACGGTTTGATAAGGGCTTGCTTGGCTTCTTCTCGGTTGAGACGACCAATCCGTTCAACTTGTATTCGTTCGCTGAAAGTCGCATGGGAACGATTGAGAACCATTTCCAGATCAGGGGTTCCTGCAATCACCAATAGTATCGGAAGACTCTGGGCGACCTGTTGGGCTGCGTCATAAAAAACCTTACTCACTTCAGAAGGCATATCATGTGCCTCATCAATGAGGACGATAAAGCCCTTCATGTTGATACTGCTTAATAACTGTTCTAGAAACAGGATAGCCTGAACATCCGTTTGTGAAGTACGCTTGTCACCCGCATTCAATGACACAAGGTTCAAGATAGGGTCCTTTATCTCCCCACCGAGCAATAACTCTCTAAATTGCTGGCGCTTCTGGGTATGGGTATACAATTTTCTTTGCAGTGAATCGAGGTTTCCAAAAGCCTGTTTGTCGAGAATGATGACAGGTAATTTCAATGCTTTTGCTTCCAGCTGTATCCAGGCAAGCAAGGCAGTTTTGCCACATCCACGCGGCCCTATAAGTGCAATTGGGGTTGCTTGACGAACTTGTTGTTTAACGGCGATTAAGCTTTGCCGTAATCTGTTCAGAACAATATCACGCCCAGCTAAAAGCGGTGGTAATTCCCCATAGCCAGGATTAAAGGGATTGGGCTTTTGCGGTAAAGTCAAAATTACCTCTATTGTCAAAATTTGATTCAATCCAACACTTAAAGCATTCTAAAGGGGTCAAGTCAATTACAATTCGATAATTTATGCTTCATTGATAACACATATACATGTGAATCATCAAACAAGCACTTCAGCATTGGTGACTTTTCTAGCTCGATTATAAATTCATCAATGACCATGTTAGCTTGTACCAAAGACCTCAGCGTTTATGACTAGAACAATATCGTAGTGTCAGGGTGCATAGCAAAGTCATCATCGCATTGGCTTGAAACCCTTTGTGAAGTGACCGATCAAACTCAATAATTGAAGGCGATAGTTCCCCGTAATGAGGGTGATAAACCAATTGAATACATGTATTCAATTGCTTTTTCTTATCGTTTCACAATAAGTGTAATTAATCTGCTAAGCGTTCAGAATTCTTTGTAAGGGTTGTTTTTGGTTGCACAAGTTTCACCAAGAGGAGGAAGTGCGAATAAGGTTTGAATGGTAAGAATTCTAAGCCGGTAAAAGACCTTTTTGAGTGGCTTCAAGAATGACTTTCTGAACTAAATAGGGAGCAAAATGAATAATATATTCAGTCTTTAAAAACAAACCTAATATCCCCATCTCCATACAATCGTTGATAAAGGATGTGGCTGTTTCTGCTTGAGCGTTTCCACCCAACTCCGAAGTAAGGGCTGCTTCCAATTCCGACCTCAGTATATACCTCTGGGTATCACCAGGAGGTTCAAAACATTGTGCAACGACCTTAAGGGCGGGTAGGGCCCTTTCCCCTTTTGCAAGAAATTTATTAAGAACAACAGAAATGCCCTCTCTACTGACATAAGCTGCCAAGCTGGGTATTCCATATTCCCACTGGTTCATCACCGGTCGCCAGATAAACCCTGTATGCAGTAGCTTCTCTTCGGCCTCAAGTAGGGAATTATTCCCAGCAATTCGCTGAGCGGTCACAGCAAAATCACGGGAAGTGGGTTGACGCGTTTCCCCTAATCGTAATGCCATTTCAGTTATGGGAATGAGCATATTGTTCGCATTCAGCTCAAGCATTCGCCGATTATAGAGGTCCCAGGCTCTCTGACTAAATTTGACACGGGCCGCATCAATTTCAGTTTTCCCAACATAATCTTGTTGAGTACTTGCTAATACTTCCCAGAGTGCATAACCCCACAGCTGGATGAAGTAAGGATAATTCTGAGCTTCGTTCAATACCGTATTCAAATCGTGGTCACTAAATGTAACAGAAGCACCAAAAGGTTTGACCAGTGCTTGCTTGGCTTCTTCTCGGTTGAGACGACCAATCCGTTCAAC
>MPNP01000412.1 GCA_002239085.1 Rhodobacteraceae bacterium bin131 | reverse complement strand
AATCGGAGCAAGTGATTACGGCTTCAAAATTAGCCCAGCTTAACGAATTTGTGGAAAGCTTACCAGAAGGCTATGACACCCAAGTTGGCGAACGGGGACTTAAACTTTCTGGAGGTGAGAAGCAAAGGGTTGGTATTGCTCGTGCATTACTTAAAAATCCGCCCATGGTTCTGTTAGATGAAGCGACTTCATCACTGGACTCTGAAACTGAGAAAGAAATTCAGGACAGTTTCAATCAGATGTCCAAAGGACGAACTGTCATCGCCATTGCTCACCGCCTTTCAACCATTGTTGACTCTGATTTAATCATTGTGCTTGAACGCGGTGTTATCGTCGAACGGGGAACGCATGAAGAGCTCCTCGCAAACCACAAACGATATTACTCAATGTGGCAAAGGCAACTTGCCGAAGACGATGAGTACCAACTTAATACGGCGTAATTCTACCAAGTTTTTTTGGTATTCTAGAAGTTGCAATTAAGCATGCTATGAACTGACCGGCTAGAAATTATTCTGCAAAGAGACAAAAATCGATGACTAAAATCCTAATTGTTGAACCTGTACATGCAGCCTCTATGCCAATTTTGGAAGCACGGAGCGACATCTCGTTTGAAATCATATCGGACACCTCTGAGGCAAACCTCCTGACCAAAATCATTGATGCGGATGCCTTGACAATACGGGTTTCCCCTCTGAGTGAGAAAGTATTGCAGGCTGCGACAAAGCTCAAGGTCGTTTCACGCCATGGCGTTGGTTATGATAACATACCTGTCGAGACTTGTACACGGCTAGGAATTCCCTTGACAATTGTAGGGGCGGTCAACTCTGTTGCCGTGGCTGAACACACCTTTTACCTCATTCTAGCGTTGGCAAAGTTTGGAGTTCATTACAACCAAGTGATTAAGCACGGTGGCATTGAGGCTTGGGACAAACTTCAAGCCCTTGAGTTGAACGGGAAAAATTTGCTGATAATAGGCTATGGGCGTGTTGGCAAAGAAGTTGCCATTCGCGCCAGAGCATTTGGATTGAATGTCATCGTTTATGACCCGTTTTATTGTCAACAACCAG
>MPNP01000034.1 GCA_002239085.1 Rhodobacteraceae bacterium bin131 | reverse complement strand
AGAGCAGCTGGGTAATCTCAACCCAGTCATTCTGAGCACTTAAATGGAGGGGTGTCCGACCCCAATCATCCACGGCATTGATATCAGAGCTATGCGTTAATTGGTTCATGACTTTAGTTTTATCGCCTATACACACACAACTATGCAGAGATGTTCCTGTTTTTGCCACAGCAAAGGACTGGAGCGAGGGGATTGGACATTTAAAAGTATTTCCAATACCTTCAGGGTCTGTGTCAATAAAACCGTGGTGCAGAAGGTAATTGAAACTCAGTGCTGGCAAAGGGGTAGTCGTGATAGTTTGGTCCCAGTGGGGCTTATTGACGATGCGACTTATAGCGATAGCTATATCATACACTTGGGTCGGATTTGGTCCGAGTTGAGCCATGATTTCACCAATGATTTGTGGGTAATGATCATGCCTCCCAAATCGCTGCAAATAGTATTTGCAACGGATTTCCGCTGCACGATGCTCAACAATACGAGGATTGACCGTTGTTAAATCCCCATGATGTGTCAAGAGTTGTTCACCTACCGCTGCTTGCGCGTTTTGTACATGCTTAGGCCACCCATCCGCCCAATTAACAATGCGCTCTGACCACTTATTGGTCACCTCAGGGGTGGAGGCAATATTGAAATAGTCCACAAACTTGGTAAAGGACTCCTTAATCTCATCACGGGCTAAGGGAGGTAAAGGATGCTCAGAATCACTGGCAAGACGCGATATTTTACGCTCTGAGAGAATGTCCGGACTCGTCGATAACCCAGCCATGATTGGTAGTATTGGCAAACCGTTACTGCCAGTATGAAGCCGTAAAAGAACACCAGCAGCCTCCTTGGACACCCCTTGGATTTCGTCAATCATAAGTATGATTGATAGTCCCTTGGGAATGATGGGGTCGGTTGAAGTGTTTTCGTGAATTCCACGCGAAAAACCTCCAACTGAAACACTCGCTAATGATTTGAGAGTATTTCGAACAGTATTCTTGACACCATCAATCGTCAAGAAGGGAAGGAGCTCTGATATTGTATCATGAATACGTCTACCAAGATAATCAAAGGATAAGTTTTCTGGGCCGTTGAGCATAACCGGAATGGTTTTGGGACCCGGTGTGTCGTTGTTCAGCTGGTCAATGCAGTTTTGCCTGATTTTTTCTAATAGTGAGGATTTACCTATCCCAGGTGCTCCGTAAATGACTTGCGTCATTCCATTGGCAACTCCACTGATGTTTTCTTGGTGACGTTGCGCAATCCTTTTGGTTAATTTATCAATTTCCATTTGAAGAGCTTCCCGGCCAACGAAAAAGGGATTGATAACCCGGTCTCTATCAACTATAAAGTTTTCAAGTTCTTTGGCTTTGAATTCCTCGGGCATAACTTACTCCTTATGTTTTGAATATACACTAAATAGTCGTACTGTGCTCAACATTTAACCATGAGGGTTGAGATAAATGTCAAAAACTAAAGAAAGTTAAAAGAGCACCTATTTCTTGACAATGTGCCACAAGTCCTGACTTTCAAAAGGTGATTGGTTTAATTAACATCTTTCTCTGAAACAATTTGCACTTGACCGTTCTTTATCATCCCAGTCACTGTTAACTCCGATAACCCTTGTATGACCCCATAACTCTCTTATCACTGGCACGCTCTGGACATGATTCAAAATTGCGTTTTCGCAACAATATTCAAATCACGCAACTTCTTGATGGGAGAGCGATGATAACAAAAACCAATGCAAACCCGCTTTGTACTATGACCAAGACACTGCAACACTCATCCCTTTGTGGTAGCAGAATGGTCTAAAACAGGCACGTCACTGCAGCACACTTTGGTGAACGAACAGTTCAACGCTGTTGTTGACCACTTTATTCCAATCTCTATCGGGGGATGATTTTCAGATTATTCCTGTTCCCAATTGCTGAGAATCGGGTATAATCTGACAACGTTTCTCTTTCAATAGTAGCGAGTGTCGGTAAGACACACCCGATTTTCTGACAGACACTATCAATACCCGAGTGCTTGGCTCATGGCAAGTGGTCGTATAGGCCGGTTTAATACGAGTAAAGATATTCGGAAGCCTGGACCATTATTCCGTGCGGTATCGTATGAGATCCAAGTGCTCAAATCAGACACGGTCAAATGAGAGGAAAGGGTGTACTTTTTTGGAAAGAAAGGCCTCTATGGGGCGGTTCATTGGTGATTGCTGAAGCCGTTATATCGTGGCAAAATGGAGTCCTTGCAACGGGTCATTAACGCAAGGGATATCGGAGGATATGACGATTACGTAGTACGTTCAAATCGTAATAGGTAGGTTTAAGAAGTTGGTGATTAAGTATTTTTTACTGGATTAGAAGCAACCATCTCCACATCAAGCAAGGTCCGAAGTTCATCAGTAGTCCCGTATCGGGCTACGTGGTAGATTTTATTCAGGTTGGCTGAATTGAGCCCTGGAAGGACAATTGAATTGTCAATCCGCTTTGGTCCATCTTGAGCCTGTAAATCCAGCAAGATAACTTCAATTTGAACCGACCCTGAGATCTGACGGCGAGTGGTCTGCCACATCTCACGTACTCCGAGACCGGCATAACGGTCAGGTTTTCCTTTGTCCAAATGAGTGACCTCAACTTCAACAACAAGGTCAGGTGGTGTGTAAATTTCGTATTCCTCCAAGGCCTTGTCTCCCTTGGTCTGAGCAATTAAATACCACTCCTTGGCCTTTGCACCGATGTAAAAAGAGGCATCGGCCTCAACTCCCACGTTGTCGGGTTCATGAGGTTCTTTCCAGCGCATTCCCCGCATATCAGTGACTCTTCCAGAAATAAATTCTTCGGCTGCAAGCACAATCTTGTCGGTGGCCGCAGCCAGTCCCTCATGCGGCCCCGAAGGGTTCATCCAAGAGATGATACCGGCTTGGGCATCAAACAAAACCCGACGTCCCAGCTCATTCCAATTCATTTTCTGAGCCATTAAGGGTACAGCTTCGGGTGGCACTTTGATCTGCCAGAATTCCGAACCCATCGGACCAATGAAATGACATTCTGATGCATCGTTAGGCATGATCACTTCCTAGGTCAAAGAATGGTAATATTTTCATTTGAACAATCTGTATATATGTAAGAATTCACTATCCACTATAACGTATAACATCAGAAGTTTTTTAAGTCAGTTATTTTTAGCGTTAATCAAGTTGACAGTCAAATAACGCGGCAACTGTACCAACCAAATTGAATTTTCGGATATTTCAAATTTGCAATACTGAGATTTATCCAGCAAGTAGTGCGTCTGAATTAGAGCGTTACCATGATTGGCGCACCAAACGGTCACATTGAATAGAGCCTAAATCCCCTTATAATAGGTATGTAAAGAAAATTATTACATCATTTTATTTGTGAAGTTCAGGCTTTATCACTCTTTGGAATTAGGATTATTATCCTTGCCAGTAGTTTTTGGCTACCGAGGCAAGCTTTTGCAGCTGATCATTTGAGGCAAAAGGAACTTGAACAATGAAAAATTCTTGACCTGCTGGAACATTCTCATTTCCCAGTTCACATGCCATATGACCCTTTCCAAGCAAAGTCTCTGCTCCAGTCTTGTTTAATACCATTTTTGAACCTTGTGAGTTCTGAACTTTGAGACAAAGTCGGTTCCCGCAGTTATCTCTTAGCTTACCTGGTACTGCATCAACATCTGCTCGTTGCGTAATTAATACCAAATGTATTCCAGCTGCCCTTGCCTTCATCCCAAGACTCGCAACTGAAGAAAGAATTACGTTTTTATATTCATTACTTTCAGCCATCCAAGAACCCAACTCATCATGTACAAGGAATATTCTTGATAGTCTCTTTTCAAATTCAACTTTCGCGTTGTATTCAGTAATGTTTGCGGTGGCGGTATTAGCAAAAAGGCGATATCTTTTATCCATTTCAATCACCAATTCATTTAGGATTTTCTCAGCCTCAGCGATATCTGTAATTATGGGTTGTTTCATTTGAGGTGCACCCTCTAACCACATAAAGTCAACACCCTGTTTAGGATCTATAAGTATTAGGTCAGCGTGCTTAGGGTCGTTAAACGCTATCATTTGAAGGAGAAGATTCTGGATTAGCACGCCTTTACCACTACCGGTTTCTCCAGCAATCAGTGTGTGAGGTGCATGTGTATTATAGTTCTTGTAATTTTCAGCAAAATTCAAGTACAACAAGTCCCCGTTATCCTCTCTCATTCCAAGGATAAAGGAAGTACATATTCCTTGTTCTCGGTCAGACCAATCAGCATTGAGCCAAGTAGAAGCCAAGGGAACTTTCAATCTAACTTCACGCTTGATAAATACTCCGATGAACCCTCTGCCAGGCTGAAGATAGGATACGTCTATGCCGTAGGTGGTTAAGAGTTCGCTCGTTCGCTTTTTGATTTTGCTCACGGTTAGGCTATGGTGCCCTCTAAAAAAGATGAGGGCTCCATTGGGAGTGAGTTCAAATTTCTTATCATAAAACTCGGCTTGCATATCAAAATGGCTTAATGCCCTTTGCATTTCGATTGCAATTTTTTCACCCCAAACTCGGGAATTTTCATCATTGACTGTGTTGGTTTCATCAGAAGAAAATTCATTTAGGAGTTCATAAAATCCTGTTGGAATAAATTCATTACGGTCAACCTCTTCGGTGGACTTCGGATTATTATCCTCTGGCTGTTTAATTTCCACTACCGTTGGGTCATCAGCGGCCTCTACTTTGGTTTGACCGGAGTCAGCAGAATTATTTTCCTCTAGCTGGCTAATTTCCACTACCGTTGAATCATCAGTGGACTCTCCATTGGGTTGATCGGGGTCAGTAGAATTACCATTGGATTTATTTTGTTCAGGGAATGGCGAAGAGTCTTTTGAATACCATTCTATGACCTCAAGCCCTTCAATTGGGGAAAGTTCGGCTTTGTCACCTGGTTCAAGGGATTGAATATACCGTATTAGTGATAAAGTGTTGATTTCGTGACATCTAATATACTCACGGTCTTCCTCACGATTAATTGGCATTGGTAAAGATTCGTGTTCATCATGTAAACACACAACCCCTTCTCCGCAGAGAAAAAATTCCACCTCACCTTTTCGCAGTTTGTCGAAAAATATCGTTCGGTCAACAAGAATTTCTAATTGTTCTGTAATTGCATCTCTGTTGCTTAGAAGTTCTGCTAGTCTTGAACAATAACCTTTAAACGAAACCTCGTCTTGATTATCAATATAATATTGCTTAAGCCAATCCGTGGTGTATTGAAGTTGCTTTTTGGCTTTTTTAACCGTTTCACTCTTGGCTTCCCGTCCAACATACTTTGCCTCACCAACTTGGAGGTAAATTTTAATATCCCCGTGGTTATACTTAATGTAAACGGCAATTGCGTCAGCAATCTCTCCAGTTTTCTCAATAAACCAACTTCTGTGGTCATCAAGCGAAATCCATATTGGCTTAGAATTAAATTCCGCTTGAATTGCTCTCTCCATATGCAACTTCATCACCGCAAATCCAATAATTTCCTTGGTTGCGTTTTCCACGGATGCAGCCGAAAGAATCTTCTTACCCGAAATCTGTAGAACCTCATCAATTATGCCATCTGTGGCCTGCATCGCCTCTTCCTGACTGAATTCACATGAGTCAACAAGTTCGTTCGCTATCTTTCTCTTTAAGTACTCATCCTCTTGGCAAGTGCTGATGATAATTCTCCCCTCAGACCCTGGCAATGATTCATCACTGATAATTTTAACTCCAGTTCTCTCATAAAGTGTCTTGCTTACGATGCTGTCATAGGTGATGACCCACTCACCAAGTCGATGTGCGGTTTCTATGATTTCTCTAATTTTTGTATCATCTGAGCTAACTTCGCGAAGAAGCAAACCATCAAATCCCTCTTTCAGGAAACCCTCGGAAAGTTCATAAAGCAGGTTATTGAATTCAGCGACAAACCGGGGAGTGTTTGGAAGTGTAATGTAAACACCTACCCGATCTTCTGTTTTAGGAGTTATCATTCGTCTCAGAAGGCTTGGGATTGGTTTGGATTTAGTTTCAGCAAATAGAGTATCAGGGCATTTTTCTTCCTTCCAAGTAAGTCTGGCCTTGTTGCTTACAACTTCATGTAAAAGAACAAGATCTATCGCTGGTTTATTTCCTGAAGGGACTTCTTGTAGGGGTTTGACATCAACCCTGAGGCGAGACAAAAATCCTCTAACTGTTTCACTGATTCTTTCAGTTTCAAGGAGAAGGTTCTGTTGTTCATAAATCTCCCGCATCCGCTCCAAATTTGGATGAGAAATTACAAGTTCACAGCGCAAATCACTTCTGTCATCAAGTTTACTGCTGAATTGCTTGGCAATCTCATGAGGCAAGGACTTAGTGTTGGATTCATAAATTGCTGCGGTGAGTTGCGATGCTTGATGAGGATGGATTATGAGATAATTATCTACCCCTTTGACAAAGCAGTCTGCGGCTTTTCGTGCCGTTTTCTCAAGCAACTCCTCCCTGATTTTTACATCTCTATGGGTTGGTACCATCAGGCTATATCCACCGAGGTCAGCGGACGCAATTATTTCTTCATCTTTGATGTACGCAACTTCTGGATATACCCATTTTATCCAGAACTGGCTCTTTTCTTCAAAAGCAATTCTTAAGTTTGATTTTTTCGCGTCGGGAGATGAAAGAACCTCACTCACATAATCTACCAAAAAAGTAATTTTTTCACGTCTTTCGGCCAATCGCAGAGGATGCCAAGCTGGAATAATTGCAATGGGATGTGGGTCATTAGTTGCAATCACACATAGCTTGGATATGAGTGAGCGAAGTGTTTTACCTTTATAGGTATCAATTCCTCGACATGCTTGACACATTTCCCGGAAAGCTTCTACTTGCTCAATAATGCTTGTTGATGTGAAGCACTCTTTTACGGAAGCATTAAGATCCATAACCATTGTTTTGTATTTTACTTCAAAGTTATCAAAAACATTACGAAGATTTTCTGCCCCCTGATGGGTCAATTCATCATCTTTCACAAGGTTGTTTGTTTCATTTTTTATTTCTGCTATCAAGTCTTGTTCTGGTGCTTTCAATGGGTCAAAAAGTTTTCCTTTTTCGTTGCCACAAACATCTTGAAATGTATTCCGATTATCAAGGCTTACTGGTAGCAGTTTGGTGCTATCTCCTTGATGTATTGCTTGGAATGTTAGATCACGAAATACACTCTTACCTTCTTGTGCAGCCGTAGCAAGGTCGGCAATATCATCGACAAGAGCTAGGGTAATTGGTTCAGCACTCACGTTTGAAAATGGTTGCCAAGTTGTTTTTACTCTCGGTACGGACGCTTCTATAGTGTTAGATTTGAGATGCTTCTTTAGTTCGCTACGGTCTACGAGATAAAGGACGAGATCTATCTTTTTTGAGTCTTTCTTTTTTTCAACTCTATGAGCTTCAACATTGAATGCCGCGTCAATATCCCAAGTGACCACGTCTTCAAATAGCCCGCTCATACTGCTCAATTCAAATCTAAAGAGTTTCTGAGTTTCCTTATCCAAACCTTGCCAAAAGGTTGCCTTATTGTGTTTTGTTACGCGAACAATAATCGTTGGATTCTCTAATTTCCCAAGAATATCACTTGCTTCAAGAACCAAGGATTCAAAACCAGCAAAAAATGCAGATAAAAGATCTCGTCCTGATTTCTCTTTTAAGAACAATCGCTTCTGCCAAGCATTGAACAAGCTGATATTCGTAGCGAGACGTTCGCCCCAACAATTGAAGAATTCAATTTCAGTTTCCTTAGGGCTTGGTGGATTATCAAGCATATTATTGAGTACTTCTTTATCCTCCTCAGTCACCTCATCATGGTAATCACCTTCAATAAATTCTTTG
Organism: Rhodobacteraceae bacterium bin131; assembly: GCA_002239085.1. Lineage (GTDB taxonomy): Bacteria > Pseudomonadota > Alphaproteobacteria > Rhodobacterales > Rhodobacteraceae > MPNP01. The sequence goes on along the minus strand of MPNP01000034.1, from coordinate 16,053 downwards.
GTACGCTCTCCTATTTTTGGAGATTTCGTATTGCGACTCCCTTCAAATACCCTTGCACCGACTCGTTCCCACGATACCTTCTTACAAAAGTTCTCCTGAGAAGGCCTCCACCCATTAGGTTGGATATTGTTTGCGTCGTCTAATAATGCCGTTATTGTATTTAGTTGGTCAATGATCTTTTCATCATCTTCATGTGGAAAGTCTTCCACATTTTTTCTTATTTCGTTAACATCAACTCGCTCAAGCCGTCTAGGTATTAATAGTGACGCGTAGTTACCTGGACCGTTTTTGGCTTCCGTGAAGGCAGACTTAAATAACTTATCTTTTTCCTTCCATTTGTCAGTCCGATTAAATTTAGGAAGTTTTTTGATACCATCTTGTGGAATTCTCAAAGCTGGTAAAGCTTTTTTGACGCGGATATCAACGGGCGAAACGAAACCTTGGTCACGTATCATGTTCACGAAATCAACCCACATCTGGAGATTTAAATACTCCTTGGATTCACCCAATCCTTTTAGAACTGCCCTGAGATAGCTATTTTGCTCATTAGTCTCATTGAGAAATTCTAGCCATTCATTGGTTTGTTCCACGATCTTGGATTCATTTATTTTTGAAACAGTCCCCAATCCTGCACCAACACTTTCGATTATGGCACTTGGTGCTGCATATAGAATCACATTGGCTTGGTTGTTATGCCGAAAATGAGTAGGCGACTCCTCCGTAAGAAAATTGTGGGATACATCAAATTCATTGACCGCTTGAGTATGTATTTTAAGTAGGATACTTCTTCCTTCAATTTCTTCGGGAACGCTTTCTATGATTTCGAGGAGAGATTTGGCCTCAAGATCTGTAAGCATAAAGAAAAGACGCTCATGGGCGGGTGTCTCTTCTGCAACTTTTTTGACATATTTCCAGACGACTAATCCGATGAGATTATCCGGTTTAACCGTCGAATTATTTTCTGAGTTAATCATATTCTTTTTTGGGTGTGTATGGGTTCATGACAAATGCACAATCGTCTGATAGCCTTTTTGTCAAGGAAAGCTGGGTCAAGCGCTTCTCTAATGCGACAAGATTAGTGTTATACGCTTCGGTCCGTATTTCTCCGAATGCCTTGCGGGCTTCAACAGGACCGATAATCAGTCCATATTTCTTATGAAGGCAAGCTAAAAAATCCTGTAACTCAACTGCTTCGTCAACGCTTGCAAGCACAAGTGCAACCAACAGTTTGTCGTCAATTGCAAACCATGGCCCTATACCTTGGCGAGTAGTAACGAGGCCTGAATTCCTTGAGAGGGGAAGTAGGTAATCATTGATGTTGTTTCTGGAACGTTTGTTGGCGAGATTAACAAAATCATCTTTGAGTTTTTCAACTGATTCTGCTTTTTCTTCCAATTCTTTGGTGTAAAAACAATCTTTTATCGCCTTCTTAGCTTCACCAATATTATTGGATTCAAGTGAACTCTTCCAACGGTCATTTTCAGACAATATAATTTCAATATAGCATTTGACGGCATTCTGGGCTTCAAATCGGTGCTGGTTAAAGTTAGTTTTTGCTGCCTCACGGATTTTCCGATTTTCGCCATCAGTTAGGTCTGCAATTATGTAAGTGGGTTCTTCAGCACCCCGTATTGCTTTTGTTCTTGCTATTAGATATCCAAGTAAATTGATACCGGTAATTCGAAACAGTGGTTCAAATTTAAGTTGTTTTGGCAACTGGCTTTCCAAGATTTTACACCAGTCACTTGCGATTAAGTCGTAAGACTCATGATAATGATAGGGCAAGTAACCTATTGTTGTTTGTGAACTATTGATTTTATTGTTTTCTTGCGAATCTGACGGTTCGCTCTTGCTATCGCTGGTTAGATCACTCTTTTTGTCTTCTTGCTGACCTGACAATATACGCGCGATTTTGTTTATTTGATCATCTTTATTTAAAAATGTATCCTCAATCAGCTTCTTAACTCGTTTTGCGTGACTTGACCTGTTTAGCATCAGGTAGATGAGTTCACCACCGCGAGCAAAAAATCTTCTATCGTAACTCCAATTATTACCTTTTATATTAAAATCAGGTAGAATCATGTCTGGACCTGACACTGATAAGAATCTAGATGTCCACCGACGGCTGTTGATAATGTCAAGTTCCATAGACTTCAGAAGTTTTACAGCTTGATGCACGTTATGGAGGCTATCAAATATTTCTTCTAGGTAGTCAAACGCTTTATTATTTTCGATCGATGGCTGATACTGCTTATTCACAGATTCTTTCCAACTTTTAAATTTATAGGAAAGTGGTATCTTTGTGTCGGAAATTATCTGTTCAAGATTGCGATCTTGAAAAAGTAAAAATCTTAACTTTTCCCTATAGGGAACTTCGTAAATGAATTTTTCATGATATCCTGAACTCACAATTGTTGAGCCACGCTTCTTTGAGGCATAGACGGTTAATGCTTCAAGTACAATCATATATGGCACCTGCTCGTTAAGTATCCGATGACCATACATATATTCTTGAACTCGCATTTGAACGGAACTAAATATGCCATCATCTTCAACATTAAGTCGCTTAGAGCTAGCTTGGGCATAATCCATCACCATTCTTCTTCTCCTGAAAGAATTTTGATAGTGTTTTTCCTCAAATCACCTTTTTCCATTGAGATCAATTTGGGAGATGACCGATTAATAGTCGTTGCTCGAATGCGGATTTCTTCAACTTCTCGCTTACACTCCATGGAAAAACTCGCCGGTAGGGATCCTTCAGCCACCCGGTAGAGGCATTCTAGAATTGTGGGTCTAAGAGCTAGAGTAATGCATTCTTTGGTTGATGATTTCTCATAAATTTTGAATAATGGCGGTTTCCCTGTGTCGGTGGAGTACTGCTTTTCAAGTTTTATAGTGAAATTCTCTTCAGAACCAACTAGAGCGGCAAGTATTGGCTGAGATCGACCCTGAAAAACCCCATTAGGTTCAGTAATCCATAACCGATCACTTGTGTCAGTCAACATACCAGTCATCATTCGGTTTAATCCAAGCAGCAGTTGCTGTTTATGATGCTTGTCAATTTCTAAATCATTGTGTAGAGTATCTAAAATAGCTGTGTAGCAATACCCATGCTTATACAGTGAGAGATTCCAAGGATTGCGTTGAGAATTATTGATTGCCCTTTTATCATTGGGGTCAAGCGAGAAAAATAAACGGCGCCTTTGGTTGATTAAGCTTTTATTGAACTTAGAGTATTGAGATCGATTTGCTAGGTAAGAACTGCGAATATTGGCAAAAATCCTCCCACTGTATATCTCACATTGGGGTAAGTTTTTATCGTTGTTTTCATCAAGCAGGGCATGGTCAAAGTAGTTGTTCGTTTCATAGCCCACTTGAAATTCACCAAGGACACTGAAAACTCCATACTGCTTTCGGTCACTCTCTTTTAAATTTTCTCCAAATACGTTGGCATAGGGGTTTGTATACTCATAATTATCTTCACTTGCTCTTGCCCTCGCCTTCCTACAGGTGAGAAGACCATTACCCGAATGAGAGTCACCTAGCAGGATGTTAACTGTTAACATAATGAGATGCCTAATCGAAAGGTGTCGTTCATCGGCCGCAGCCATGCGGATCAAATCAATGAGTCTCTGACGCATTGAATCACTACCCTTTTGCTGTAATATTTTCCGATTGTATCGAATAGGACAGGGGTTTGATTGATTATCCATGTACGCACACCCTGCACAATTTTGCCAACTGTCGTGGTTGACAACTTCATCAACAATTTCGTGAAATGACTCGGCATGCGACCTTCTGGAGAGATTGAACATGTAAGTATCAAGATCAGGGTGCTCTTCATAATCCCTCTGAAGCATAATGCTCAATTTATCCTTGATTTCATTCTCATTTTGGTCTCGGAAGAACTTAAGTAAATGCCCGTCATTGACACAAATGATGAAAATTTCTGGGCTATTTCCATTGAGTGCGTCTCTTATCTTTGGGAAAATTTCATTCTTTTGAGATTCCTTAAACTCGCTCAAGTCCTTGATTATTTTCACTCCACCGTAGGGAAGAGACCAGTGCTTCAATTCGTAAATCCTTTGGGTGTTCTTCCAACGAGGAGCTTGGCCAGTAATCTTTTCCACAAACTTCCGAACTGTATAGGTTTTACCGTCCCCAGCTGTTCCCGTTAAGATGATCGTTTTAGGGTTTTGGCGTAGCGACTTGATCATTTTCTCAACCAATGGTTGGCTGAAGACCAAGGGAGCACATTGTGTCTGTTTTTCTGCCTGAGTAACAAACTCGTCATACATATTGTTCGCCGCGGGGTTAGGCCCGTACGAAGCCAGAAATTCTACTATTGGGTTATCACGCATTACTTACAAATGGCATATTGCACAGCCATCCTCCTCTTCGGCTTGGCTTAAGGGATATTGAGTTTTCAGGTTCTCAATATCCTTAAGTGAGCGCCCATTGACCCAAGTGTATTTTTTGCCACTTGGCTTGACTGTTTCGTATTTTTTGGCTGATTCAAACAGGTCGGGATACCGAGCTTTAAGTCTTTGCCATTCACCGATTTGCTGATAGAAGCAGAAATAGCACCCTGACCTTGAACGCCACTCATAGTAAGGAGGCAAGCCGAGACCACTTTTCTCCAATAGCGATTTGACCTCGGCCAAACCGTACCCGATATCCTTAAGAGGGTAAACAGGAATAATGTTGTTCTTGTCGGAAATCTTCACGGGTTTATTGCCTGAATCTTTGGGATTACCTTTCCCGACGTACCCCTTTCTATTCTCGTCAGCACGAATACCAATATAGGAATAGGCTTCATCACTACCGATGAATTGTTCAAAAGGTTGGATTTTCAAAACTCGAGTACACCATCGTGCTTGGGGATTAGGTAAAAAACCTGCGAAAATCTCATTCAATACAACATCAAACGGTATACGCTTTCCTCCTTTAGAGCGAACATTGATATTCGGCATATCCAAGGCAGTATAGCGGTTTATGGTCACCCCAAATATCGCTTCAAAGCGGTTTAGATAACTGTACGTCTCAGGGAGCTCAGCGCCCGTATCAGTAAAGATAAACTCGAGGGGAAGGTTTGAGTGATTTTCAATCATATAAACGGCTAGGGCTGTCGAGTCTTTTCCCCCGCTGAGAGGAATAACATGCCGTCTATTACTATCTTTTACTGACTCTTGAACTGTCGTCATAGTCTTGAACTTTCCTTGTAAATGTCATCAATGATTTCTTTGAGCTGAGTTGAACCCATTGACTTGCTTAAACCCTCAAACAATATTGCAATGTGATTTTTAATGAAGGCGACTGGGGCGGCGTTATTTTGGCTGAGAATACTGCTTCCTATTGAGTTCAGAACCTTGTGCAATTCTACAGCGAAGTGTTTTTTGTCTTCAGCAATCCATTGTTCGGGTATCTTTCCAATGAGAATGGTGCTAATCGCCGACACAAACCCCAGTTCTCCATTGAGAAATTTTGAAGCATTCTTGGATCGATTCAATATCCCTTTTTCAATCTGACCAAATCCGCTTAATGATTGGTTAGAACAAGCAATCATTCTGGCCCATGTCTCTGCTGCATCCAATAATGATTTAGATTCACCCGCCAAATGTTGGTTGAATTGTCGCTGGGTTTCATTGATTGCCCAGTCGTTAATCTGGTGCTTTGTTCCTTCAATTTCGGTCAGTGCTGTTTTGAATTTCTCAACGCACCGTTTGGTTAGTATCCTTCCGCCAATGGCTGCTGGATATTGATTCAAAAAGAAATCAAACGGGTCAAAATTAGGATCCCTCAGGTACGGTTGCAGTTTTTTAGTTTCAGAACTCAATCCATCCGCTTCCAAGGCAAGGAACGGCAAATCTTTTTTCCATTCATAGAGACCGTCATAAAAGGCACGAAAGAGGTCATTTTCTTGAGCATCCCTATGTTTGGATACGATGTCCACTAAAGCCGCAAGATTTTGAGTTTGGCTTGATGTCAAAGAAGTTACGTGAAGGGAGTAGTCACCAGGGTTGTTACAAATTGCTAGGATTGACGTCGGCTGAATATCATCAAGATAGGTCAGGTAGGAACCGTTTTTCCTATAAATTGCAATTGATTGACCAAATGCTCTGAGACCTGAGGCAATTAACAAGGGATATAGTCCCTGGCGAATTCCATATGGTGGATTCTTGAGGGTCTGTACTAATTCAGCAAAAAATACAGGGTGCTTCTTTTTTTGTGTGAAGAACTGGGAAATTTCATTCCACACACGTCTTAAATTATCCTCCTTGACTTCATCTGGAGTTACCCATTTTCCGCCCTGTTCAGTTGACACATATAATCCGGTTCGAGCAAACACTGTTCGGAAGAGCGAGGCGTCAGCAGAAGTTGAACCATGATAGCCGAGTTCAGGTTGACCACTGTGCTCAAGTATCGCTAAACAACAACGCTTTACCGCAGAAAGTGTAGAACCAGAAGCAATGCGCCTTACAACCTGTTCATTCCGAATTATTGGTGTTGACGGGTAACGAATCCGAAACACATCTGATAAAACATCATCCGGTGTGTTTTCCGTGCCAAATCTGTAAATTTTTCCTTTCCAGATCCAGCTCACTTGACCAAGGTCAGGATTTTGGATTTGATCAAGTTCAGTCGATAGAAATTTACTAATAACTGCTTTATGGAGCTTGAGCGCTTCAAGAAATAAGGGATCTTTATTAACAAGGTCACTTCTTGATTGAAGCCGTTCTATTGCTTTAATTTCAAGCACATGCGGAGCTAAATCCAATGGCTCATGCGGTACAGCAATTAAGAAATGTGAAGGGAATTCTTTTGGTATTGTTTCCAAATCAAGGGATTGTATATCAGAATCAAGAAGAAGAAACATAACCGCATCCTCATCCTTATGGATTTCGGCCTGCTGATTGACCCAACGAATATCCTGTAGGTTTGCACAGTTTGCATACTTGGGCAAAGCATAGCGTGTGATTGCATTTTCAAAATTGTATTGAGCCGAAAACTGCGGTTCTGGAGGGTGAAGTCCTTCAAGACTTTTGATAAGATTGAAATGCGACGAATATTTATCGACTTCCTCTGCTATCGCGGATGAAATGTCATGGTCCGTTCCATGCCAAAACCTGATATCATCAATTTGCTTTATATGGAAAATTAACCCTATTTTGATCAGGTTTTCTATCGCTTCTCGTGTTTGTTTTACACTTCGAGATGTACCCAGGCACACTGAATCAATAAGCTTCTTCTTCGCTAACTTTACCGCGCTTGTTTCCCTCCCAATTTGCAACAATGCGATTGACTTAATAATCTCACGACTAATCTCGCAGTCCGCCTTGGACAACGTTGTTTCGGCTTCAAGAAATCTTCTGTAGGTCCCACCAGTTGAGATATCGCTTGCAAGCATAGGTGCGAAATATTCATAAAGATCCCATAGGCCCACTGGATTAGTTTCTTGTCTAGAAACAATTCGGTCTTGGATAAAATGCGAAATAGTCCGTTCATTCTGGGCTACATTTGAGCCGAGCTTAATGAGAGTATCAAGTGCTGCCGGTGTTAAAGGGGCTGATCTTTCAAGAACATTACCAAGTACACGATCTTCAATGTTGTTAAAAAAGCCCGCTGATTTGACTCGTTTTGTATAGTTTTTGATGTTGGACAAGCGGTCCTTCTTGTGGTTGATTAAGTCAGCAATCAACTCCAATTGACTTAGAGTATCAGTTTCAAGCCGAATTGTGTCAAAGCGCCCCTCAACTTTCTTCCAAGCATTAATGGCCTTCAAGGATTTACTGCGATTGTAATCACCGAACTTCTTATGCATCAGGGTTGTGAAAGTCACTACCGGGCTTTTTCTTCTCACAGCCCATTCTGCTAGTTCTTGGACAAAAATCAGATCCTCTTCGTTATGATGTCGGGACAAGGTTTGGAGATGATGTCCGAACTCATCCCAAACGATAGCCAGTCGGTCACAGTTCTTGTGAGCTTTAAGAATTGAAATTAATGCTGATTGAAGATTTGGCTGTCGCGTTATTCCAGCTTGTTGACAAAGTTCTTCAACTAAATCAGGACAATGTCCGCTCAGCACTAGATTCTTACTCTTTCCCCTTCGCAATACCTGATCATTTGCTAGATTGCTATCCTTCCCCAAACATTCAAAAAGTTGCTTTTTATTTTTTTTGCTCCCTGATAGAAGTGTAAGAGCAACAAGGGCCGCAAATGACTTTCCTGTTCCATAGGGAGCTACGACGTGTGTTGTGCAACTTCCCCTCCATCCCGTTATCGACTCGATGACCTCTTGCGAGGACAGAGTCGGCTTGTAATGCTTGATGGCAAGTGGGGAATTTCTATCCTCAATTAAGCTGATTGACTTCATGCGACAGCCCTAAAGTCAGACAGAATTCGATTATAGTATTCTCGTGCCCATTCCGCGGAATCCATTACTTTGAACTGAACCGTTTTTACACCGTTGAGTGAACCAACTTCAATGAACTCATTTCCAAGGATTTTCTGACCCTGGAAAGCTAAATCGTGAATTGATAGGGAGTCATGACCCAAGGCAAAAGCAGCCTGCAACAATTGCAACCTATCAGATGTTCTGAAGGAGAAACTCAAGTCGTCTGGATTGTTACAACCTCCATTGAGACAAATTCCAAGTGCCTCTGGAGTTGCGGTCATTGGATTGTAACGCTGATAATAATTGGACGATGAAAAGTATTGGATTAAATTCAGCCGACAGAGCGGAGATTTCAGATTAGTTTCGGGGTCAGCTATCACCCTTGGTATCTCTACTGCATAAGAATTCAATGCGACAGAGACCGCCTTTTGAATTGACTTTTGTGCTGGTTCTTTTCCTTTTTGCTGCGTGAGTTCGCGGAATAGTTCACTCATCAATGCCGAACGTTCAAAGCGATACGTTCGTGAAAATGAAAAAAGCCACTTCAGTATCGTGTCTTGGGTCATTGAGGAAGCATGGACCAACCACCATGTCCCAAGCCGAGTCATGTATGGATCATTATCAAAGATAACTTCTCCCAACGCCGAAAGCTTTGTACTTTTACTCTTATTGTTAATTGTCGAGAGTCCTGTTACTTGAAGCCACCACCCTATGGACCTAGCCATATTTCGCCCTACCCCTAAATCATGTGCGACCTCAGGGTTATTGAATGGTTTTGCATTCCCATCTTTCAGGTGGAAGATACCCTTGGTCAGCCAACTGGGTCTGAGGTAGAATGTTTCATGACCTACAATTCTCATAGAATCACCCGAACAGCTCTCTCAGTTCAAATACTTCCTCGCGAACGGCCTCTACGACTGTTTCAACTTCTTCAAGTTGATTGTCTTGGCTGAAAGCGAAGCGGACGCTAGCATGAGCATCATTTTCACTTAAACCCATAGCAAGCAGAGTTGCGGAAGGTGCCGGTCTTCCCGATGAACAGGCTGATACTTGCGAGCAGATTATATTCCGACTGGCAAGCCGAGCCACTAAGGCCATAGCATCAATGCCTTTGAAGGTAATGTTGCTCGTGTTAGTAACGCGATGGACTTCTTTTCCATTAATGCGTATTTCAGGAATCCTATTGAGGAGTTTCTCTTCAAAACTATCCCGTAAAAGGCTAAGATGTTTCGTGATCTTTGGTAGGTTCTTTTGACAATGAGAACATGCTATTCCAAGACCGACTATTCCCGGAACATTCTCGGTTCCACCTCTAAATCCAGACTCTTGACCCCCACCTATCTGTGATACCACCTTGTTCTGATTGGAACAAAACTGGACAAGTACACCAACTCCTTTGGGAGCGTGAACTTTATGTCCCGAAAAAGTAAAGTAAGCTTGACCCTCCAAGGGAAGAGTCAGGCTATCCCTTCCAACATACTGGGAAGCGTCGACCAGAATGGGCGCGTTAATGTCTTGGGCAAATACAGCAATTCTTTTGGCGTTTTGGATGACGCCCGTTTCCCCATTAGCCCATGAAAAAGCAATTATACTGGGGCTATAATCCCTTCTACCCCCCCCCCACTTTGGGGAGTTTATCAAGCTTTTCAAGTTCCCATTTACCGTCTTCATCAAGGGGAATATAATGAATCTTGGAGGGGAAATTGGTTTGGTAAAAACTAGTGATGGAAGGATGCTCAGCCTCAGATGTGATCAGATCGTAACCACATATTGCAAAATGCTTGAGTACAGCTTCGTTCGCTTCAGTTGCACCTGAAGTAAACGTGATTTCAGCTGGTTCTGATCCTAATAAAGCTGCCACTTGATTACGGGCAATTTCAATCTGTTCTGAAGCCATCTGTCCCAATATATGAGGACTTGAGGGATTGCCCCAGCAGCGTTCTAGAATATTGGCGACGGCGCTGACCACTTCAGGTAGTGGTTGTGTAGTAGCGTTATTGTCCAGATAAATCATTATAATTGAATTGGGTTTTAATTAGTGCAGTTCATTAAAGAAATTCTATTAAATTGTTTTTATAAGAATTACAATAAAAATATTTTAGGAAATGCTAGATAGAATTTTTCACATATACAATATGGTTTTGAATTGACACTTGGAATCCGAGAAAAATGATACAATACGACAATAACGAAAAGTTACGTAAGATCGTTGACCGGTTTCTCAACATCAAAACGCACGGTGGAAACAACAACCCGTCACCGCACAAACCCCTCTTACTGATTTGGGCGATAAGCAAATGCCTTCAAGACCAATTTAGTCTAGACACTTGGCAACAAAGTCTATTACCCCACAACTTCATCAAAGATGTTACCAAACTAGAAGCGACATCTAAAAGGCTAATGCCTTACAGTTACTACAAAGAAATTGTCGAGAAAGAATTGAGTCCTTTTTCTATGTTCAAAACCAAAATAAGAATCGACATGCCCTATTGGTATCTCACCTTTGATGGAGTCTGGGAATGGAATACAAGTACTGATTTAATTCCTGCTCATACAGGTCGACAACCAATCAAGCAATATTATCGCAGCTCAAGTGCAGGACTTTTGGAAGATGATTACAATGCTATCAGTGCCAACCCCGGATTTGGCCTCTCATTAATTTATAGTTTATTGGATAAATTTTTCCCAGTAACATTACATGAGGACATAATTGACGCCGCCCACGTTCCCGTGCATGAATTACAATCTCTAGAAACCAAAGATGGTCAAAGTCAAGAAACAATTGAACGAAAAGTCAGAAGTAGTATTTTCCGAAAAAAAGTCATTGAGGCATACACGAAGCAGTGCGCCGTATGTCGCCATTCAGTTTGGATATCTGATCATGAAAATTTATCCCCTCTTGCGTTGGAGGCAGCACACATCAAATCGCATTGTTGGTCCGGACCTGATGAGATTTGCAATGGCTTGGCACTTTGTTCAACACATCACACACTCTTTGACCGAGGTGCTTATACCTTAAAGCCTGTTTCCGATAACAATTATGTAATGTTAGTTTCTGATAAGGTTTTCGTGAGAACAAATGATATTTGGCTTGCTCAGTATAATAATTCTACACTCCATCTCCCGCAATACCAAGAACAGCGTCCCAATCCAGAATATGTTGAATGGCATACGCAGTTTGTTTTCAAAGGTGGTCAATAACCCCATTTACCGAATCATCTTGAACTCATCCTAAAACGGAATCCTTGCCTTTAGCCACCTTTTGATGGTTATTCTTGAATCGGGCTTAGTTTCTAGAAACAATACAGCAACTCCAGAGCTGAGTATTAAACCCATACCAAGACCAGAAATAAGGTCGGGAATTTCATGCCAAAAAACAAATCCCCAAAATACTGCCATAAGCAGGGCTGTGTACTCAAACGGAGTCACTAACCCTGCATCACCATATCTGTATGCTTGAGCAATGAAAAATCCTGCCGCTGCCGAACAAATTCCTCCAAGTCCAAGATAGAAAAATGTTATTCCGTTGGGTGGAACTATCCATGACCGGGTAAAAAATTCGATTGATGGATGGCCCGGTTCGTAGTATTGACCGCCGCCGAGAACAAGTCCTAAGCCAATTGACATCACAAGAAACGAAAATTGTACATAAGCCGATAAGGCACTCGCACTTTCTGTAATTCCTACACTTCGGGTTAGTGTATTCATAATGGCATAAAACACGGCGGCCAAGAGAGGTAAAATATAAGTCCATTCAAAATGACCAGTTCCCGGTCGAACAATCAAGAATACTCCAGAAAATCCAACAATCAGTGCCAGCCACCGATAAATATTGACCTGTTCTTTCAAAAGAATTGCAGAAAAAGCTGTTATTAACACTGGAGCAATAAAAAATACTGCCACTGCTGTACTAATAGGTAACACGGCCAAACCAGCAAAAAAAGTTGCATTCGCACCCACGATCGCTAAACCTCTGACCACATGAAAGAATATTCTTTTTGTTTTGAGCTTTTCCAACCCACCTTCAAATGGAACAAACAATAACAGAGTGATTGATAAAGCGATAACAGAGCGAATAAATATAATTTGATGGAGGGGGAAATCTGTACTGAGCAACTTAACTATTGCATCATTCAAGGTGATTGCAAAAGTTGCGATTAATATGCTGAAAATAGCAAACTTCTGATTCACCAAATCTTCCAGTTATAAATGTGCACTCATTAAAGAGTAAAAACTCAAGATTGTATGACATTAATAATCTTGAGAATCAAGCGTAAAATCTATTCAAATCTACATCGGTGTCAAACCAAAAAATACAACGCACTCATTAGATTAATAAGGAGAGTCCAATCCCGATAAAGTCAATAGCCTATCTACGACCAAAGCAATTGAAAATACCACAATTTCTATAGTTTAACCCACCCTGTTTCAACTTTAATAAATCTTATTCCGATTCTTACTTTGGCCGAACCGTTTATCCGACGTTGGGATTACATCCGCTAGCGTTGGACGGCCTAAAGATTTAAAGATTTTCTGCCATAGCTTCTGAAACATTCCAAGGTGTTACTTGCGAGTGCGACCGTTGAATTAATCACACTTTGAACTCTTGCTACTTTTATGAAGAGTCGTTTTCATCAATGACAGAAACATCCCGACCTAGAGAATCATTCCCATATTATGGCAGGTCAAAGTCATTCTCATCTAATTCCATGTATCTGCACAGCCTCATAAACTAGTTCGCGAGGTCAGTTGCTTCTTTAATCAAACCGTATGCATCACTTCCCCCTTTGGTCATATCCATAGGAAGCCGATTGCGATGGTCGCGTATCTGATGCTTGCTCAGTCATCAAAAAGCAGCTGGGTATTTTCAACCCAGTCATTCTGGACAATTAAATGAAGGGGTGTTCGACCCCAATCATCCACAGCATTGATATCAGTGCTATGCGTTAATTCTTCAATACTTTGGGATTTATCGCCTTTATACGCATGGACATGTAGAGGATTTCCCGTTCTCGCAACTTGCGTATGACTGTAACGAAGGGATAGGGCATTAAAAATATTGCCTAAACTGTTGTAACTCTATCATTCTATTCCCGAATGAATGAGAAACGGAAATAATCTGGACACGTCCCTATCGTTGTTACACCTGACTTTGACACTTTGAGGATTTATATTGAGATTGATTGGTGTTGATGATTCGAAAAATGTACAAAACAGTTTTTTCAGAACTCTTATCAAGCTAAGATTGTGATGCTATTACACGGCTGATATCAGCAGTTTCTGATCAAAGATATGTTTGGTCAATCGTTGTAGCATGGGATAACTGCTCTTAACCCAATTCCTTGAATTGATTATCTTTCCATTTGAACCATCATTAATATCACTATTGACATCCTTTTGCGTTTGGCAGCCGTAAATAAATCGGTGGTCTATCCAAATGTCTTGGCTTTAAACCATGATAAAAATCCTAAAGCAATGCCTTTGGATTTAGGTACGGTTAAACTTAAAACATGGCTCTATTTGATAAGCGAGCCAATTGTTCGGAATAATACAGAGAACAAAGGAAACCAATAGGTATACAAGATACTGCTACCGAGCAATCAGAATGTTTTTAACTAGAAAAGCCGAGGATACGACGTCCCCTGAATAAGGGAATGCATTCAATCTGGTCAATCGCCTCTAAGTCAGGATTTTGCGTTCACAAACCTGATATTTCAAATATTTTTTGGATCCAAGGCATTACCTGCAAACCTACAATAGCGCCACCAATCCAAAACACCCATTTAAAGTTGGTCTTGATTGTAGCAAAATTATTGTTTGTCTCTGTCCTAAATTCAGACAGATTCCTGTTTGTCTCAACCTTAAATTCAATTAGATTCTCATTCGTTTCTAACTTGAATTCAGCAAGATTCCTGTTTATCTCAACCTTAAATTCATATAGATTCCTGTTTGTCTCTGTCCTAAATTCGGACAGATTCCTGTTTATCTCAACCTTAAATTCATATAGATTCCTGTTTATTTCAATCTTAAACTCGGCTATTGACTTATTGAGTTCATTTTGAAGTTTGGTGATATCGGCCTTCGTCGCTATATCCCCCTCTAACCAGTCTTGAATGACTATCGTAATCGCTTCGGCTTGGTCTTCGGAAAACCCGCTGTCCTTAAGACGCTTGGTTGAAGTCACTGAATCAAAGGATGCTTGTGTCATTGATAATCTCTCTTTCCATTTAATCATAAATCATAAAGTTGAAAATAGCAACCATTCATTTGCTCAATTAAGCTTGAAACAAGTTCGGTTGAATTTTTTAACCTTATCCGCACAAGCAAGAAGGTGTTTCGTAAGGGTGTTTGCCAAGATATTTAATTCGTAATAAAAAATTGCCTAAACTGTCGTAACTCAATCATTCTATTCCCGAATGAATGTGAAAAGGAAATCATCTTATTGAGCCTCAATCAAGATGATAAGGTGAAAGGGTGATTATAGGGGAAATTTATTGATACTGTAGGTTAGGATTGGATTGATCTTAATTGCTAGCAATCGTTAGATACAAAATCGCCTCAAATGACGTCGGAAGTCATTCGTAAATTAATTTCCTCTTTATATTTTGAAAAAAAGAGGGCAACATACCCGTACCTATATTAACTGGCATTAAATGAGGCTATTCATGACTTAAATTCAAGCCGATACAGCTTCAACTCCTTGCACCTGTGGTGGTTTTTGTGAAGCGATGGGCTGACAAAAAAAGAGACTCCATACTTCCAAAGGAAAGAAGAAATGACGCTGTTGTCAGAGGTCGGCAGGTTTGCTTTGGTTCAACAGCAATGTTTGATTGTCTGAGATGAAGAGAGTGGTAAGTGCTTGGTGATACTATCAACCACCCCGAAGGAGACGGAAACAAAATAAAGAGAGATGGGTATCAGACTTGGTAATAGGACGAATGAATTGTGCAGGTATAGGGACTAAAAGCGGAATGGAATCGGGGGTGACAACGGGACTATTACGAATTTCAATAGCGGAAAAATAGTGCCTAATTTGCAAGGCATTTCAGTATAGGATAGGATGTTAAATCCTCAAAGTGTCAAGGTCAGGTGCCGGCTTAATGCCAGCCAGCACTCGCACCAACATATCAATATCATGGACCCAGCCCGCTATCGTCGCCCTTTGACCAATCAATTTTGTTTCCCGCTAACCGCCACATAGTTCTTATCTCAATAGTCTGTTTGGCCTTACCTCTAAGTCGAAAGAGAATCTGCTTCTTTTAGCTGTAATTGATTATTCCCGACTGTACAGCAGGCGGGGAACGGAAAACATAGTTGAATTCTCAATCCATGCAATCGTATTGAATTCCTTCAGAGTTTCTATTTGTCGGTCTTCTTCAAACAGGTTTCTTCTAATTGAGTACACCAAAAATACATCAATAAGCAGGAAGTATTGCTTGATTCAAGCGAATCTCATGACTACGGAAATTCAAAGAAAAATGACGGGGCAGAAAAATAGTAGAAAGTATTATCTAATTTGGAATATGTTAACATCCCCTAATCATTAACTTCCCGTTGAGATGATAACTAGCAATAGTCCAATATATGACTATTGCTAGTGAAATTGATTGATTATCCGACTTCAAAACCTATTCGCTATTCACAACAGGTGCGGTCTC
>MPNP01000411.1 GCA_002239085.1 Rhodobacteraceae bacterium bin131 | reverse complement strand
CGCTAAATTTAAGCAAACATGTGGCCGTATAAATGGTCAAATCATTTTCTACATGACGATTTTAAACCCACTCTTTGTCGTCTTTAAGGTCCACATAAGATAGCACCCCTTATTATTTACTCTGAATAAAATTGGCTTGTGGAGGACATTATGTGCGAATCTCAACTCTATTATTCTTGACTTCGTTGCTCGAACCAAAATCCATGGTAATCACCTCAACAAATATATTCTTGATCAATTACCACTCATTCCACCCGAAACGTATGAGTCAACCTATATTGGCTTTCGTTCAGCACTGGAGATTGCACGCGAAGCTGTCATTGCGTTGACTTATACCGCTCATGACATGGCCTCGTTTGCCCAAGACCTCAATTATGTGGATGCTCAGGGCAAAGTTTTGCCCCGGTTATTTGGGATATTCGGCAGCGAACAATCCGCATGGCACAACTTGACGCCTTGTATTGTCTTCTTTATGGCGTTCATCATCACGAAGATATACGATACGTTTATTCAACGTTTCCGATTGTTGAGCGAGAAAACAATGAAGACCTGGGGAGGATATTTATCAAGAGATTTGTGTCTCATGTGACTGATTGCGCTGCTTGCCGAGAATGGTGAAAAGGATGTTGCCTTCCTGGAATATGCTCATGGTTGATTAAGCCCCTACTCCAAGACTAGATCCCTCATTCATATTACTACATTCAGGTTTATGGTTGTGCGGCATAAACTTCAATTGCGATGTTCTCAGAAAGAAGACATTGATAAATCCACTATGGATGCAAATAATCCTGTTGGGGTGCAAACAATTACCACTTATCACGGCTAAAACACTCAATATCCTAAGCGGGGTTAAAATAATTCTATGAATAAGGTGTCTTTGGGTGTATAATAGCGTTGTAACTCAGCTGAATTTATATCAATATCGGATAAATGATTGACACTAGTACTCTCACAATTACCCACGAAATTCTATACCAAGTGGCCAAAATTGATGAGTTTAAGGGACAATGGCTTTCCTTGGGTGTCATGCCCCCTGAACGTCTGAACACTTGGCGCGAATTATCCACCATCG
>MPNP01000410.1 GCA_002239085.1 Rhodobacteraceae bacterium bin131 | reverse complement strand
ATAATGCGAAGAAACAATTGTTTCAGGTATATTGGGAGATGTATTTTTATTGTGCTATGCGTGAGCTAGGAATTGAGATTGAGTTTGGATGCTCACAAGGCCCTGATTTCTTTGTCAAAATTGGTGAACAAAAATATTGGATTGAGACAGTTGTACCAACTCGTGGTCAAGGTGAATTTCAGGTACCTAAATGGAATGAAACAAACACCACCCATGAAGATAAGATTGCACTTCGATACACTAATGCACTTAGTAATAAACAAGAACAATATGAAAAGGCTCTCAATGCAGGCATAATAGAAAAAGACGATGGATTCATTCTCGCAATTAACTCATCAATTTTCGAAAGGGAACCTTATTATGGGCTGCCATATTTTGTTCAATCCCTTCTGCCGGTTGGCGACTTGACCATTGGTTTTAGTAAGCAAAACCAATCTTTCAGTGACATGTACTTCAATAGGCAAGATGAGATCAGAAAAAAAGAAAAACCAGTACCTAAAGATAGTTTTCTTGACGCAAAGAATTGTTTCTATTCTGCTGTTCTTCATTCGTCAGTAAGCTACAAATTTGAAGAAATCCACTTTAAGAATCAACTCAGTTATGATTTTTCAATTCTACATAATCCACTGGCAAGTGTTCCCCTCAAATGTAAGGATCTGAGCTGGAGTGATCAGTATTCTGTTTCTATAAACCCAGATGGTAGTTTTGAAGTAAAAGTTCCCAAAAGTTGAATTTTTAATACTTTACATAGCCTTGTGTCTCAACACTTTTGAAGTGATGTGATTAATTTTCATTATTCTCTGTCATACTCTAAATATTCAACTCTAATTTGATTTGAGTAGCAATCTTCTTCAATATTCAGCATCGTGCTTGCCTAACCCATCTTTAACATTAAGTGGTCAAAAGCCAATAGAAACGGGGGTGTAAAAATCCAAGGGGCACTACGAAGTCGCACTTCCGGCACTTGAGCACCTCAATCATGTTCTGAATGTCGTGCGGGTTTTATCCCGCCTTGTACCGCATCAATTCCCGGTCAAACCACTGACTTTGCGTCCATTCCTTGGCGGTGGTGATCGTC
>MPNP01000409.1 GCA_002239085.1 Rhodobacteraceae bacterium bin131 | reverse complement strand
GACAAAATTGCTAGGATAAAACACCTCATAAGCGTTTTATCGTCTTCTAAACTGGCTTTAAAGTGTTATGCTGAATTCCTATACCTCGTAATTTTCAAAAGCAAAAATTCTATTTCCTTAATTTTTTCAACCAGAACAAGGATTGTCATGTTCCTTGACCCGTGAGCTAATTTAAAAATTTAGGTTTTTTATCAGTTCTAGTAATAGTTTATTTCTGTTTCGCCGGCACGGATTAAAAAACAGCTTTTTGACCATCTTTTGGCTAGCTAACTCCAATCTTTTCTCCACCAATTACCGCAATTATCCCACGAAGCAATACATACACATACACTTTCCATTACCGGCTGAACAGGCTTTTTCCGGGGGTGTATTATATTTGGGGTTAAGTCAGGGTCGCCGAGGGGCTCAATTGCCATCAGACCTGAAGCCTGTACAGCTTGTTCCAGCCCCTCTCAAAGTCCCTATCTTCGGTCGCCGCAAATTTCAGAATGAACCGGTCGGAATGCTTCGCCAAGCGAGCACACTCTAAAATGAAACTGGTTCGAAAACAGGTCCATCCCCACCCGCAACCAGGATGTTCCAACCGCCATCTTCGGACGGGAATAGTTGACTAGTATCTCAACACCTTAGAAGTGATGTAATTAATTTGCATTATTCTCTGTCATTCTGTCAACACAAATTAATTGCGAGCAGTATTTCTTCCTAGTATCTCGCCTTTATCCATCAATTCAATGAAGGCTTGATACTAGGCTCATGCCAAAGCAAGCCATACTCAACCAAAACGAGGTGGAACCAAACTTGCCTGGCGGCAATATCCCACCGGCACAATTTATGTAAAGCTTTACGTAACACAATCATGATTGACTATTCCATGAGCCTATTCACTATTGTTGAATACCCCATTGGTCTGATAACCCGCTCTGTCCATCTACAACTCAACCAACCTCACGCTTACCGGCAACATCTGAAGGTTCTCATCAAAGAAACGACAATTATCGAATCTTGCTGGAACATTAGTCGGTATAATAAATTTGTCGTCATTTCTTACGGTACAGCACCCGTTGTCACTGCCCGGCAGGTAGG
>MPNP01000408.1 GCA_002239085.1 Rhodobacteraceae bacterium bin131 | reverse complement strand
AATCGGTCAAAGTCTACCATTCCATCCCTATAGTCAGATTTTGAAATTACCACACTAAGTTTATCACAAAAACAACCTGATTTTACAGCTGCTACAAAAGACTTTACAATTTCCATAACAAGTTCTTGTCTTGTTACTTTTAACCGTGAATAACCAGATCCCAAAATTGCTACACTAATTGGGTCCCTGTCTCCTTTTTCATTAATGTTTTTCCACATAACTGGTAATGCATCAAGTAATATTTTAGGATCTAGATGGGCAACTTTATGCTTATTGAGAGTTGCTAGGGCAACAAAATAAGCTTTTTTGCCATTGCATGAAACAATTGCGACTGTTCCGGGAGGGTAAATTTTAGATTTGCCATAAGGTTTTTCTGACTTATCCATTGTAATGTGTTTATCATCTTCTATTGATTTTTCTATTTGTTGGTTCAAATTCTCACAATCACAAAACCGCTTTGTGTATTGACCTTGAATGCTTTTTTCACTAATTGTACCATCTTCCAAGCTAGTATCAAAGCTGGTAGGTGCTGCGATTATTAACGCACCCTCTTGGTCAAATAGATCACCAACTCGAATCTCAATGCTCGCATCCGTACCCCTAATCTTCGAAATTGCACTCAAATTTGGTCTACCAAAATAAATTCCTGCTACCAATATAGGAATTATGCCTAACAACCAATATTCTTGATAAAAATCTTCTAAGGAAGAAATAAAGAAGGAACTAGGCTCAACTATAATCCACATTATCCCTAAATATTTTAGAATTGTCGAATTGAATTCTTGTTTCGGAAAGAGTAAACCATTTCAGTCCACTGATCAGAGGCCAAATTTTTGATATATGTCATCTTTGAAATAGTAAGGCCCCGATTTGTTTTGCTGCTGTAATTCAACATGCTTACTTGGCCAAATCTCCAAAGCATGTTGAAGAATTTTTGGATTGTAACTTACATATAGAGCTAAGGCATCACGAATAGCTGGAGGGCAACGGGTGTCATCTCGCATTCTTTGACCATTTAGGTTCACCCCAATAATAGGAATATCCCTTTGGACCGCTTGATTCAACTCCCACCGAACAAATTTGTATAGAT
>MPNP01000033.1 GCA_002239085.1 Rhodobacteraceae bacterium bin131 | reverse complement strand
CCAGCGATGTTTGATTGTCTGAGATGAAGAGAGTGGTAAGTACTTAGAGATACTATCAACCACCCCGAAGGAGACGGAAACAAAATATAGAGAGATGGGTATCAGACTTGGTAAATAGGACGAATGAATTGTGCAGGTATAGGGACTAAAAGCGGAATGGAATCGGGGGTGACAACTGGACTATTACGAATTTCAATAGCGGAAAAATAGTGCCTAATTTGCAAGGCATTTCACTATAGGATAGGATGTTAAAGCCTCAAAGTGTCAAGGTCAGGTGCATGCTTATTGTCAGCCAACACTCGTACCAACATCTCAATATCATGGACCCAGCCCGCCATCGTCGCCCTTTGACCAATCAATTTTGTTTCCCGCTAACCGCCACATAGTTCTTATCTCAATAGTCTGTTTGGTCTTACTTCTAAGTCGACCGAGAATCTGCTTCTTTTAGCTGTAATTGATTATTCCCGACTGTACAGCAGGCGGGAAACGGAAAACATAGTTGAATCCTCAATCCATGCAATCGTATTGAATTCCTTCAGAGTTTCTATTTGTCGGTCTTCTTCAAACAGGTTTCTTCTAATTGAGTACACCAAAAATACATCGATAAGCAGAAAGTACTGCTTGATTCAAGCGAATCTCATGACTACGGAAATTCAAAGAAAAATGAAGGGGCAGAAAAATAGTAGGAAGTATTATCTAATTTGGAATATGTTAATATCCCCTAATCATTAACTTCCCGTTGAGATGATAACTAGCAATAGTCCAATATATGACTATTGCTAGTGAAATTGATTGATTATCCGACTTCAAAACCTATTCGCTATTCACAACAGGTGCGGTCTCAGTTAATTCAGCATCCTCAGGTAATTCATCAGAATTCAGAGGAGGACCATATCGGTTTTCTCTTGGCTCTGATTCTTGAGCAAATAGATATATCAAAACTAAAATACCTATTACGGGGACAATAATTAACAATTGCCACCATCCGCTTTTCCCAGTGTCATGCAAACGACGTGACCCGGCGGCAAAGATAGGAAATAAAAAAGGAATTAATACTACACCTTCGGTTATTGCAATTAATACTAAAACGACAAGCTGGAACCACCAAAACTCGGACCGTCCTCCCCGACCGGAAAACGTAAAGTAGTTCCTCAGGCAGTATTCAAATGACTTAACGATATCCATTTAAAATTATCCTTATCAAACATGTAATGGAGTAGAAAAATAGTTTGTGACTCATTCAATTAAAGTAACGCGACTTGATATTATACAAGCAGAATAAACTTATTGTGATTATTTGACGGATAATATAACAACAGTTCATTATGGACTGAATGTCTCTTCGTGGGGTTAAGTTTGAGTTAGAGTCAATGTCTAAGCAGTTCAAGGCGTTTAGTGATGGTTCATAGAATGGCTTAGAATGGTTCACAAAAATTGTGTTTTAAATTCAAATTTGGACTGGAGAAAATCAGAGACCAATCAACAACCGAACTGTATTTCGTCATGGGAATTACATCTGTTAATCAGGGTATGATTGGGTATCACAATGTTGGATAAGAGTGAAATTTTGCTATTTCGGTAACATTATTGGAATAAGTGGAATTTCTGGCACAGATTATTTACAAATTATTTTCAATAATCTCACAATTGATTGATAAAAATAAGTGAACCTTGAGGCTCCTTATACACAGAATTAAACTCTGTTGATTAACTTCGAATTTTCTTCTTCAGGAATCCCAATAAAGGCAATAACAACAGGATGATTGCTATAACTGTAATCGGTCCTGAAACAGGGCGTTCAAAAAAGATTAACCAACTTCCGTCAGAAAGTAACAATGATTGCCGTAACGTTGGCTCAGCAATTGGACCAAGGACTATAGCCAGTACCGCAGGAGCTAAAGGGTAATCCAATATTCTTAATAAAAATGCCCCAAGACCGAAAATAAGCATCAACCAAACATCATAAATGTTTTGATATGCTGCATATGTACCCACTACAGAAAGAACAAAAATAAGGGGTGCAAGGATTGAAAATGGCATCTTCAGGACTTTCAAGAACAGCGGAATAAACGCTAAATTCACCATGACCGCAATGACATTGGAAATATAAAATGAACCAATCAATGGCCATACAAATTCTGGCTGTTCAGAAAATAATAAAGGGCCAGGTTGCAGACCCCAAATAACCATTCCAGCTAGAAGAACTGCCGTTGTTGGTGAACCTGGAATTCCAAGCGTCATCATCGGTAGCATTGCTCCGGTTGAAGCCGAATTGTTAGCGGCTTCTGGTGCAGCAACACCATCGGGCTCACCCTTGCCAAATTTCTCAGGATTTTTTGAAACCATTTTGGTTACACCGTAGGCCATCAGTGAACCAGGAGTAGCACCAGCAGCGGGTAAAATACCAACGAAAAAACCCAAAAAAGATCCAATTGTCGTACCTTTCCACGCTTCCGGAAATGACTTCATCGCAGCCCAGAGTCTTTTAAAGGTAATGTTCGCTTCTGTCATTCGAACAGTCCCTCTACTCGAATTCAAAGTCCAAAGCATCTCACCGATTCCATACACGCCAATCGCTAATACTAAAAACTGTATTCCCCGACTGAACCACAGTGTCGAATCAAACAGTAAGAGCCTTGGTGCTCCCGATATAATGTCAAAGCCAACAGAAGACATAATCAGACCAAAACAAATCGAAATGATGGTCTTGGGAATATCATCGCTACCAAGACCCACAAAGGTGGCGAAAGCTAAAAGCATCAAGGCAAAGATTTCAGGGTTTCCAAATCTCAGGGCAACGGTCGCTAACAAAGGAGCCGCTCCAGTAAAAATGATATTGGATAATGTACCACCAATGAAGGAGGCAATTGCAGCAATAACCAGAGCTTTTTCTGCTTTTCCTTCTAAAGCTAAGGGCCGTCCATCAAATGTGGTTGCCACGGCCGTTGAAGCTCCGGGAATCCCCAATGTAATTGATGATATTGCCCCTCCATACATGGCTCCATAATAAATGGCCGCAAGAAAAATCATTGGCGATGATACAGTTCCCGTTATTTCCTGAATTACAAACGTAAATGGTAACAGAATCGCCACTCCATTCACAGAACCTAACCCCGGCATTGCACCGACAAACAAACCAATCACCACACCTAAAAAAGCCAGGCCTAAATTGATGGGCTGCAGTGCGGCCCAAACACCGTTAATCAAAAGGGTAAATACTTCCATGAAACTTTATCAACTTCCGACAGGATAAATCATTGGGTCAACACGATAGTTCATCATAAAAAGATGTCATAAAGTGGAATAAACAAAGGTTCTAATAATCCCTTGGGGAGGACAATTCGCATTGAAATATCAAAAAAGAAAAAAGAAAAAACCGGAACGGCGATGGCTATCATCAACGTAAGCCACAATGGATGGCGACCGATAAAATAAATGTAATAGATAAGAAAAAGGGGAATGGCGCCATAAAATCCAACCACACCAATCAACAGAAGAAAAACGATTAACCCGCCTCCTACTAAAGCAAAAATTCGAAGGCCGAAATAGTCTAAATATTTTTCCGTTGATCGAGATTGAGGGGTGGTCTTCCGATACCAGTTGAAACCCACTAATACTGAACATATTAGCATAATGAGCGACAACCAAAAAGGCCAGAAACCGCTCCCTGGCCCTTCGTTATTCACATTGATACCGATATTGGCAAAACGGACAGCATTCGGGTCCCATGAGGGACCCTCACCACTTTCCCACATCAGATAGAGGGAAAAAAGGGCGATTACGATTGCCGTGATTAGTTCAGCAAGGCGCAAACTCCTTCACTCCCTCCACTTGATTTAATTTTTCAGCAGTTTATTGAATGGCTCCCGAAGCACGCAAAATAGTTTCATGTCGACTTCTTTGGACATCCCAATATCCAGCAAGATCAGCACCCGAAGTAAAATCACCTAATAAGGATTTACTTGACTTATATTCTTGCCACTCAGCAGAGTCATAAACCATGGTAAAAAGATCGGTATAGTAACTCAGTGCCTCATCGGACATGCCCGGTGCTCCGACGACAGCCCGTTGCATGTAATAAGCAAATGGTTCACCTGTTGCCTCAATCAAAGTTGGTACTTCAGGAAACATCGGCAGACGCTCATCGGTAAAGGCCACAAGCGGAATAACATCTCCTGATTCATAAAATCCCAGCGCTTCCGACGGATTATTAACCGAAGAGTGAATATTCCGACCGGCTAAATCCTTAGCGACTGCTCCACCACCTTTATAAGGGATGTATTTGATTGAAAGGTTAAATGTATCATTTAAAAAATCGGTGATGATTTGATCTTCTTGGGCCGACCCGGTGCCTCCCATAACCCAATCAGAGCCTCGCGCTTGGGCTTCATCTAAAAACTGTTGGAAGGTGGTCACCCCTTCATCCTTATGAACCCAAAGAACAAATGTATCCTCTGCCATTCGTCCTACTGGAGCAAAATCCATTATGTTTATTCCAAGGCCTGGTTGACGTAATGGCGTTGTGAAAAATGAATTCAGAGTAACCATAATGGTGTGATCTGGGTCTCCCGCAGTATTCAATGAAACAAGTGCTTCTGCACCTGATCCCCCAGACTTGTTCACTGGAACTAAGGGGCGAGAAGCCAAATCATTCTGCTCAACGATTGACTGCATCAATCGAGCCATTTTATCAGCCCCACCACCTTTACCGGCCATAATGACAAAATCAATAGGCTTGGTCGGCTCAAACTGTGCATAAGCAACACCTGAAACCATGAATGCGAAAAGAGTAGCAATCCAAAAAGCTGTTTTTCTTATCACTTTTAATCCTCCTAATATTATTATATGGTAAGAAGTCTTACCTAGTTAACGACCGAAACAACCGGCCAATTAAACTCCACAGCGTCATCCAAATTGACTAATTCGGCCATGAAGATTTTTTTATCCAGCATCTTACTGCTGAACCTTGATAAAATCATATCAACAAATATCAAAAACTCAAAACTAATTTTTTGCTAAAATAATCCCTCAATGCGACCCTCTTCATCAATATGAATGGATTCGGCAGCGGGAGTTCTCGGCAATCCTGGCATGGTCATTATCGCTCCACAAACAACAACAATAAATCCTGCTCCCGCGGACAGTCTTACTTCACGCACTGGGATAGTATGGTTAATTGGTGCTCCTCTCTCGTTCGGGTCAGTCGTAAAACTGTATTGCGTTTTTGCCATGCAAACCGGCAGGCTACCATAACCCTGTTCTTCCCACTGATGGAGTTGGTCCAAGATTTTCTTATCCATCGCAACTGTTTCGGCGCGATAAATTTTCTTGGCAATCGTCTGAATTTTTTCAGCAAGACTCATGTCATTTGGGTAAAGTGGTCGATAACTTGCTTCACCTTTTTCTATAATATTTACTATTGAGTGAGCTAGATCTACCGTTCCCTTAGACCCTTCGGCCCAATGTCTACACAGAATAGCCTCAGTCCCTTGCGAACCTGTATATTGCTTTACCACTTCAACTTCGGCATCAGTATCACTGATGAAATGATTGATGCCCACAACGACTGGAACTCCATAGTTGCGCATGTTTTCGATATGTCGACCAAGATTGGTGCAGCCTTTTTGGACCGCTTCAATGTTTTCCGCACCTAAATCGTCCTTGGCCACTCCGCCATTCATTTTTAAGGCTCTGATCGTGGCCACAATCACCACTGCTTTGGGCTTAAGACCAGCTTGTCGGCACTTAATATTCATGAATTTTTCAGCCCCAAGATCGGCACCAAATCCTGCTTCAGTGACCACATAATCAGCCAATTTTAAAGCGGTAGTTGTCGCAATGACAGAATTGCATCCATGGGCAATATTGGCAAATGGGCCGCCATGAACAAAAGCTGGATTATTCTCAAGTGTTTGAACTAAATTGGGTTGCATTGCTTGCTGCAATAATACGGTCATTGCACCATCAGCGTTGATATCACGACAAAACACCGGAGATCGATCTCTTCTATAAGCGACAATCATGCGTCCAAGTCGCTCTTGTAAATCGTCAAGATTACGTGACAGACATAACACGGCCATGACTTCTGATGCCACGGTAATATCAAAACCCGCCTCGCGTGGAAAGCCATTTGCAACTCCACCCAGACTACATGTAATCTGCCGCAATGCACGATCATTCATATCAAGAACACGACGCCAAGCAACTCTCCGCAAATCAATTCCTTGGGCATTGCCCCAATAAATATGATTGTCAATCATGGCCGACAGCAGATTATGAGCGGAGGTAATGGCATGAAAATCCCCAGTGAAGTGTAAGTTCATTTCTTCCATGGGAACTACCTGTGCAAATCCGCCCCCCGCGGCTCCACCCTTCATACCAAAACAGGGTCCTAACGAGGCTTCTCTGATACAAATGGCTGTTTTTTTGCCTATTGTGTTGAGACCGTCCCCAAGACCAACCGTTGTAGTCGTTTTTCCCTCTCCCGCAGGCGTCGGATTAATTGCAGTGACCAAAATGAGATGACCATCAGATTCAGCTTGCACGGACTCAATAAACTCAGCCGAAATCTTTGCTTTGTCATGACCGTAAGGGAGCAGGTGTTCGTGTGGTATTCCAAGCTTAGCACCAACTTCTTGGATTGCTATTTTGTTTGCTTGACGAGCAATTTCGATATCCGATGCCATTAATTTTCCTCCTGATTAATTTTCATTGTTTAATTGCTTCCCAGCACATCACCGACCTTAACCCCAGCGGATGTAATCCATTCGCTCACAGGAACCTTCTTGTCGTTTTCGGGGCGAACACGCTTTACGATAATTCCGCCATTTTGGGCATTAACGATTAATCCGTGGTCATTGATTTCGTGAACAGTACCTGGCCCATTGCCCACATGAGAGGCTAATCCAGTATCAAATATCTTAATCACCTGACCCTTGTAAGTGGTCCAAGCACCTGGTTGAGGATTAGTGCCGCGAATCAAGTTATACACTTCTTGGGCTGGTTTATGCCAATCAATTTTGGCATCCTTGGCTCGGCACCAGCTTTCGTAAGTCGCGTCTGATTCATTCTGAGTAATCCGTGGGGTATTACCTGTGCGATACATCTCGCACACTTTTGATATCGAATCGACGGCAGCGGGAAAGATTTTTTTAAAATACACATAACCGAGAGTATCGTCGGGATCAATTGAGCATTTCCATTGCATGAGAATATCACCCTCATCCAATCCGTCAGTTGGATAGAACCATGAAAATCCAGTCTCAGTCGCTCCCCACATTATTGGCCAATTGATTGAGCTTGGCCCTCGATGCTTTGGCAATAACGATGGGTGAAAGCAAATTGATCCAAGCCGAGGAATATCCCTCGCCTTTTCAGGAACAAAAATGATAACATATGCCATTATCATTAAATCAGACTGATGACTTTGAAGTTGCTGCAATGTCTCTTGATCAGAAAAATTTGCGGGCTGGTAAACAGGTATATTTAGTTCTAATGCATATTCTTTGAGCGGATCTAAAGGTTTACCTTCCTTTTCAGGTGCACAGTAAACTGCAACAACCTCGTCCTTTCCTTCCTGTAGAATTTTTTCAAGTGCAGCTTTGCCAAACGCTTGCTGGCCCATTACTATTAGTTTCATATGCTTCCTTATTCTTTTAATGGTTGATAGGGTTTTTAATGCACTTCACCTACGGCCCCTGATCTAATGACCATGTCTAGTTCTGGACCTTGATAGCCAAGAACAGTCGTGAGAATCTCTTTTGTGTGTTCCCCTAATAGTGGTGAACGAACGACCTCCACTTGGCTATCAGAAAGCTTGATCGGGCACCCTACAGTCGTGTATTGTCCTCTTTCAGGATGATCAACTTCAACAATTGTTCCTGTCGCACGTAAACTTTCGTCTTCGGCAAGTTCTTTCATTGAAAGAATTGGGCCGACAGGGATATTTAATGGGTTACATATATCCATAACTTCAAACTTGGTTTTACTTTTAGTCCATTCTTCAATAGTTGAAAAAATTAAATCCAACCTTGGAAGGCGTGCTTCAGGTGTTGCAAAGTCAGGATCATCCTTCCACTCTGGTTTGCCTATGACTTCACACACCGATTTCCATACTGCGGCTTGGGTAATGAAGTAGGTATAGGAATTGGGATCGGTTTCCCATCCTTTACATTTGAGAATTCGACCTGGTTGGCCGCCTCCAGAGTCATTGCCTGCACGAGGAGTAGCAATACCAAATGCTTCACCCCTTCCGTATTGAGAGTATTCCTTGAGTGGCCCTCGCTCAAGGCGCTGCTGGTCTCTAAGTTTAACTCGGCACAAATTGAGTACTCCGTCCTGCATGGGTGCCAGCACTCTTTGCCCTTTACCGGTGGTGGTCCTTTGAATCAATGCGACACAAATCCCAAGGGCGAGGTGAAGACCTGTTCCTGAATCTCCAATTTGTGCTCCGGTTACGAGCGGGACATCATCAGGAAAACCTGTCGTTGAAGCAGAACCGCCGGCACATTGAGCGACATTTTCATACACTTTACAATCTTCATACTTACCAGGACCAAACCCTTTGACTGAAGCCATTATCATGCGCGGATTGATTTTTTGGATTTCCTCCCATCCAAATCCCATGCGATCTAATGCACTAGGGGCAAAATTTTCGACTAAAACATCACACTCTTTCACTAGGCGGGTTAATATTTCTTTACCAACCTCGCTTTTAGTATTAATTGTGATTGAGCGTTTATTATGGTTCAACATCGTAAAATAAAGGCTGTCGGCGCCAGGTACATCAACGAGTTGTTTACGTGTGGCGTCTCCAACTCCTGGACGTTCAACCTTGATTACGTCCGCCCCAAACCAAGCAAGAAGTTGAGTACAGGTCGGCCCGGATTGAACATGGGTAAAATCAAGAATTTTTATTCCTTCAAGTGCCTTCATGAAACTGTTTCCTTCTAGTAGTAGCAGTCAGCTTATTTGTACATTGTTTGGGCCTTTGTACCAGGTGCGTATTCATCGGGATCAATCCAAACATTAACAACAGCACACTTGCCCGTTTTTTGGATGGCTTCGCGAGCTCTTTTGAGTGCCGGTTGTATCTCTGAGGCTTCCCGTACCTCTTCGCCGTAGCCACCGATCATCTCGCCAAATTTACCAAATTCCACGTCCCCAAGTTTGTTGCCAATATCGCCACGATTCTGTCCATACTTAGTAATTTGTCCATAGCGAATTTGATTCATTGCGGAATTATTCCCTATTATTGCCAGATAAGGTGCCCCAAATCGCTGTGATGTTTCCATATCAAAAGAGGTCATTCCAAAGGATCCATCACCATATAAGCAAACAACTTCTTTGTGTGGATGGGCGAGCTTGGCAGCCATGGCAAAACCGGTACCTACGCCAAGTGAACCTAACGCACCGGGGTCCATCCATTGCCCCGGATTGCGAGGTCGGACGGCCTGGGCCGAAATAGTTACGACATCACCACCATCGCCAATATAAATTGAATCCTCGCCAAGAAACTCGTTAATCTCCCACGCCAATCGGTAAGGGTGAATCGGGGATTGATCGGTTAAAAACATTGGCATCAGTTTTTCAAGTTTGGTGTGTTCAATTTCCCTTAAATCATTCATCCATTGATGTCGAAGTTGCTTTTTTCCTCTATCAAGACGGGCTGAAGCAGCATCACTAATAGCCGACAATACGGCCCCGGGATGCCCGCTGATACCCAATGTGATATCTCTATTTTTTCCAACCGTACGATAATCAAGGTCTATCTGCAATAGGGTTGGTGCAGTAATCCGTTTCCCATAACCCATACGGAAATCAAACGGTGTCCCCACAATCAAAATAACATCGGCACCTTTAAAGGCATCTGACCGAGTGCGGTCAAAGCAATGCGGATCATTCTGCTTCATCATACCCCGAGCCGCACCATTCATATAAGCGGGTATTTCGAGTGCCCTGACAAAATCAATACAATCTTGCGAAGAATTTGATGACCACACTTGTTGACCAAACAATACGGCTGGACGCTCGGCATTGACAAGAATATCGGCCATACGTTCGATATCTACTGGGTCGCCAATTGATTTTACAGATCCACGATAACTCCCTGGAGCAGGAATTCGGGCTTGATTAATAGGAATTTCGGCATCCAATATATCGCGTGGGATTTCCAGATAGCTCGGCCCGTAGGCCCCAGCAAAACACTCCCGCGCGGCCATGGCAATCATATCTGCAATCCGTTCGGTGGAAAAAACGCCCGAAGAGAATTTGGTGATTGGAGCCATCATGTCGACATGGGGAAGGTCTTGTAGGGAACCCATTTTGTGCTGGGATAGAGAGGATTGACCGCCAATATGTAAAATAGGACTCTCGGAACGAAACGCCGTTGCGACTCCTGTCACGGCATTGGTGCAACCCGGGCCAGCAGTCGTGACCACACATCCAAGTTTACCTGTCTGCCGAGCATAACCATCGGCAGCATGAGCTGCTGTTTGCTCATGGCGCACATCAACTATTTTAATTCCTTCGTCAATGCACCCATCATAAATATCAATGATATGTCCACCGCATAGAGTAAAAATCGTATCCACTCCTTCGTTTTTGAGGGCTTTTGCGACAAGACGTCCCCCTGAAACGATGTCATCATCCATACTTTTTTGAGCCAGCGTATCATGCGCTGTCTGAGATTTTACTGTCATATTTTATTCCTTTACTTGTCCTTCTTATCGTTTTTGGAATGATTTTTCCACGTTTTTCGGATATATTTTTCTAAGTCTAAGGTATGCTCTTCAACCAACTTAGATGCTCTATCCCCTTGACCGCTTTGAATAGCATCAACAATTTGAATATGGTCGAATAATGACTGTTCGGTACGAGAATGATCACGCATTGCATGCCTTCGGGCTGGCTCAATGTGAGAGAATACATCCTCACCATATTTTTGAAGCATTTTACACTTGGAAAGTTCTAATATTTTTCGGTGAAACAATATATTAGTTTCTGAATACACTTCTTGACTGACAATCGTTCCATCGGGACCTTTGTTAGTTGCAATCAACCGTAACTCCTCAATTTCTTCTAGAGTGGCTTGATGACAAGCCAATCTTGCGGCCATGCTTTCAATTGCCGCCCATACAATGATGAGTTCGGCGATTTCATCAATTCCTCTTTGTTTGACAAATACACCTTCGTCAACTTTGATCTCAACCAGTCCTTCATTTTCCAGCCGGATTAAGGCTTCTCTGACTGGATTTCTTGAGATCCCAAGTTGTTCAGCAATTTTGCTTTCTTCAAGGCGCAAGTCGGAATCGGCGTTATAAATGTCCATTTCCATTATAGCTTCTTGGAGCGATTTATGTATTTGTTCTTTGAACAAGTATGTTCGCTTGAGAGATTCAAGGTTTATGGAGTGCGTCATTGTATTTGCCTCAATTGGCTATTCTATATACTTCCGAATTATATGGTTTCTGGCAAATGTTGCTGATTAATTATATTTTGTCAGATCACCAGAGCACTAACCGGCCTGATATAATTCCCTATGTTGCAATTATTAAGATACAATTAGTGAAAATAATTTAAAACTTTATTGCATTTCACTCACAAAATATGATTATTTCACCTGACCAATTTTGTAAGAGAGTTTAATTTTTAATAATATTATTGGAGGAGAACTATGAAAAATTTTCTTATACCGGTAGTTGCGTCACTCATTATGGCGTTAGGTGCTGGAAGTGTTTCGGCTCAAGTATCCGCTTGCCTGATTACGAAAACCGAAACCAATCCGTTCTTTGTAAAAATGCGCGAAGGTGCAGCTGCTAAGGCCGCTGAACTTGGTATAGAGTTTAGTAGTTACGCAGGTAGAGTTGATGGTGATAACGAAGCCCAAGTTCAGGCTATTGAGACCTGTATTGCGAGTGGCTCAAGCGGAATTTTATTGACCGCTTCAGATACTTCAGCCATTGCCCCAGCCGTTCAACAAGCACGGGATGCTGGACTGCTCGTGATCGCCTTGGATACACCACTTGATCCTATTGATGCTGCCGACGCCACCTTTGCGACGGACAATTTTCTTGCGGGTGTACTTATTGGCCGCTGGGCTGCTGCGTCATTAGGTGAAGAGGCCGCAAATGCCCGTATTGGCATGCTGAATATAAATGAAAGTCAACCCACTGTTGGCGTTCTCAGAAATCAAGGATTCTTGCAAGGTTTTGGAATAGATCTTGGCGACCCCAATAAATGGGGCGATGAAACAGATTCTCGTATTGTCGGGAACGATGTGTCTCAGGGTAATGAAGAAGGAGGGCGACGAGCCATGGAAAATCTCTTGGCCAAAGACCCAAGCATTAATGTCGTTTATACCATCAATGAACCCGCTGCAGCAGGAGCTTACGAATCCCTTAAAGCGATTGGTCGTGAAAATGATGTCCTGATTGTTTCTGTTGATGGGGGTTGTCCAGGCGTACAAAACGTCAAAGATGGTATTATCGGTGCGACTTCGCAACAATATCCCTTGCTGATGGCTTCACTGGGTATTGAAGCCATTGCCAATTGGGCCGCGGATGAAACAAAGCCCGAAAACACCCCAGGTAAAGATTTCTTTGACACAGGTGTCGCATTAATCACTGATCAAGCAGTTGACGGGGTTGATAGTATCAATACCGATGAGGGCATGGCTCTTTGTTGGGGTTGATTGTAACGCTATTTATATTGCCTAAAAAGGGGAGTTTACCCTCCCCTTTTTCTTACACAAATTAAAGGATATTAATGACTGACAACGGTAGTGGAATTGTCTCTTTTGAAGATCACAACTCCGGTATTCTTCGAAAAATTCATTCAGCATTGCACCATGCCCCTTCTCTTGTCCCCTTGGTTGTCCTGACCGTTTCAGTGATCATTTTTGGTCTTCTTTTAGGTTCCAAGTTCTTCTCGCCATTTGCCCTCACTCTCATCCTTCAACAAGTTCAAATTGTTGGAATTGTTGGTGCAGCTCAAGCATTGGTTATTCTAACTGCTGGAATTGATTTGAGTGTCGGTGCCATTATGGTGCTCAGTTCGGTTGTCATGGGACAATTTACCTTCAGATATGGGATGCCAGTAGAATTGGCAGTGGCCTGTGGCCTCTGCTGCGGGCTTCTTTGCGGATTTATTAACGGTTTTTTTGTTGCGGTAGTAAAACTACCACCGTTTATCGTGACCTTAGGAATGTGGCAAATTGTTTTAGCAACTAATTTTCTGTATTCCTCCAACGAAACCATACGGAGCCAAGACATCGCCGAAATAGCACCTCTGCTCCAGATATTTGGAACTAAATTTGAATTTGGGGGCGCCGTATTGACCGGTGGTGTCATCTTCATGGTGGGGCTTGTGTTTGTTTTGGCATATGCCTTGCGTCATACCGCTTGGGGACGGCATGTTCATGCCGTTGGGGATGATCCTGAAGCGGCCAACCTTGCCGGAGTAAAAGTTAAACAAACCCTCATTTCTGTCTACATGGTTGCAGGTTTAATTTGTTCATTTGCTGGTTGGGCCTTGATTGGCCGTATTGGTTCGGTTTCACCAACTTCTGGACAGCTTGCCAATATTGAAAGCATCACAGCAGTCGTCATTGGGGGTATCTCACTCTTTGGAGGTCGCGGGTCAATTCTAGGGATGCTTTTTGGTGCATTGATCGTTGGGGTGTTCTCATTGGGCTTGAGATTGCTTGGAGCTGATGCTCAGTGGACGTACCTTTTTATTGGGCTATTGATTATTTTTGCCGTTGCCGTAGACCAATGGATTCGCAAGGTCGTGTCATGACTCAGTCCGTTTTACAAGCTAAAGGATTATATAAGCGATTTGGAAAAGTTGTTGCTTTGGATGATTGTGACTTTGAGCTTCATGCTGGGGAGGTATTAGGTGTTATTGGCGACAATGGAGCTGGTAAAACAACAATGATTAAAGCTCTTTCTGGAGCCGTTATCCCAGACCAAGGGGAAATTTTACTTGATGGCAAATCAGTCAAGTTTTCGACACCTATTGATGCCCGTCAAGCAGGAATTGAAACCGTTTATCAAACCTTGGCTATGTCCCCAGCGATGACCATCGCTGATAATATGTTTATGGGTCGAGAATTACGAAAGCCAGGACTAATCGGCCATATATTTCGTAAACTTGATCATTCAGGCATGGAAAAAATTGCTCGTGAAAAACTCACTGAATTGGGTTTATTAACAATTCAGAACATCAGGCAGTCGGTGGAAACACTTTCCGGGGGGCAACGACAAGGGGTGGCTGTTGCAAGAGCCGTCGCGTTTGGGTCCAAGGTTATCATTATGGATGAACCAACTGCGGCATTAGGTGTCAAGGAAAGTAGTCGAGTATTATCACTCATAGAAGATGTTAAATTAAAAGGCATCCCCATTATTTTGATTTCTCATAATATGCCCCATGTATTTGAAGTGTCTGACCGTATCCACATCCATCGCCGTGGGAGACGATTATGTATCATTAATCCTAAAGATTGGGGAATGTCTGATGCCGTTGCCCTTATGACAGGCGCAATGTCGCCGCCCAATTAAACTCTCCCGTTTGCCCAATCTCGCTGAAATATTCCTCCTATCAGGAGTTGTCAATACGTTTGATACTATGGTTATCCCTAAAGGGGTAAACTTGAACCTCACAAAAAAAGTTATATTCTTTGACCATGAATAATGATGTATGTTACACTGAGTGTACCTTTTAGTTTCTAGTAAAAGTTGACATGATTAAATTCTCTTTATCTTGTGACAATGGTCATGATTTTGATAGCTGGTTCAAATCAAACGATGCGTTTGAAAGTCTTCATCAAGCGGGTCTGTTGAACTGTCCAGTTTGCTATTCAAACAGGGTCGGTAAAAAAATAATGACACCCAATGTCGTGAATACAAAAAAAGGTAAAGCTGTCAATGCCGAGACCGATACCAAAGAAACAATAGATCTTAATGTGCCGTTTTCAAAATATGAAAAAGCCATTCAGGAACTTAAACAGATTGTCTCAGACAATTCGGATTATGTCGGCAAAAAATTTGTTCGTGAGGCTCGCAAAATGCACAAAGGTGAACTTGCAAGTCGCTCTATTCATGGCGAAGCGACTCCAAAAGACGCCAAATCTTTGATTGAGGAAGGAATTCCTGTACTTCCACTCCCGTGGTCATCAATTTCTAATACAAATTAACTCCAGACATTAATACTCACCCTTTCGGCTGAGTTACATTCTGTTCATCAACATCTGATTTATAGCCGATTCGTAAGATTTTATTGAATTTAATTGACAAAAAAATTGCTCATTATGCTATTTCAAAAAACAGACAGTTACGGTGGTGAGTTGTAATGGCTAAAGTCGTGATGAAATTTGGTGGGACTTCTGTTGCGGACCTTGCTTATATCAGCAAAGTCGCCAACACCATCCAAACAGTCGTTGCCAACAATAACCAAGTCATTGCGATTGTTTCCGCGATGGCTGGGGAAACGAATAAACTCATAGACTTTGTCAATCATTCGTCATCATTTTCTGATGCCAGGGAATTTGATGCTGTTGTATCCGCAGGTGAAAATGTGACGGCCGGCCTTTTAACTCTCGCGTTACACAAGTTAAACATTCCAGCTCGCAGCTGGCAGGGATGGCAAGTTCCGGTTAAAACGAATTCAATCCACGGTGCCGCGCGACTTGTTGATATTGAAACTCACAATTTGGAAGCAAAATTTTCGGAAGGTATGAAAGTTGCTGTCGTTGCCGGCTTTCAAGGTGTGAGTAAGGAAAATCGTATCACCACCCTTGGGCGTGGTGGTTCAGATTTGACTGCCGTTGCTTTTGCCGCTAAATTTAAATGTGCTCACTGTGATATATTCACTGATGTTGATGGCGTCTACACTGCTGACCCAAGAATCGTGTATCGGGCAAGGAAACTCAATCGAATTGCCTATGAGGAAATGCTCGAACTCGCCTCCTTAGGAGCCAAAGTTCTGCAAACTCGCTCTGTCGAGCTAGCCATGGCCGAAAAAGTGCCCGTTTATGTTCGGTCTAGTTTTTCTGATAATCAGGGTACATTAGTTTGTGAAGAGGATGAAAGAATGGAAAAGCGTACAATCACAGGTGTTGCGAGTTCACGAAACGAGGCAAAATTGACTGTCATTTCGGTGGCCGATAGACCAGGTATAGCCGCAAAAATTTTTGGCAAGTTATCGGAATCGGGTATTGTAGTTGACATGATTGTACAAAATATCTCGGAAGATAATCGAACTGATATAACTTTCTCATGCCCGACAGAGGACGCCGACAAAGCTGAAAAGGTTTTACTCGAATCCCGGACGGACGGATTAGTTAATTTTCAAGATATCGTTCAAGATAAGAATGTCTGTAAAGTATCCGTAGTCGGGATTGGAATGCGGTCTCAATCGGGTGTTGCTTCGCAAATGTTTTCTATTTTGGCGAACGAGGGGATTAACATCAAAGTCATTTCAACCTCAGAAATTAAAATATCGGTTTTGATTGACCGAAAGTACATGGAACTTGCTGTTCAGGCTCTCCACGATAATTTTAACCTTCATTCCAATTGGGCAACGCAACACAATGAGTGACTTAATTTCACCAACTTCTTCGCAGGAGTTGTTGTTTCGCCTGAATAACGCGCTTGCTAGCGATAGTGACGGCCAAAAGAGACTTGATCAAATTGTTGAACTCGTTTCCAATTGTATGGGGGTGGAGGTATGTTCCGTCTACTTACACCGTGATGCCCAAACATTGGAATTGTGTGCCACACAGGGGTTAAATCCTGAGTCTGTGCATCAAACACGAATGCGCGTTACGGAGGGACTCGTGGGCCGGGTATCACGGGAATCAACTCCGATTAACACTTCAAATGCACCGAGTGAAAAGGGCTTTCGTTTTATGCCTGAAACTGGGGAAGAACGATACTCGTCTTTTCTAGGTGTTCCTATTCAGCGACTTGGCCAGACTCTTGGAGTCTTAGTTGTGCAAACACAAAACGCTCGTACCTTCACAAGCGACGAGGTTAAAACCCTTGCTGTTGTCGCAACAGTATTAGCCGAAATGCGTGAAACGGGTATCCTCACTGGAGAAGGACAGGCCCTCTCTGCACTCCACACCCAATCGGAAACATATAAAGGTTTAGTTGCTTACGAAGGGTTTGCGGAGGGACGAGTCCTATTACACGAGCCCCGTGTTGTCATTACCAATCCCGTTGGAAAAGACCCCGAAGCCGAGCAGAAGCGATTAGACGAAGCGATTACCGAACTTCGGGGAACTGTTGATTATCTGCTCGAATCCCAACCACTCCACTCAATCACGGCCGAACAAAGAGAGGTTCTGGAGACCTACCGTATGTTTGCTAATTCATCCGGTTGGCTTACTCGCATGGCTGAAAACATTACGACTGGACTAACCGCAGAAGCTTCGGTTGAAAAAGAACAATCAGAAGCGCGTATTCGAATGGCTAAATCTCCTGATCCCTACTTACGCGAACGTTTCCATGACCTTGATGATCTCTTTAACAGATTATTACGAATATTGACGGGTCAAGGGCGCAGCGTTACGGATGAGATTCCAGAAAACCCAATTTTAATTGCCCGTAATATAGGCCCCGGTGAACTCTTGGAATATGGAAGTACCTTAAAGGGTATTATCCTTGAAGAAGGTTCTGTTGGTTCTCACGCCACCATAATTGCCCGCACGATGGCTATTCCCCTCATTATACACGTCAAGGAGATTACAACTGAAGCCTTAAACGGTGATACCGTCTGCATTGATGGCGATAGCGGAGTCGTTCATTTGCGACCTGATGATGCCGTAACAGAAG
Organism: Rhodobacteraceae bacterium bin131; assembly: GCA_002239085.1. Classification (GTDB taxonomy): domain Bacteria; phylum Pseudomonadota; class Alphaproteobacteria; order Rhodobacterales; family Rhodobacteraceae; genus MPNP01. The sequence goes on along the minus strand of MPNP01000033.1, from coordinate 6,453 downwards.
CTATTCATAATCAGATCGAAATGACCAAAACGGCTCAGGTCAAATTTTCGAAAATTCGGGACAAGCCAGCTCAAACACGTGATGGTACAACAATTAATCTTTATATCAATGCTGGATTAATTCCCGAACTTCCTAACCTGATTCCCTCGGGTGCCGAAGGGGTTGGGTTATTTCGAACTGAGTTAAGATTTTTAACCACGACCCGAATTCCGACTCGTGAAGAACTTGCCCAGCAGTATTCAACGGTGATTGACTCGGCAGATGGTAGGCCCGTTATATTTAGAACGCTTGATGTGGGTTCGGACAAAGTTGTGCCTTATCTGAACCGCGAAGAAGAACCCAATCCAGCAATGGGGTGGCGAGCCACACGCATATTACTTGACCGAACTGGATTACTTAAAATGCAGCTCCAATCAATCATTAGAGGAGCTGACGGGCGGCCGTTTGGAATCATGTTTCCTATGATTGTCAGTCAAGAAGAATTTGTGAAAGCCAAGACGATTGTTCTTGAACTTATAAAACGGGAACAAAAAAAAGGGCATGCAATTTCTGATGCTATTGAAATCGGAGCCATGCTTGAGACACCTTCTTTAGCTTTTGCCCCCGACTCATTTTTTCAATCTGTGGACTTTATTTCCATTGGTGGGAACGATTTAAAGCAATTCTTTTTTGCCGCTGACCGGCAAAATGAGAAAGTCCGGAGCCGCTATCCTGCTTTAAGCATGAGCTATCTAAAATTGATTAAACACATTTGTGACAGGTGTACAGAAAATGGGACGCGGGTGAGTTATTGCGGTGAAGATGCGGCGCGACCGGAACTCGCCATTATTTTAGCTGCGCTGGGTGTTTCTTCACTTTCCATGAGGTCATCTAATCTTGGAAGGGTCAAACATTTTCTTCGCCAAGTGGATTTAAATGAGGTTCGTAATTTATTTGCTCAATCAATCCGTGATAACAGTCCGACATTTAAGCCTTACATCGATTCAGTTATTGCCGATTGCCAAAAATCTCTCGCGGAGGTTTAAAAAGAATTTCTGCGTCATTTTATGGGATATACCTTCCCGTAAAGCTCATCAAGAGCTCCTTTAACTAACGCTAGACATAAGACTCTTTTGGGATCTGTCGGCGGCGGGAAGACCACTGATTTGACCACTCTAAAACCAAATCGTTTATAATACGGTAAATCGCCAATCAGAATAATTGATTCCCATCCAAGCATGTGCGCTTTGGTAATGCTCTGTCGTATGAGAAAAGACCCAATTCCTTCGCCCTGTACAATTGGATGGACAGCTATCGGCCCAAGGAGTAATGTTCTTACCTTATTCATTCCAACCGCAATTGGCCAAAACCGAATAGCCCCGATTAGTGCACCAAAATCATCCCTTACAACACCACTTAACTCTTCAACTGAATTTACCCCGTGTCGAAATTGATAGCTCGGGAGGTTGAAGCGACTTGAGCTGAAAGCAGTATCATAAAGTGCTTCGACCTCCATTTTATCATGATCTTTTTCTTGCTGAAGCTCCAACATCTTACCTATCCATTAAAGTGCCGGTGAGGGACAAAAAAGCTTGAGAAGAAGCTTTCCAGCGAAGTAGAGGTCAACTTTTCCATGAATATGTTTACAATCAATCGTTGCTAACGCAAAAGGTACAAATTAAACTCAAAACTTTATACGAAAACTTTTGAGGATGATGCTTACGCATTATAAATGCATTGAATAAAAGATAATTCTATAAAATGAATTGGTTTGACATTGTTGAGGATTTCTTTGCAAACTCAACCAAAATTGAGGATAAAGAAACAGATATTTAGTTGTAAAGCAGGTGGAAAAAATGAGTGAGGTAGTCATCGGAGTTATTGGCGGTTCAGGATTATACGAAATTAATCTCTTAGAGAACGCCAAGTGGGTTAACCTATCAACACCTTGGGGTGACCCATCAGATGCAATATTAACAGGCTTGATTGAAGGGATACAATTTAACTTTCTCCCTCGTCATGGTCGGGGGCATATACACACCCCTTCAAGTGTTCCCTATCGGGCCAATATTGATGCCTTAAAACAACTTGGCGTGACTGATATCGTATCAATTTCAGCATGTGGTTCGTTTCAAAACCAAATTGCGCCAGGCAACTTTGTCATCATTGACCAATTTATTGACCGCACCACAAATCGTGAAAAAACATTCTTTGGGTCAGGCTGTGTTGGTCATGTTTCAATGGCTTATCCTGTTTGTCAGCGACTTGCTAGCGGTTTAATTGAAGCAACTAAGCAGATCGGAGTAACCGTACATCCTAAAGGAACTTACTTGGCTATGGAAGGTCCCCAATTTTCGACCTTGGCCGAGTCTAATCTTTACCGTGAACGATGGGAGTGTGATGTTATTGGCATGACCAATATGCCCGAAGCAAAATTGGCACGCGAAGCAGAAATGTGCTACGCAACTGTCGCAATGGTTACTGATTATGATTGCTGGCATCCCGACCATGGTGAAGTGGACATTAACAAGTTACTTAAGACCTTGCAGGATAATACTTCCATGGCAAGGGAATTGATCAAGATTCTACCAGATTATATCCCAACACCGAGAGAGGTTTGTCCATATGGCTGCGACCGAGTATTGGATTTTGCTATCATCACCCCACCCGAAGCACGAAGTCAAAAACAGCTTGACCGATTGAAAAACATCATAAAAAGAGTATCCCCTTAGATTACGCTTTGCGAGTTCATTTAAAGTTTTTTTTGCATGCAGATTGGAATTGTTATGAATTCACATTACCGAGTAGTTGTAATAGGTGGAGGCGTCGTCGGTTGCGCAGTCCTATACCATCTTGCCAAGTTTGGATGGAAGGATGTTGCATTAATTGAACGCTCTGTCCTTGCAGCAGGTTCAAGTTGGCATGCAGCAGGAGGAATACATGCACTCAATGCCGACCCTAACATCGCTTCACTACAAGCCTATACAATTGATTTACTCTCAGAAATAGAACGCGAGTCTGGACAATCGGTAGGATTGCACATGACGGGTGGATTGACACTAGCCGGCACCCAGGATCGATGGGATTGGTTGCAAAGTGCCTATCGCGTTTTTCAAACAGTTGGTATTGATGATGTCCATTTGGTTACGCCTAAAGAGGCAGGTGATCTATGTCCAGTCATGTCAACAGAAGGTATTCTCGGGGGATTATGGGCTGACCGTGAAGGATATATTGATACCACTGGTACTGTTCAAGCTTATGCAAAAGCTGCAAAAAACTATGGTGCCTCGGTCATTGAAGGCAATCGCGTTCTGGAATTACATCCAACTTCAGAAGGGTGGACAGTGGTCACAGAAAAGGGTACGATCTATTGTGAACATGTCGTGAATGCGGCTGGATTATGGGCCAAGCAAGTGGGGCGTATGGCCGGAATAGAATTACCCGTTTCACCTCTTGCCCATCACTATTTATTGACCGAGACAATACCCGAAATCGCAGCCATGGATAAAGAGCTCCCCTTAGTTGTTGACCTAGAGGGATTTACCTACATGCGGCAAGATCAAAAGGGAATCCTTTTAGGGATTTATGAAATCAACCATTTACATTGGATGATGGATGGTGCCCCTTGGGATTATGGGGTGGAATTGCTTGAAGAGGATTTAGACCGGATAGAGCATGAACTTGAATTAGGGTTTGCCCGCTATCCGGTTCTACAAAATGCTGGAGTAAAGAATTGGGTTTGTGGGGCCTTTACTTTTTCCCCCGATGGGAATCCGCTTGTGGGTCCCGTCAACGGCAAACCCGGCTATTGGAGTGCTTGTGCTGTTATGGCTGGCTTTTTGCAAGGTGGTGGAGTTGGCAAATCCCTCGCTGAATGGATGATCTATGGAGAACCAGAAGCCGATATTTTTGGAATGGATATTGCCCGTTATGGTGATTATGCCCACAATAGAGAATTCATTAAGCAGACAACCGGTCAATTTTATAGTCGTCGGTTTGTGATGACATATCCTAATGAACAACTTCCAGCCGGCCGACCCGCAAACAAATGTCCATCGTACCACACCATGACAAATGCAGGTGCAAAGTGGGGTGTAAGCTATGGTCTTGAGGTCCCACTCTATTTTGCCAAAGAAGAATTTGTTGAGACTCCATCCCTGAGGCGTTCTAATGCATTTCCTATTGTTAAACAGGAGTGTTTAGCAGTTCGCAACGCTGTTGGATTACTTGATATTAGTGGCTTTTCTAGATTCCAGATTTCGGGACCAAATTCCCGAATCTGGTTAAACAAATTACTTGCCACACCCTTACCGACTATAGGTCGAGCCCGCCTCGCAGTGATGCTGACACAAACTGGCAAGCTAAAAGGAGACCTTACCCTATTCAATTGGGGTGATGGAACGTGGTGGTTGATGGGAAGTTATTTTCTCAGGGCATGGCACCTTCGGTGGTTTAACGATCATTTAATTGAAGGAGTCAATGTCAAGGATATCTCTGATGACATAGTTGGTTTTTCGATTTCTGGTCCCGGTTCTCGTCAACTTCTTGAAAAACTGACCCCGATAGACGTTTCAAATAATGCGTTTTCTTTCTTAAGTTGTATGGCAATGGATGTTGGTCTTGTACAGACAAAAACGGCACGGTTATCGGTTACTGGTGAACTTGGTTATGAGTTCAATTGTCACAACTCCATGCATCAGACTTTACGTGAAACTCTCCTTGAGGCAGGGGCTGAATTTGGAATCCACGAGTATGGCTTCAATGCTTTATTGTCATTGAGGCTTGAAAAAAGTTTTGGTATTTGGAGTTGTGAATTTACTCAAGAATATACCCCTAAAATGACCAAAATGGATCGCTGGATTGACTGGGACAAACCTGATTTTATTGGTAAAGACCATGCTTTGAATAATGACAAATCTCAATTTCCAAACCAAGTGATTGCCACTCTCGAGATTGATACCAAGGATGCTGATGCGAGCGGTTACGAGCCCATCTGGTTCAATGGTGAGCGTGTCGGATTCGTCACTTCAGGTGGCTATGGACATACGATCAATAAATCTCTTGCTTTATGTATGATTAAACATGATTATACACAGATTGGAACTGAATTGACTGTTCATGTAGTCGGCAAAGAAAGACCAGCACGAGTGATTGCCGATTCACCCTACGACCCAAAGGGTTCAGCCATGCGAAGTTAAATTTTCCCCTCTCAACTCAAGGACTACAATACTGGCCTAAACAAGCTCGTCATGGTAGAGTTAAACAGAAGGCTGATTGTCATCAAATTATTAACTCATTTCCATACCCACGTTCTATCAATTCGTTTCAGCAATGAATGAGTAGAGGGATAACGGACTTTGAATGAGCAAACCAGAATAATTCCAAAACAGGTTGGAATCTCTTCATCTAGCGGACTCTTTTTTGAGTCATTAAATCCAAACATAGGTAAGATACTTTATTCCCGATGCAGATCATAACTGAATAGCCGTTTCAACATTTTACGATCAAATATCATTTTCTTGGGAAAGTAAGACGTGCTCAAAGATAATTCAAAATGTAGTTTGCTTTTGTGTTAATGTGGTGCAATAAATTAGAATAAAGAACAGATAATGATAAAAGCTTCACCTTCATTTGGTTTCTACGGTCGTGATAAAGAATTTGAAAAACTTGTCAGGTCCATTTGCCTTAGTTCATTTCCCACCATAGCCCTTTATGGAAGGAGGTTGATTGGTAAGACGGCACTGCTAGTTCGGGCTATTGACCACATCAGGGCGTTGCCTTCGGCTGAATCAAAACCAATCGTATATCTTGAGGTACAACCGAATCCTACTCAAATCGGCGAAGAGTTAAATGAAGCAATTAAAGAAGCTGGACTCGATAGTCTCATGCACAATATCAAGCGATCACTGACTTGGGATCCAAATGATTCGGAGCGATTTTTCTTTGATCAGGCTCGCCATTTTGTGTCCCAAGGAGGAATACTCTGTCTTGACGAATTCCACAATATAGATATCAAAGGCAGCCAACTGATATATTACATCAAGCGGATCATTGATGTAACCCATTCACCAACCCTTAATCCCCATCCTTCTGGTGGAGGCATTGTTGCATCCGGTTCACACCAACAGAACATGCTTCGATTATTGGGAGACTCGAGAGAACCGCTATATGGTCGGTTTACGGGCGATATCAGGCTCAACCAACTAAAGTCCCCGGCATTGCTAGCAATGGCCACCGAACAAGGGTGGCTTCGTGACCCAAGGCAGTTCCTGACGCTTTATTCGGCTTATGGGGGTGTCCCTGGTCTCTGGAAAAAATATTACATTGAACAAGAGCATAATCTCAACCTTCGGTTTGATAATTTTTCCAGTTGGAGAAACCGGTTCTGGCAGTATGAATCACTACGTCCACTGGAGAATGAACGAGACCAATGGGACTACCGAGCCTGGGTTGTAACCAATCCAATTGCAGAAC
>MPNP01000032.1 GCA_002239085.1 Rhodobacteraceae bacterium bin131 | reverse complement strand
TGAAAAGAAACTGGCCCAGCGCCATGTCGGTGAGGGTGATATCCTGATGCTGAATGTCTCCTCCAGTTATCTCGAAGGATATTTCTGCTCCTTGGCTCAGTATGGCTATTCCCGTGACCATCGGCGCGACCGACCCCAAGTGACCTATGCTCTTCTGTGTACCGCCCAAGGATGCCCCATAGCGATTGAAGCATTTGCCGGCAATATCTCCGATTCAATGACCCTGTCTAACCAAGTGATCAAGGTCCGTGAGCGCTTTGGCTTGTCCAAGGTTATCCTCGTTGGGGATAGAGGTATGATCAGCCAAGCTCGAATTGATGAAGACCTGCAACCCAATGGTTTTGCCTGGATTACGGCGCTCAGGTCTCAAACTATCCGCAAGTTAGTCCAACAAGGTCAGCTTCAACCAACCCTGCTGGATGATTGGGGGTTGGCTCAAATCACCTCGCCTGATTATCCCAACGAACGGCTGGTCGTGTGTTGCAATCCCTTCTTGCGAGATGAACGCCGACGCAAACGCAATGCTCTGTTGGCCGCCATCGAAGAGGATATCAGAGCCTTGGCCGCTCGATATGCTGAAGGGAAGATTGAACGCGATGAATTCAATCGCCAATTGGGTGCTCTCAAACGCCGCAAGATGGCCAAGCATTTCGCCTATCGCTTTGACCACACCACCGGTGCCTTCTCCTTTGCCCGCAAGGAAGACGCTATCGCCGAGGAGGAAAGTTTGGATGGTCTCTATGTCATCCGAACCAATGTCACGGAAGACGAGCTGGGGAATGTTGCAGCGGTCCGAGCCTACAAGAACATGGCCAAGGTTGAGCGCGCCTTTCGGTCATTCAAGACCAGTTCGCTCCGGGTGCGTCCGATTTATCACTGGCGGGAAGATCAGGTACGCTCCCATCTGTTTTTGTGTTTATTGGCCTATTATGTCGAATGGCATATGCGTCAGCAATTAGCACCCCTGTTATTGACAGATGAAGCTCCCCAACCGGGAGTGACACCGGTGGCCGCACCTGTGCGTTCCCAAGGGGCGAACAACAAACAGAGCAAGAGGAGGACTAATGAGGGACTTTCAGTCAGCAGTTTTGAAGATTTATTGCTTCATCTCAATGGTTTGTGTGTCGCTGAGATGGAACTTGGTAAGGGTTGTACGGTACCGGTCACGTCACAACCGACGGCATTGCAGACCAAGGTCTTTGATTTATTGGGTGGTAAAATTCATCCGGCTCCAGGTGAGGTACAATCAGTCCGATAAAAGAGCTCTGTCCAGTAAGTGTCGTTTTAATAATTGGCTTAAACCCACATGTATAGGGAATAATACCTTATTTTTAGTTCAAGAAGTTCGGTTTTAGGATTTGGATTACTATATCCCTTGCAAACTCTTGATATCGGGATTGTCAGTTTGCCTCCAGAGTGAATATCTGCGTATTCAGAAAAAATTTTTTTGAGACCCTGTTCAAGACAACCACAAATTGAAACACACAAAATTTGGCTACTTAAAGAAATTAATTCCCCAAGCGATGTCTTAGTTTTTTTCTATTGTGGAAATTTGATCATCAAGTCGATGGTATTGCTTTTCCAAATATTCCTTAGGAGTCATAGAACCTCAAATGCTTGTCTAGCTTTACGAAAACGTTTGTCAACATTTTCCTGACTAGCGGTACTATTTGAATACCCATCTTTGAATTCTTGATCCTCCAGTAGCTTATGGTAAGATTCTTTAATTTTGCCTTCGCAGGGTTGTTTTCCCTCTTGTAGTTTTTTTGCAATTGAGGTTGCGACAGAATCGAATACAGCGACATTAAATGCTTTACTGGGTTTGAAGGCCCTCTTTCCTAATGAAGAATAAACAAAATTCATGGTCAAGGTAAAAATATTGGCCAAATCTTTTAATTGATCAACAGTAATGTCTCTTCTTTCCTCCATATAATCATTCAAGAATTGTTTCATTGGTGCTGAGTACTGATCTCTTCTTTCCAAGAAAGCAAAAAATCGTAGAATAATTTCAACATCCTTTAGATATTTGCTTTTTGGACCACATATTTCTCTCCAGATCTGGTTTTTATCATTTAGGTTGTGTAAGAAATCATTGAAATATCCATGAAAAATACATGATCTGATCTGTTGTGGGGCAAGTTTCACTCCACCAGTATTCAGTCTTTCAAACACTTCATAAACAATACTCATTTCATCCTTTGGTGAATCTTGTTTAAAGATTGTAGCTTGGATGCCGGTATTGGCCAGACGGGCTTGGTCCTCACTATCAAGATCTTCAAAGGACTTACCTTTCCAGTTTGAGGTAATTCCGCTAAGGCTAAATTTTTTATTATTAAACTTACCCTCAAAGAAAAAATAGAGAGACATCAATCGTTGCTGACCATCAATAATCAAATGCTTTCCAGTACCAGATTCCTTATATAAAAATAGCCCTGGAACAGGTAATCCCAATAAAAGGGATTCTATAAACCGAGACGCTTGATTCTTTGACCAAATAAACTCTCGCTGAAAATCTGGAACATAAAATTGTTTGGATTTTATCCGACTGACTAAGGTTTCGACGGGATAATCAATTCCAAATGAAGATATAGAGTAAAGTTCGGAGGTATTGGAATAGTCTTCATCCTCATCAATATAGTTCTCAAGACCACTAGGTTGTTCGTTTAATTCTTGTAAATTTGTCACGGGGGATGCCTACCTTTTTCTGTGTATAAAATCACGTTTGCGAAATAAGTGTTGTGTTACTTTATTGTTTATATTCATGGAATCAATGTCCCTTCTTAATTCTATAGCTCACGCAAAGCATTTATTGGATTAAGTTTCACAATCATACCCCGGGTCTAATTTAAATTTACGACTTCAGAGACTTCCTTCAAATTAGCTAACCGATACTGATACTCCTTTCCTCTTAAAGATTCACTTTTTGAACAGTCAACTCTCGACAGTTTAAGAAAGTAACTAGTATCGCACCTTTATTGAATTGATGGATAATGGCGAGATACTAGGAAGAAATACTGCTCGCAATTAATTGGTGTTGACTGTTGACAGAATGACAGAGAATAATGCAAACAAACTACATCATTTCAATGGTTTTGTGATACTAGGTTTAAGGTGATTTTATACGGTTTAATTCACCAAAAGTTTTTGGTATAGCTAAACTGCAATTGATATATTTTGTGGTCAGTTTTAAATTCTGTAATTGTTGAGTCACCTTTTGGTACAGATTATTAGTTAACCTGTTGATACATATTTTGAAGTAGTTCAACCGTAGACGTTATTGGATGTTGAATTAAGGGAATTACTATTGTCCTAGTCTGATCTTGTTGCTCGGCGTTAAAATATTCAACAGGAGATTTCCCATCGACTCGAGCCAATCCAAGCATCGGAAGATAGGTAGCCGTTCGTTGGTCAAGATATGATTTTGATTCCCACTCAATGAGTTCAGTATAGGTTTTAAAGAATGTTAATGCAGCTTGGTAAAACTTGGCCTTATTGTGTGGAGAATTAATCGCTTTTAAGAAAAAATGATTGAGGCAGAATGCCACATCAAAAGCCGGATCGCCCATTGAAGCACAATCAGCATCAATCAAGATAGCCCTATCCCCTTTCACCATAATATTTTTCGGCGAAACATCCCCATGAACTAAGGTTTTATTGGCATGAGACAAATTCTGGGCCGCCGCCTTGAATTGAGGCTGGAGGTTTGGGTGCTGTGAGCCAGTATAGTTGATGTAGGGATCAATACGCATTTGCATGAATACATCTTTGGTATCAAATTTTCTTTGGTCAAAATCATCTTTGCTTGAAAGCGCTTGTATTTTAACCAAGGTTTCGGCCACCTGTTTAGCAATATCTAGTGCGGGTGGTTGGGAAAGGAGTTTAGCCTTCCACATATAACAGTCATCACCACTTAGATATTCCATTACAAAACCGTCAAACTCTTCAGAATATCCATACATTTTAGGTGTGTTTTGGGGAACAATTGCTTCAGCAATCTTCAGCCAATTATATTCGCACCTATTACGGTGAACGGGAGCATACCAATCAGCTTCAACACGCAACTTGGGAATCGCAAATTTAACACAGTAACTCCCACCAACAGTATCCACTGCTAATACATCTGAAGCAATTCCCCCAGAAAGGGATTTTAAATGCTTAATTTCGCTCGGCTCATCAATGAGCTTTAATGTCTTTAGAAGAATAGAAACTTTTTCTTGTAAACTTAGATCTTCCATATACAATCCGCATTGAAATCATCTTCATTCGTTTGTGCTTAAAATTGATTTATTTCAATCAACATATGACTTACTCATAGATTCTATAATACACAATTTGCAATTGATGGGCATGGCATTGATTTCTGCCTAATCAATAAACTTCAAATGGGTAGCATTGACACGAAAATAAATTTTTCAATCGGGGATTTGACACTGGGATATCCCTCACAAATTAAACAAGAAAGTATGGATGGAATAAAGCTGTACCAAGTTCATCAACAACAACTGTGTCATCCGCATCTTGTTCAATTACCCAATTCGCTGTTCTCAGCGAAAAGGTATTCTTGGATGACTTTCCAAATAATGTCAAGCAACGTGAGATAGATGGTGCCAACCCTATCCTATATTACAAACGCAATTGACACCATGAGACAACTCGCATACGCGAATAGGTCACGCGCTGTCTTATACTTATTGACTAAACTGAATTACCAGCTCATTCCAACGCATCCTGTAAATTGTACTCAACGTGTATTGTTAGATCGGGATTCTGGACAGTCGCTTCCTCTCATCGCTTAATTTCCACGATACTGTAAACGCAATCACCAAACGTTGAACGTTACTCCACTCTTGCGGACACAAGATGCTTCATACAAGTACAGACAAGCAATAAGTTGACCTTTGAATAGGGTTTTCTTAAAAGCTCTCTTGACCAACTTACTTGGGGCTGGGGGGTTAGTCAAAGCGACTAAACACCCCTAAGAATAGAAATTCAACAACTTGGATATAAGACGGTCATCTATCAGAACGACCACTCGAGCCCTACCCGTAAGCCATAAGCCGTGTCATCCGCGCCCAATCCATGCGCATACACCATACCATGAACCTTTGCGTTTCCCTGATGCAATACACCCCCAACATCCAATAACAGACGGGTCGCCTTTGCTTGACTTGGCAAATCCTCATCACCAACCATCACGGTACTCGTTTCACTCACGGCATTTTCAATACCAGCTGAACCGCGCAACACAACACGACTGGTCTCATTCGTCTGAGCCATAGTCCGTTCAGCTTGCACACCAACACCCGCTATCACCTGACGCTCCTGAGCACTCACACGCAATCCCACCGAACCTTGAAACGGATTCACCGATACCTTCGCACTCTTTAGCCAACCCCGACCCGTCACACGGGTTTCGTCATCAACACTAAAGTGACGACCTCCTTCAAGACCCAGCGACCATGCTGTCCCTTTGGTTGTACTACTTGCCGTACCCGATGCCAGATTAAGCGTATACCGCGTCCACTGTAAGTGCGCCTGACCATACAGGTCATTATCACCCATCACCTGAACACCACCGTGAACACCAACACCACGTACATTCACACGACTTGACCCCGCGGCTATGTTTACATTTGCTTCACCGGACACCTGCCGCAGACCCGCCCATCCCGAGACCTGTTCGCTCAACGGCCTCATGATATGACTGTGGAAAGCCTGTTGGTTATACGAATAGCTCATTCCGGTTGTGGTTTGGTCCGGGGTGTATTGACCCCGTCCTCCACACACACCGATGTAATTCTGTTGCGTAGGAACATGACATGCGATGGTATCAATGCGACGAACGGCTCCAGGTAAGGCTTCGTAAGCACCGGCAACCGCTTGATAGCGACGTACCCAATCATCTTCATCTGAGAAGTCAAGTGTACTAAAACCCTCGTCAGGTTTGAATTGAATTTCATACAGCGGTCCTGAAGGAGCCCAGTTATCGAGGTGGCTCGTATCACGACCATCATCAAAAACATTCGTGCCATTGACCGCCAGAATTGTTTGACCATCCTCATTCTCTATGCGACCCGTCAAGCGTTCCCACGGCTTACCATCCGTTGACAAAAGATTAATATACAGCTTTCTTTGTGTTTCTTCGCTCGAGTCTTCACTTCGGTTGTCGCCAACAGCAAGAATGGCAATACCCGATTGAGCTCCAAGAACTCCTTTGGGACCAATCGTCACACGACCACCACCTGCCATGAACACACCGGCACCGTGAGTACCGTTCTCTTCCTCGCTCGCTTTACCACCCATCACTGTGCCATTGATACGAACCGACTGAGGCCGGTACCCCTCAGCATCTAGTACGTCATCCGCACTTGCTTCTGGGGTACGAATAATTTCACCATCCGCATTTAAATTACCGAATTGAACGCCATAAACACCAACACCATTCGCATTGATGTTCTCAACTTCAGCATAGTTGGAACCAACTCCGATATTTCTAAAGTAAACACCGGCCGCATTAGCACCATTAGTTGTTATTGTGTGACCATCTTGTGTGACAATCCGAATATTACCTGTGCCTTCATGCCAGCCATAAATCCCGCGGGAATACGTACCCATGGTGGTAATACTTCCCCCTGACACAGTTATATTAATATCACCGTCACCACGATGATCCCCCAAAATCCCGAACGCTAAATCGTTTGTATCAGCTAAATCAGCCTTCGTTTCAATACTCACATCTGTTAATTCGGCATTGATATCACCGTCACCTTTATGCGTTAAAGAAACTCCCGACCCAGATACACCTTTGGTTATGATGCTTACATCTGAAACACTGATGTCAATATCACCGGTTTTGAAATCACCTAAATAGACTCCCTCTGCACCTGGAACAATCTCTAGTTGATGATCTACCAAAATACCAGTTTCCCCAATACCATTTGGATAAAAAAGAGATAAGATCGGATAAACGACAGGGTCCAATTCAATACTCTCAGTTTCGATACTCACATTTGATAAGGTAAATTCACCAGGTGCATTAAGTAGACATTGGTATCCGTTTTCTACTTGAACTGGAATTGTTTTATATTCTCCACTATTACATTCAAACTGAGACTCCTGAGCAGATACACTCGCCGTGAGTAACACATTCACAAATAGTAAGAAAAGTACTGAAAACAGACCAACAAAGTAGCCGGCGAGTGTGGTGGATTTAGACATTTGCACACTCGCATGAAGGGGGGGGGGTAAAGGGATTCTTGTTGGATAATGGATAGGAATTTTCAGGGGTTGCAGACCTGAATTGTAGTAATTTATTCATTGTAAACTTTCTCAATTGGAAAAAAACTCTGCTCCCAAGTAAATCATTGAAGAGATATATCAAGAAGAAATTCTTTCAGTCACAGAATCAAACAACAATGAAGATCTTTGAGTTGTGGGGCTATTCAAACATACATAATCGTTTTAATGCACAGAAACTGCACACAAAGTATGATAAAAGGTTGTGTTCAATTTTCTGTGATTAGTAATCAGGATAATAATTCGGGAATTTGGCTAGGGATGTCACAAACAGCAACAAAAATTTGCTCTAAACACTAACGCTTTGATGTGTACTCCTTCCAACTGAAACTATAGCCTCAGCTTGACCCATTTTTTTGCCCTCTGATGAACTTCTCCCGGTAATGAATGCTCCAACATTTTTGTCCATTGTTGCCGCATTCAGATGCTTCCTCTTCCGCTGAACCACTGGTCTCGCCACAAATCACGATAGATTCTATAGCGGGTTCAGCATCCTTTATCTTCAACGCTTTGTGTATGCCAATCGCCACCAACACCATAAAATGCTGTTTGAACCATTCCATTTTGAACTAAGTTGAAGCAAACAATCGTTCCCAAACTTCCTGACCTCAAAATGACACCAATTCTCCCTGACTGGAATAATAGAGCATTTTCAGAAAAGCATGAAGTGGCGATATCAAATATTATTGAGGATTTATTTTTTTTGGCAGCATCAGATTGATTAGCGGTGCTGTCAATTATTTCCGGCACGTGCCCAGCATCAACTCCGATTGTGACAGTCCCAGATTGCATGGCACGGGATACGTTATTCTGTGAACCAGTAACGACAGCGAGGTCTACCATTTTATGAGAAATTCGGTTGATTCTTTCGTAACTGGTGCATCAATAATTTGTACCAAACTCTTTGAAAATCCACTCTTTGTGAGTTCTTCACGCATAAGTTCAACATTTTTCGCAGAGTAATTATAGCCAGATGATGATGACACAATAATCACTGCATTTCCACCTTTAATCGCAATCATAGCCTGGTTTGTTGGAGTCACATAAGGGTTGGTTGAAGGACAAGCAGTGGTCACGGCGCATTAGGGCTTACCGAAAATAATCAGTCCTTTTGCTTGGTCTTCTCAATAACAACAGTTGATTTTACCCGAAGCAAGTCCATTAGAGTTCCAATTGTCTTTCGCGTATTCTTGATTATCTACGATTCTACTTTACCCAAGCCGGTATCGTTGACTGCCATTCTAGCTAGTCACTCAGCACAAACTGGGCAGTGAATCACCCGCGCCCAATCCTACGTAACCTTATCAAGGGATTCTTGATCAAGATTAGGAAACTCTTCCATCGCCTTTCTGGCACGAGCTACTAAACTCTCGATGGGTTTCCTAATTCTTTGAGCGTTTAGTTAGTTTCTATCAATTATATTCATATTAAGATTATTATCCCTTCAGTGGACAATATCAAATACTTAAAGTCAGAACCTCAAATCTGCTCAATCGACATTGGGGCATACAAAGTTTAACTCTCCAATAGTCACTTCACAATTCCAATAGTCACTTCACAATTCCAATAGGCACGGTAACTCCAAATAGGTTTTATCTGATGAGGTGAGTGATTGAGACATATTGGCTTAATACTTCACCTCGGATAAAACAATGAAACCTCAGTCTGAAGTGAAAAGTTATCTATATTTCACTATAATCAAATGATAATTGGTGATATTGGTTTTACCAATTTGACCGCAACGGGACGAATACTATGGAATGGTATGTATTCAGTTTTGTGTGCGTTTTTGATTCAAAATCTTTTATGAATTACAAAGGAATTCATCCATGGTATCAATAAATAAACAATATATTGAGGAGATTACCAAGCGGGTTCCTCTACAAAATCTCATTAGCCACGAAACTGGTACAAAGTTCAAGCAAACGAGTGACGGATACAAAGGTCTCTGCCCGTTTCATAAGGAAAAAACACCTTCTTTCCATATCTATGGATCTGAAAAGCAGAATTTTATTTGTTTTGGTTCAGGGTGTGGAGTTAAAGGTGATGCTTTGACTTTTCTTATGAAATGGCGAAATATCACTTTCATGGAAGCTTTGGAATACGCTCGGGAATGGGCCAATATGCCAGAATATGTTCCCTTAGACTATAACCAATCAGTTGCTGTAAGCTCCAATAGACCTCACAAAGATATGCAGCCGTGGAATCATAATCCCATAAGCAAAACCATACCCATACCAAAGATTGGAATCCCGGTTACTGTTTATAACCCAAAAAAGTCAATGACCTCGGTCAATTCGCCTACACACGTTCATGTTTACCGTGATACAAACGGCGCTCCCCTGTTGTTAGTGTTAAGATTCAACCGCAAAGATGGGGGCAAGTATTTTTTTCAGGTCACTTGGAAATCGGGTGGCATTAAACAACTCCCAAATATCAAAGGATGCTGGACGCAATTTAATTTCGTACCTGAAATCGCACGACCACTCTACGGGCTTCAAGATCTGAAGACATGGCAAAAAGTACAGGGTCAATTTATTCTTATCGTTGAGGGAGAAAAAACTCGGGATGCGGCAGCTCAGATGCTCCCGGTTAATACCTTGGGAATATTGACAATCTCGAATCTTGGAAGTACTGGGGCAGTTAATAAAATAGATTGGTTGCCTTTGGTTGAAGGAATTATAGAGGTGACTGATACAGTCGAATCGATAACTTTTATCCTGTGGCCTGATGCCGATGAGGTTATAACCAAACCTGATGGCAACACCCTTGACCGGCAGGAAAAGTTTGTATCCTGCTGGAAGGAGGCAATCATAAAAGCTTTTGATACTCACGAAATTAAAATTGATGCTTTCTTTCGCCAAATATTTCCAGGTAACGAGCGGTCACCAGGATGGGATCTTGCCGATGCTTCAGAAGAAGGTTGGATAAAAGGGGACTTTACTCAATGGTTTTACAGTTGTAGTAAACTCATTGATAAATACCCTGCTAATTGATTGGTTTGTCCGTCAAAAAAAATGCTTCATCAAGGTGTTTAAGCACTTGGTTGAGAAAGCGGTCCTCGTCATTGTGGTGTAATTCAACTTCTGAAACACCAAGATGACTAAAATCAAGGTGTTTGCGACTATCAGTAAAGCAGCCGCTTTGACCATTTGAATTGATAATTCTGATATGGACCGTATTTTGTGGATTAGCACTTACAATTAAAGGGTAGACTTCCTCGTAAAAGCCAACTCCTGAAACTATTGAAATCACTTTTTTATTGATATTATCCAGAACGCGTGAACGTGCAATTTCACCTAAATAGCCTAATCCATAACGTGGTTTGAGAATATTCTCGCTGAAGTCAATATAAGCTTCTCGTGGAGTTTTACCCTTAAAATATGAGGATTTCTCATCTTTTGTCTGTTCAAAGTAAAAGACGTCTGCGGCATTGTCCAATTCGTAATGTTTATGGGTTTCAATTTTAAGATAGTCTGACAACGCAAAGTGATCACCCCCAAGTTCTGCGGCCAATAATAAGCCAGCACGATTCTTACCGGCACGGGGTGGACCCGAAATAAGAATTAAATGAATGGAGCCGAAAAACATAAGAGGTTAATACCAGAATTAGTAGAATTTTAGGCAAATTATATTAATGTTGTTGCATTCTTATATTGTATGAATGAACTTAATTGATTGAAAATAGGCCTCATGCCCCAGAAAGTAAAAAAAGCCATCTTTCCAGTTGCTGGACTTGGTACCCGTTTCTTGCCTGCAACCAAAGCAATTCCAAAAGAAATTCTGACCTTAGTTGATCAACCGCTCATACAATATTCCATGGATGAAGCCAGAGAATCCGGTATTGAAGAGTTCATCTTTGTTACTTCTCGTGGCAAAGGTTCTCTTGAAGACTATTTTGATCGATCGCCAACACTGGAAAACCACCTTAAAAAGCAAGGTAAGTTGGACCTATTAAAATTGACCGAACGTGCCACACTTGATAGTGGGTCAATTGCTTATGTCCGACAGCATGATCCTTTAGGGTTAGGGGACGCCGTATATTGTGCCAAAAATCTAATCAAAGATGAACCCTTTGCTGTAATTCTAACCGATGATGTGATCGTTTCGAAAAAGCCTGTTATGAAGCAAATGATTGAAGCGTATAATACCATTGGCGGTGAGATGGTCGCCCTTATGAATATTCCCACCGAGGAAATTTCTAATTATGGTGTAATTGAACCAGGCGAGCAAAAGGGTTCAACGGTAGCCATCAAGAGTATGATTGAAAAACCTTCAGTTGCTGAGTCACCATCAAGTCTAGCAGTCATTGGTCGATATATTCTGACTCCCAAAATAATGACCAATATTGCTCAGCTCAGCAAAGGCACTCATGGGGAGATTCAACTTACCGATGCAATCAATCACGAAGCGATGATGGGTAGCAATGTTAATGGTTTTATTTTTGAAGGGCATCGACATGATTGCGGCAGTAAAATTGGCTATCTTAAAGCCACGGTTTCATTGGCATTAACGCGTCCGGATATCAAGAATGAGTTTAAAGAATTTCTTAATTCAATAGTCTAACCGGTTTGGCACCATTTTAATTGAGGAGCATCTAAGCGAATTGCCAATTTTTCTCTCGCATTCAACTATACGAAGTTACTTTTTCAGCAGTGACGCTTTTCACTGCCAGTACAATCAATCTGTGCCGATTTTAGCTACTTGGACTATGTTTGTACTTCCAGATACATTAAATGGAACACCAGCAGTAATGATGATATGGTCTTGACCCTTGCCAAAATCATAGGCTCGTGCAACTGTCGTGGCTATTGCAACTGCTTCGTCAAAATTATTTGCTTTATCGGTAACCTCACAATGTCCTCCCCATAACAAGGTGAGTTTTCTGGCATGCTTCCTAAATGGTGTGAGTACAATAATGGGAACTGTAGGTTTTTCTCTGGCCACTAACCGTGCTGTTGTTCCAGAGTGCGTGAAACAACAAATCGCTTTGACTTCAGTATTTTCGGCAATTTGACGTGCCGCAAGGGTGATCGAATCTGGTACTGTCGACGTTTTACCTCCGCGCGAACGCTTCATGATTTCCTTGAAAGTGGGATCCTTTTCAACGGATAATGCGACATTATTCATGGTCATTATGGATTCGACAGGATATTGCCCCGCGGCAGATTCGGCTGAAAGCATGACGGCATCAGCTCCTTCATATATTGCGGTCGCAACATCAGATACTTCGGCTCGAGTCGGAGTCGAATTGACGGTCATACTTTCCAACATTTGGGTGGCGACAATAACCGGCTTGGCCATGGCTCGGCATTTTCTGATGAGGCTTTTCTGAATCGGAGGAACAGTGTAAATCGGAAGTTCAACCCCAAGATCACCTCGGGCGATCATAATCCCATCAGAAGCGTTCAAAATATCATCAAAACATTTTACTGCGGCCGGTTTTTCAACTTTAGTCATAATTGACGCACGCCCTTTGACCAAAGACCTCGCTTGCTGAATATCTTCCGGTTTTTGAACAAACGAAAGGGCTAGCCAGTCAATACCAAGCTCACATGCAAACTCAAGGTCTTGACGATCCTTTTTAGAAAGAGCCGCCAAAGGTAAAACCACATCAGGAACATTGACTCCTTTGTGGTTTGAAATTTCACCCCCTTCAATGATGGTACATACGGCATAATCCTCACGACATTCATCAACACGTAGTTTAATTTTACCATCGTTGACGAGAAGAAATGATTGTGGGTGTATGGCTTTGAAAATCTCTGGATGGGGCAAACATACGCGTGTTTTATCACCGAGCTTGGAGTCAAGGTCCAAGACAAATTTATCACCCCTATTGAGGGTTTCTTGGCCCTTTTGAAAATCTCCAACGCGCAGTTTTGGACCCTGCAAATCAACCAAAATACCAATTGGTCGAGCCATTTCATCCTCAATTTCACGAATTGTCGAATGAAGCCTTTGGATCGTTTCGTGGCAACCATGACTCATGTTTAAGCGGAATACATCGGCTCCGGCTTCAAACATTCTTTTAATCGTTTTATAATCATTGGAAGACGGCCCTAATGTGGCAACAATTTTTATGTTTCGCAAGCGACGCAATTTATTTCCTTTCTTTTATGGATAGCACCGAGGGTTAGTCCCTAATCTAATCAATACACTAAAGCAGAATAGATCATTCCGCAAGTGAAAGAATTATAAAACCTAAGCGCCGAGCGTTTTGAATTCCCGATTAATTGTTGTTTTAGGGATGCTCCCTCCCCCGTTAGCAGAAAACTCTTGGCGGTCAAAACTTTATTTTAACAATTCGATTACTATTTTCTACCCAATTTACCCTAAGCTGATGGGTTAATCGTAACGAGAATTTTAGACCACAACAATGATACCTTTATGAAATTTACCCTAGAATGGCTCAAGGAGCACTTAGATACTCATAGTTCACTGACGGACATAATTGAAACACTGACGGACATAGGGCTTGAGGTTGAAGCCGTAGAAGACCCTACGGCTAAATTTGATAATTTCACCGTTTGCCGCGTTCAATCGGCCGTTCAACATCCCAATGCAGACCGCTTAAAACTATGCATGGTGGAATATTGGCCCAATGGGCCCAAGGGTGCCAGTGAGACTTTACAAGTCGTCTGCGGTGCACCAAACGCTAAGGCAGGACTGATTGGTATATTTGCACCTATTGGCTCCTACATTCCTGGTACCGGCCTCAATCTGAAAAAAGGAAAAATTAGAGGTCAAGAAAGTAATGGAATGCTCTGTTCTGAACGAGAACTTGAAATTTCTGATGAGCATGATGGAATTATTGAACTTGACGCGAGTGTTCAGTTGGGGGCGAAGTTCGCAAAGATTTTTAACGTTAATGATCCCGTTATTGAAATAGCAGTCACTCCCAACCGTCCTGATGCTCTCGGTATTAGAGGGATTGCCCGCGATCTCACCGCACGGGGATTAGGAACACTTAAGCCTCTTACAATCCCGCAAATTAAAGGCCAATTTAAATCGCCGATTCGTGTTCTTATTGATGAAGAACTCAAAACTAAAGCCTGCCCAGTATTCATGGGGCGTGTCATTCGCGGAGTTACCAATGACCCCTCACCTAACTGGCTAAAAAATCGCCTCAAAGCGATTGGTCTTCGGCCTATTTCAACTTTAGTTGATGTCACGAATTATATAACGTATGAATTAGGTCGGCCCCTGCATGTGTTTGATGCCGATAAAGTTGTTGGCGATTTACATGTCCACCTTGCTGCAGGGGGTGAAAAAATCACCGCACTTGATGGCAATGAATACTTCCTCAATCAGGATATGATTGTAATATCAGATGATAATGGCCCTGAGAGTATCGCGGGTGTGATGGGTGGTGAATCCACTGGATGCACAGAAGAAACGCAAAACGTGTTTATTGAGAGTGCTCTTTGGGACCCAATATCCATTGCAGAAACGGGACGGAAACTTAAAATCAATTCTGATGCTCGGTATCGCTTTGAAAGGGGCGTTGATCCTCAATTTACCGAACCTGGACTGGCTATTGCCACACAATTAATTTTGGATCTTTGTGGCGGCGAAGCATCTGAATTAGTTTTTGATGGTCAAGTCCCTGTGGAAACAAAAACCCTTAATCTTTCTATTAATCAAGTCAACCAACTGGTCGGACTGGAAGTGAGTACTGAGCAACAAGTCCGAATACTTGATCGTTTGGGATTTAACCCAATCCTAAACCAGGATGAGATTACTGCGCACGTTCCCTCATGGCGACCTGACATTGGAGATAATGCAGTCGATTTAGTCGAAGAAATTGCCCGAATTGCCTCTCTTACAAAACTGACTAGTAAACCAATGGCTCAAAGTGAAATGGGAGTAACACAAGCGACATTAACACCCCTGCAAAAGCGTGAACAGATTACACGCAGAATGTTAGCGAACTTAGGATATAGCGAGTGTGTTACATACTCTTTTGTTGATCGAAAGTTTGCAACTCTTTTTGTTGACGAACATGATCTCATTGACCTAGACAATCCGATTTCATCGGAAATGGATGTGATGCGTCCTGATTTGTTGCCAGGATTGCTTAAATCTGTAGCAAAAAACCAGAGTCGCGGAAACCATAACCTACAACTCTTTGAAGTTGGTCCAGTCTTTTATGGTGCCGGACCCGGTGAACAATTAGTACAAGCTTGTGGTGTAATAGCCGGTTCCTTTAACAGTCTTTCACCCCATGCCGAGCAGCGAGAGGTTGATGTATTTGATGCTAAGAGTGACATGGAACAAATCCTCAACATGATTGGACCAAAAACTCAATTTCGTCTTATACGCCACAAACAAATTGGATGGCACCCTGAAAGAACTGGTGGTATATTCCTGAAGCCTGGAGAACCACTTGGATGGTATGGCCAAGTTCATTCGAAAGTGCTTCGAGCTTTTAAAATTGTTGGCCCAGTTGTTGGTTTTACACTTCTTCTCGATGCCCTTCCCTTTTCTCGGAAACGGCAAGTCGCTAGAGAACCTCTGCAAGCCAGTGACTTACAGGCCATTGAACGTGATTTTTCATTTATTGTTGATAATAAGGTTGAAGCTCAGACCATTAATCAGGCTGTGAAAGGGTCAAAATTCCGAGACCGTATTAACTCTGTTCAAATATTTGATGAATTTTCTGGACCAGCCGCTGAATCTCAATTCACAAAAGGCAAAAAATCCCTTGCTTTTCGGGTTAAGTTTTATCCCCAGGAAAATGAAGATATAGAAGCACTGATTGCCAAACTGTCTGAGGATATTGAACAACGCGTAACGAAGGCCACAAAAGGTACTTTAAGACAAATTTAATGTAAACTTTGGTGCCTCAAATATGACAAAATCTTGAGCCAATTTGCGAAAGACTTCAGTTTCTGTGCTTGTCATCCAAACTTGTAATTGCATGTGTTTTATCTCGTCAACAAGGAGTTTACGATTCGCTTGATCAAGGTGAGCAACGAACTCATCAAAAAGCAAAATTGGAGGCATCCCCAATTGATGCTTGAGAACTCTGGCGGCCGCCATCACAATGGCTAATAGAAGAATTTTTTGTTCCCCAGTTGAGCACAGTTTTGCCGGCATTCCTTTCTTTGTATAGATCACCTCAAGATCCATTCGATGGGGACCATCCAATGTTCTCCTCGCTTGGATTTCCTTTGTCCGCATTGCTTGCCATGCCTCCATGAGAATTTCTTTAGAAGCCGAGATAATTGGCTGATTTCGTGGCTCGGGGTGTATAAGTTTTAAAGCCGGAACAACTTCTTGCTGCGATTGTAATAGTGAATCTGTAATATATTCTAAAGTTTGAAGTCGATTTTGCGTAAGGACTGAACCGTATTCAGCCATCCTTTCTTCTAAACTGTTATACCATGAGTTATTTATAATCTGATCACGCAATAGCAGGTTTCGCTCTTTTAAAGCTTTGAGATAGCGATTTGCTTGAGTTGGATGATCTGGAAATAAGCTCATTGCTATACGGTCAAGAAACTTTCGCCGACTCTCTGGACTATCATTCCAAATGCGGTCCATGGCAGGTGATATCCAAAGTATTTTGATGACCTCATTCAACTTAACCTGTTGGATTCCTTTATCACAAAGGGACACCCTCCGGGTTTGACCTGGGTCACAATAGGTGTCGACCCAAAGTCGTTCTGTTTCACCCGTGGTCAATTCAGCTGATACCTTCCATTGACCTTCAGTATTGACTGTATGAATCGATTTTGATGGTGCCGAGCGAATACCCCGCCCTGGGGACAATAATGAAATTGCTTCCAATATGGTGGTTTTACCGGTACCGTTTTGTCCGATAATGGCTACAGGTTGGTCAATCCCTTCAAGATCAAATTGCTTAAAACAACGAAAATACCTGAGGCAGAGTTTGTTGAGCGATACCCCGACCACATTACGACTACTTAGACCTAAAGAACTTCTAGAATTATAGGTGGAATTTTGTTAACAGTTAAGTCAATCAATTCTTTTGTGGCATAACCACAAAAACTGCGGTATCATCACCTTGCTTAGTTATCTTTATGGCTCCATTCGTTTCATTCAGGGTGAAATCGGCCGTTCCATCGTCTATAATCTCAAGAACCCCTGCCAAATGGGTTCCAACAAAACGCATGGTTAATTCTTTCTCGCCGGTAAAAGTTCCGCTCAATTCAGTTTTTGCCTGACCTTGTCCCACTGAGGACACTTTCAGGGCTACCTTATCTTTGGTGATATTCAAAGTGACATTTTCCTTTACATCGCTAGACACAGTCAACACCTCGCGTAGTCCAAACAACAATGTTTTGACATCAATTGAAAGATTAAGGTCGCTGTCACTAGGAATTAAACGATTATATTCTGGGTAATCATTGGCTAAAAGGAGGCTTGTAAATCTTGTCCCATCACTCACTAGGCGAATTTTTTCTTGCGTATATGAGACCGTTACATTTTCATCAGAGTTGAAGATTCTAGAAATAATTGCCGCTGACTTTTCAGCAACAATGATGCCGGGGAATTCATTTAAGCCTTCAGGGGCTTTGTGCGAGATGATAGCCATGCGAAACCCATCGGTGGCAACACCATCAAATACTTTCTTGTTGTCTTTTTCAACGAGGTTAAAGTGAACCCCTCTTAAAAACTGTCGTTGATCATCTTTAGCGGCAGCAAACTTTGTTCGGTTTAGCATATCTTTCAATGTATCCGCATCCATGACAAATTCGTTATCGTATTCGTCATTGGCCAATTCTGGGAAATCATCAGCTGGCAGGGTTTGCAGGTCAAAGAGGGACAATCCCGATGAAACACTTAAAACCGACCTCTCTTGGTCAAACGCGAGCTCGCACGGTTCTTCTTTGCGTAAGACCTTAGCGATTTGGCTTAAAAGTCTGACTGGAACAGCGACTTTACCTTCTTGTTGTGATAGAACTGGAACCGTATACCTCAGTTCGCATTGTCGGTCGGTGGAAGTGAAATTGACTGTTGATGTGCCAACTTCAATTAATACACTCCCATCAATAGGTGTTAATGGTTGGTGAGTGGCAATTGAATTTAATTGGCTAGCAATCCTATCCAACTGTTCAACCATAATACTGAATTTCATTGTAGAATCTCCTTAATTTCGCACCAATCACATTGATGTAATTATATTAAGCATCTCTCAAACTGCGTCTAATATCGGACATAGTATAATCAATTTCTTTATCTTTGTCTTTGAGGATATTAATTTGCTTGATCGAGTGAATAATTGTTGTACGATCTCGATCAAAGCAAGAACCAATATGCGGTAACGACTTTGATGTCAATTCGTGGGCTAAATAAATACCGATTTGTCTTGCCCGAACAATATTACGTAACCTTCTCGGCCCCTTAATCTCATCAACTCCTATCCCGTGATGTTTGGCCACTGCTTTCATTATGTCTTCAACTGTAGGGGGTTTATGAAACTTAATTATATCTGATAGGGTATCTCCGGCCATTTCTAAAGTGAACGTTCTTTTTCTCAAATACTCTGCCGAGACAAATATGCGATGAAGTGCTCCTTCCATTCGGCGTACATCACCGGTAATTTGATTGGCAATAAACTCTAGAACCCCATCCTCAAATTCAAAATTATATCCCTCTTTTTTGTGTTCTGCAAGTTTTTGATGAAGTATTCGAAGGCGAAGATCGTAGTCTGGTGGCTCTAGCTTTTCAACTAGCCCTTGAAGCAAGCGCGAATTTATTCGCGGCCCTAACTCTTTCATTTCTTCGATGGATTGAAGTCCTGTCATAATGACCAGTTTATCATCACTGAGAAAATGGCTTAGTGTCAGGTCAAACTCTTGGGTTGTTCCTTTTTTTCCGAGAATGAACTGAATATCGTCAACCAAGAGTACGTTCGCTGTTCTAAGCTTCTCCCGGAACTTAAGCAATACTCCATTCTGGTTGGCTTTAACATAATAATCAGAAAAAAGTTGCCCGGTTAGAAAAGTCGTTTTCATCTCTGGATTCTTGGCCATCAGCATCCAGCACACGGCATGTAAAAGGTGAGACTTACCTAAACCAACATGTCCATAGAGATAAAGGGATTTAAAGTTTTGGGCTCCATTGGCAATTTGCCACGCTGCGGTATGGGCTTTTCCGTTGGACTCACCCACCACGAAATTGCTGAAGGTACATCTACGGTCAGGGCGCAGTCCGCTTTGGCCTTTACTATCAGGTGGCGTTGTGGAATTCTTTTTTTGGGTTTTTGGATTTCCGTCTTTGGGTTTATGAACTTGAAACTTAACCGATGAAACTTTCGCTCCATTTTGACTGAAACTTTTGAGGATCGCTTGGCTGTAGTTCTCTGTGATGTAGTCGCCAACAAATCGGCTAGGAACCGAGAGAATAACTCTCTCGCCATCAATTATGGCATTGTCAATGTCAATAATCCACTTTTTAAATACCTCTAAACCCAAAAGTTCCTGCAAATTTTCCCGAATTGTTTCCCACCTAAATGTCACGCTTCTATTTCTCCGAAAACAAATTTTTATTAATTTAAGATTGATGCCAAGGAAGTTGTTTGGCTTTCCATCCATTGACAGTTCCACGATGTCCTTGGGGGTTTAGATCACCCTCAAACCCCTCATCTACATTGACACAATTGATGTCTAATCCTTTTTCTTTCATGGCTTGCGAAAAATACTCAGCTGCATCCTTTGAGCGTGAACCAGAACGGCAAATAAAATATAAATTGGAAGGGATTCCATCACTGAATCTCTGCTCGACCTGTTGAGTAAATTGAGGATTCCTTTTCATATCTGGAAATTCAAGCCATTCGACCAAGACGACGGGTCGGTCAATTGACGATAGATCTACAGTTCCGACAAATGCCCACTCAGATCGGGTTCTGACATCAATCAATGCGGTGTCACTTGACCTGACCAAGCTGTCCCAAACGGACTCAGGATTTTGGTTATTGACAACAGTTTTCATAACAAAAGACAATCAAGGCAATATTTACCTAGTTATTATTTTAAAGTTCAAATCGGGGTTAAATTGAGAACAAACTCAAAGGATATTAGGGTAAATGATACTAAATTATTTTGCCAATTCTAATCATTCGGTAATCGTGAATTGAGATAATCATAATAGGACTTGGAATTATGGGTAAAACCTTTTGAAAAAAAATAATTGTCAAAAAATCAAAAGGTCACTTTATAAAGGATAGAATTAAAAGGCGAGAGCGTAGATTGATTAAAAAATTACAAGATGTTGTAAGTTTGGGAAGGTTAAATTAGCGAATATTGTTAATTGCTCATATTCTACGAATCAAATCCCTAACTTTAAATTCACAACTAAAATTGGTGAAACGGTAACCTACCATAGAGAACCATGACCCTGATTTACCAAAAACTTATTTGTCTCACTTCGGGGCAATATTGAACGTCAATCACGTTGATAGACGCTAAATTAGGAAGACAAAAATAGAATTATTGGAAATAGTTGACTACATAGAAAGTAGATTGGATATTTTATGATATAAGCGGTTGAGTGTTATTCTATTAAACATTTTGGTGTTCTTTAAAAACCGCTTTAATCACTCAATTGACATCGCCGATAGAAACATGTGAAATGTCTGCCACCGACTTAACTGAGGGTGTAATATGACAGGTTATTCTGCCAAAGCCATAGCCAATTACTTTTTGGCAAAGTACGGGAACAATGGAATCATACCTCTCAAAATCCAGAAACTTGTGTATATCGCACACGGCTGGTATTTGGCATTTCACGACGAACCGTTGGTCAATGACGAGTTTGCCGAGGCTTGGGAGTATGGACCCGTTTTTGCATCACTATACCATGAACTCAAGTACCGTGGAAATCTTCCTGTCTTAGATCTTGCGACTGAATTTGATCATTCATTAAAGAAAATTAAACCCAAAGTTAACCCTAAAGATGATCAGACTACGAGGCTTCTTGACAAAGTGTGGGAAATCTACGGATATAGGTCGGGCCAAGAGCTTTCAAAACTGTGTCATCAGCCTAATTCACCATGGGAAAAAGCTAGAACAGAAAACCCTATGATACGCAACGCCCACATTGATAATCGTTTAATACAGGAACACTTCCTCAACAAGTTGCGGCATAACAGTGCAAAAAATGACTGACTACCCCAATCTCTCCAAGGTTTCTCGGATACCACCTCGCAAATATTCAAACGTAAACAACCCATACAATACAATAAGCACTTAATGAAAGGTCAGGAGTACTTATGAGAGCTTTGCTTGATACAAATATTGTTATTCACCGTGAAACTAATAAGGTACGTAATCAAAGTATCGGCACCCTATTTAAATGGCTGGATAAAGCAAATTATGAAAAGTGTATCCATCCCATTACTATTGATGAAATTCAGCGCCATAAAGATAAAGAAAAAATCCGCACCCTGAATATAAAGCTGGAAAGCTATACGCGGTTGAAAACTATTGCACAAATGGCCAAAAAGGTCCAGATGGTTTCAGATGAATATGATAAAAACCCTAACGACTTAAACGATACCAAACTACTTAATGAAGTTTATCAAGGTCGAGTTGATATTCTAATCAGTGAAGATAAACGATTACGAAATAAAGCATCAAAATTGGGGATACTTGATCAAGTTTTCTCTATTAACGGCTTTTTAGAAAAAGTCATTTCGGAAAATCCTGGCTTATTAAATTACGATGTACTCAGTGTAACAAAAAAGTATTTCGGCAATATTAATCTGTGCGATACCTTCTTTGATACTTTTAGGTCCGATTATAGCGAGTTTAATCAGTGGTTTAACAAAAAGGCTGATGAGACTGCTTACGTCTCCTTAAATAAAGAACGTTTACTTGCCTTTCTTTATTTAAAGCTTGAGGATAAAACGGAAAACTATAACGACATTTCTCCTTTATTTTCACCTAAGCGGCGCCTTAAAATTGGGACATTTAAGGTTGCAAGTAACGGCCTTAGGCTAGGAGAACGTTTCCTTAAGATCATTTTTGACAATGCCCTAAAGTCTAACGTTGAAGAAATCTATGTGACTGCTTTCGACAAAAGCGACGAGCAAAATCGGCTACTTAAGATGTTGGAGGATTGGGGATTTAAAGAGTATGGAATAAAGAATTCAATCAACGGAAAAGAAAAAGTATTAGTTCGAAAATTTACTCCTGATTTTATTCTATCCAACCCACAACACTCTTTTCCCTTTATTTCATTAGACCAGCAGATCTATTTATGCTCAATTTATCCAGAATATCACACCGAATTATTTCCTGATTCCATTCTCACAACAGAATCAAAAATGGATTTCAAAGAACATAAACCTCATCGAAACGCATTGAAAAAAGTATTCATCTCTCGTTCTATAAATCGTAATCTGAAACCTGGAGATATTATTCTGTTCTATAGAACTGGTGGTTATTACAAAGGTGTTGTTACAACTTTAGGTTTAGTTGAAGGAACAATTTTTAACATTAAAGACGAAGAAGAGTTAATATTAAAATGTCGCAAACGAAGTGTCTTTACTGATGCAGAATTAAAGAAGCATTGGAATTGGGATAAATCAAGTAGACCATTTATTGTAAACTTTCTCTACACTTATACTTTTCCAAAACGCCTTAACTTAGCAAAGCTCATTGAGCTCGGTGTAATAAAGGATACTAATTCAGCGCCGCGAGGGTTTGAACTCATATCAAAGGAAAAGTTTTGGAAAGTATTAAAGGGGTCGCATGGAAATGAAAGTATTATTGTCAATTAAACCAGAATATGCAAAGCTCATTTTCAATCAATCAAAGAAATATGAGTTCCGCAGGGTAATATTCAAAAATCAAAAAGTTAAAACAGTCCTTGTTTATGCGTCTTCACCTGTTAAAGGCATAATTGGTGAATTTGAAATTGACAGCATTATCAGCAATGCACCTGACCTTCTTTGGGAACAAACAAAATATCAATCTGGAATAAAAAAGAATAAATTCTTTAAATATTTCGCAAACAAGGAAATAGGATTCGCGATAAAAATTAAATCCGTTAATCAATACCAAGAGCTTCTATGTCCTCGTGAAAATTTTTCAGTTTTTCCTCCACAATCATTTTGCTACTTAAGATGAAATCAGAACATAGCATAAGTCTTCGGGAGTCGGGACGAGTATTCCCTGAAGGCACAATATACAGGTGCGATACCTTCTTGAGAAGGTATGAACTAAAGGAAAAATTCCTCTAATAGGTCAGGCAAGAATTGCTTTAATGCGTGTGTTGAGGCGAGAAACTTTACGGGCAACGGTATTCTTATGGAGCAGCCCCCTGTGAATCCCACGCATCATTTCACTCTGAGCCTTGCGAAGGGCCAAAGTTGCCACCTCAGCATCCCCTTTGGCAATTGCTTCTTCAACCCGACGGGTGAATGTTCGAATGCGCACCATTCGGGAATGATTAACTTTAAACCGAGTGAGTGACTGCCTTGCTCTTTTCTTCGCTTGGCGAGAATTTGCCATAGTAATAACCTTCTTAAACGTATTGGAAATCGATAATTTGGACAACTCACCACTTTTTTCAAGAGTTAGTTGTAAGAAATAGAGAATTATATATCTGGCAAGATTTAGAATTTAGTTACTGAAGATTCTTAATTTGATTATGTAAGGAATAATAATGAAACCGAATTGGGAAAATCAAACATCATTTCACGTAGATAATTTTCCCTTCCTTGATGTCATGAATTCAGAAACAGTAGACCTAATTGCCGCGGTTCCACCATTTAACAATTGTAAATATTATCATGGAACTCCAGATAGCCCTGCCTTCGGCGACCGGTTTCAGGATCTTTGGTCTTGAGAGAAGGATGGTCATGGCACCTAGTTAGACAAATTGCAGGACAACTACCCCGAGTTATGGGCGGCTATCGATTGGTCACGATTGACATGAGTCGATAATACGATGGCTTTTCTTTGACCTATGACAGTTAGGTTATGAGAAACGAACTTTTGCTCAAAAACTAAAGATTTTTTTGGGGGAATTATATATTTAAGGGCACCTCTATAAAATCCCAAAT
>MPNP01000407.1 GCA_002239085.1 Rhodobacteraceae bacterium bin131 | reverse complement strand
CAATTTTGGCATTGGGGGATAACAATTTTCGTATCCCCCAGCACTGTTGTAATTTTCAGGTATAGGCGGTCAGGACTACCACACGCCAACGTTCACTTCCCGTCGTCCTAATTGAACAACATTTGGGTTTTTCAATGGTGCTCCATCACTCCAGAAATTCTTTCCAGTTTTTGGTTTGATATCTTTAATGGATTTGATCTTCCCAAGTTTCTTTGCTCCATCTATCGCTTCTTTATCACTATCATAATAGTCAAACCAAGGCAGTCCTACTCTGGTATATCGTTCTGCGCTCATTGGACTTAATGGTGGTTCTTGGCCGGTAATATTCATCCATTGTTCGGCATTGGCAATGGTGATAAAGCAACGCTCAGTTGTCCGCATATCCCAGGCGTCAAAATCATGATGATCTTCGTAAATCTTTTGCATCATGGACCCTCCTGGGGCTAACCCCATTCCGAATGATTTGCTGCAACACATCGCCACCATTGGAGATTCCATGCGATACTTATCAAATAAATCACGTTTGTTTAGTCTGTCATAAAATTCCCGTTTCATCGGAAAGACCTGAATTTGAATACCCCCTGTGGTTGAATGTGGCTTGAGCTGCTCTTCAGCAGTGTATCCCTGACCAAGTGGGGCCGCGACAAACTGCTTGACAATATCTTTCCCAACATTGTACCCGTCAATCCAAGGTTGGTCTGGAATAACCACATAGTCCTGAGGGTCGCGGTTTAGGTTCGCCACCCATTCATCACCCGAAACAGCACATAATTTTCCAGTGCCAATTTTGACAGCAATTGGGTAACTTGCTTCACGAGCTTTACGTATTGGTCGAAAATTTAACCACAACGCATCGGCTTGAAACATTGGCATGATGACACCGCCCCGCTCTTTTAGATGATTGTGTTCATCCAAGTCGAAGTCTTCAATGTGTCTTAATGGAAATTTTCCCAATCCTGGCGGCAGGTAATGTATTGCACCATCATCGGGCAAGCGCAGTGTTCTCTGAAAATTTATTTTCACTCTGGCATTTTCATGCACTTCAGGGAACCGAATTTCTAAACTATCATTCTCGAGGCAAATCATATTTTCACTCCTTTACCA
>MPNP01000406.1 GCA_002239085.1 Rhodobacteraceae bacterium bin131 | reverse complement strand
GTTAAGCAACTTTGAGCAGGCGCTTTTGATAACTAAGAGTTCTCTTCTGTGCTTGTTTCAGCCAATGACTCTCGGGTTGTCTCTTAGCTAGCATTTCATCAATTTCAATTTCATCAAAACCACTCTGTCTCGCTTGGTTATATTGATCGGCAATAATGTGCCCTTGAGCACGTAAGACACCCTCATAACCCAATTGCCGTAATCTTGTTGCAAGGCTGAATCCACGACCATCACTAAAGTTTGGGAAAGGAATGCGTATTATCTTGATCCAACAGAAACACGGTTGTATAACACTTGGATCTTGATCATTGGGTAAATCAAGGTTAATCGGTGACTCAACCCCTTGAAACAAGGTTTCAATTCCAACGAACTCCTGCTCCTTACCAAGTAGCAACTTGAATCCTTTGTCGGTGACGATAATACTCATCGCACACTCCTCCGATGGTGCTTAAGATCGGGATAAAGTGCTGCTTTGAAAGGATCCGCCCCCATTCGATTGAAGCAAGAGTAAAAGGTTTCTTCAGGCGATTGGCGTAATTTTAAGTAAGCTTTAAGCAGCCTTTCAAGCGCAGGGATGAGCTCTTCAGCTGTAAATCCGGGGCCAACACGTGTGCCTATTCGAGCATCTTCTGTGGCGTTTCCACCAAGGGTTATTTGATAATTTTCGACCCCCGCTTTATCAAGACCAAGAATGCCTATCTGACCAACATGGTGATGCCCACAGGCATTAATACACCCTGAAATCTTTATTTTTAGTTCCCCAATTTCTTTTTCTAATCGAAGATCATCAAACCGTTTGGCAATATCTTGGGCAATGGGAATAGAACGAGCGGTAGCCAGAGCACAATAATCCATACCAGGACAGGCAATAATGTCCGATAATAGTCCAAGGTTGGCTGTCGCAAGACCAACTTCATTTAATTGATCATAGATTTGTGGAATAAAGGCCTTAGGAACATGAGGAATAACGAGATTTTGTTCATGGCTGACACGGATTTCATCATGGCCATATTCTTTGGCCAATTCGGCCACAACACGCATTTGGTTAGCAGTCGCATCGCCTGGGGTCCCGCCTACGGGTTTTAAAGAAATTGATACGATGCCATA
>MPNP01000405.1 GCA_002239085.1 Rhodobacteraceae bacterium bin131 | reverse complement strand
AATACACATTAATTGCGGTCATTGGTGGGGAAAAGGCTGGAATTGGGCTGCCAAAAGAGGGTTGAAAACTGTTCCTTAATGTTCGCCCGAAAATACTAAAATAGTTATCCACACCCATTCTATAAAGGGTTTTGATTGGCTGCCATCGCATTCAAGATTGCTTTTTTACCTTAAAAAGTCCAGATTCGATATCAATGCATCAATTATTTGAGGTACAAACATGAAAAAACAGCTCTTTGATAACAACTTAGTGATATTGGGATTGAGAACAATCAGCTGAACCACAAATCCCGTGATGATGTTCCGGCTCTAATTGAGCGACAATCAAAGTGATAGGCTGAGGGGTGATTATCGGGGAAAATCTTGAACAATTCCTGACTTTGACACTTTATCGCTTCAAACACCGATTCTATGGGTGTGATCCCTAAAAAGTAGGCACTACTTTGCCCTCTTTTTTGGCTGACAAAAGGCCCTTCTTTCTCCCCCTATATTATCCCGTTATCAGTCCTCATCGTGATACAATTCATACGCCCTAGTATCACTCCTTCATTGAATTGATGGATAAAGGCGAGATACTAGGAAGAAATACTGCTCGCAATTAATTGGTGTTGACAGAATGACAGAGAATAATTCAAACAAACTACATCATTTCAATGGTTTTGTAATACTAGGTTTTAATCCCCCTCAAAATGTCGGCTCAAAATCATCGCCATCATCCGGCTCGGGTGGTTCCGGTGGCGGTGATACATGCGTCGCTTGATAAATCATATCGTACGTCTCACTCCCCTCCTGGGTCATCTCTAAGGGCAGCCGATTGCGATGGTCACGTATTTGAGGGTCCGCTCCCTTATCTAAGAGCAGCTGGGTAATCTCAACCCAGTCATTCTGGGCACTTAAATGGAGGGGTGTCCGACCCCAATCATCCACAGCATTGATATCAGTGCTAGGCGTTAATTCGTTAATGAGTTTAGTTTTATTGCCTTCACACACATTGATATGCAGAGGTGTCCCCGTTTCCGCAACTGCATATGACTGGAGCGATGGGATTGGACACTTAAAACTACTTGTGCCTGAACCTAAAGGGTGTTTGTCAAAAAAACCGTGGCGAAGAAGGT
>MPNP01000031.1 GCA_002239085.1 Rhodobacteraceae bacterium bin131 | reverse complement strand
AGCAATCCAGCCGGTAAAATATTGCCCCAAAGTCTTGCGTACATCAGTAGGCTTTGAACAAAGAAAGTCACTTTGAAGACAAATTATGTCTTTCATAGGGGTACTTAATTGTAATTGTTCAGACATTGGTATTCAAAAAATATAGAAATCAATCATGACGGTCTTACTAGGAATTAAAAAATAGGGCTTTCCTCAGTTGGCATAATACATACTTACACCCTTTTTCCCTAACAATAGCCCTGAATATTTGATTTTGTTCGCCAATCAAGGCTATTTGCCATTTATCAATTAAATAAGGCGGAAGGTGAGTATCACTCTGCTTCTGGGCGCTGGAATCTATGTCGAAACCGGTCGGCAAGGTCTTCATAACCGACCTCACCACTGGCGACACTGACAAACAAGTCCGTTATCTCATCGTCTTTCATATCAACTTCCCAACCACTTTTTTCGGCCAACAAATCAACTAGGTAGAGTGCTGTTCGTTTATTCCCATCCACAAAACCGTGGTTGGTAATAATCCCGTGCGACAGGGCCGCCGCCTTCTGCCAGATCCAGCGGTGGTAACCATGGTAGGGCCGAGCCAAAGCCGCCAGAATTATGTTCTTATCGAGAATACCTGGCATCCCACCATCCAGCAGAGCATACTGATGTCCCTCAATGGCATCCTGCCAGGTTACACGATAGGTCTTCACTTGTTGGCTAGGGCCACCAGTGCTTCACGTCGCTTGACATACGTTTTCTTGAATATTTGTTCCGAGGTCAAGGTTGAAGTCTTTACCTTGCGATGTTGTTTGGGCTTCGTGTCCACTGTCTTGGACAATGTTACATCGCCTTTCATCTCGTCCTGCTTAACCATTATCCATTCCTTTTAATCAACATAAACCGAACTTCGGTGTCTTATGATAACCATTAATTTCTTTTCTGTCAAAGTTAATATTTCAGCCACTTGCTTGCAGATTGACACCATCTTAAATAAATTTAATTCGGTGTAAAAATAACTTGATACCCAACAAAATAATGCCAACCAGAAACATATTTGGAAACCAATATAACGTACTTTGGAAATGCTCAGTAAAATTTATAGGTGCTTTAAGGATTGGAATTTTCAAGGCATAAAATATCACCAGTCAATGCTGAATGTAAATATAGAAACACCAAGGATAACTATGCTAATAGTTTTTATAATCTTCTTGAGCATAAATTTCATTTCACACATTTCTATTTTTGTTGCAACAAATTGAGCCTTGTTTAAGCGCAAGGGCTAAACCCATTATTTCTCGACTTCAGACATTTTAGCATTTTTCAAAAAATTATTCCCCATTTATTGGTCATTTAAGTGCAGTTCAATTGCATTTTTGAAATGTAGTGTTTTTTTGGAGTCAGACCCTTATTTTACTGGAGTTTCAGCGATTACATGTCGGAAGTCAAGAAAGAAGAAGAGAACGGATTGGTCAAGCCTGACTGATTCCAGATTTCCATGAGTAGGGCCTTTGAGACACATAGAAAGTAAAGTTGGGCTAGACATTTTGTTAAATCAAACGTGAGAGATTGAGACCAGTATATAGAAGTGTTCTAGGAAACGTCGTTCACTAGAATGAGAAAATAACCACTCACTCATTCTCGTTGCGCTGGCAAATAATGTGTGAATAAGAACCACATACATTGTCTGCCGCCAAACCAGTGTCCGGAAGTTGATTGCCAAATGAATCGATAACTCCAAACAGTCTTTTGAATTCAGAGTTGATTTTGATCTGTTGCGAATAATGGAACTCGTGCCCCGAGAAGGAATATCCAGCAAAGGGAGTATCTTTCAACCCCTGAAGTAACCTGTAGCCCAAGTGAAGCTTGGGTGATTTCATAGAGGTTGTGTGGGGAAGTAAACCAAGCATTGGGTGTTGATGACCCTCCTTATCCTCAAGTATATTGCCGAGTACCATGAACCCTCCACATTCGCCATATATAAGGGCACCTCTGGATTGCGCCAACCTCATTTTATTCTTATAATTAGTATTGTTGGCAAGCAAATCTGGATATAATTCTGGATATCCCCCAGGCAAGAAAACTGCATCAGCATCTTCTTCAGGACCCTCATCCTTAAGGGGAGAGAAAAAACTAACTCTAGCACCGGCTGAATGCCACGCATCAAGCTGATGGGTATACATAAAGCAGAATGCTTGATCGTTAGCCACTGCAATGTTTTGTCCCAAAGGAATTAAGCTGGTGTTATTTGTAATGCTTTTAACGAGTTTTGGTGCGTCGGCTAGTTTTAATATTTGGTCAACATCAATTGATTCAGTCATTTGATTTGCTATGCCGCAAACCAGCTTTTCTATGTCTAAATTTTCTGAAGGAGTGACTAATCCCAAATGTCTTTCTGGAATAGCGAAGGATTGGGCTTTTGGTAGCCAGCCCAATAATTTAATGTTATGCTTATTGAGTTGATACGTGGCACCAAGAAGATGCTTGTTTGAGGCAATTTTATTTAGAATAACCCCAGCTAATCTAATTTGGGGGCGAGCCTGACTTAATCCCAATGGAGGAAGTAAGATTGATTGGGACTGTTGAGAAGCATTAATGATCATGACAATGGGGAGATCAAGAGCTTCAGCTAAATCAGCAACACTTCCCCTCCCCTCTTCTCCAGCTCCATCTAAAACCCCCATGGCTCCTTCAATTACTAAAATGGTTTCCTTTTTAGTGTGGCTGAGTGATAACCTCCTTGAAGCAACCTGACCAATTAATTCTTGACTCATAGCCCAACTATCAAGATTGACTGATGGGATACCGCAAGCAACCGTGTGGAACATTGGATCAATGTAGTCTGGGCCCGCTTTGGCAGGTAATACGTGAATGTTTTTCTGAGCTAACACACGCAATAGACCAAGAGTGAAAAGCGTTTTTCCTGACCCAGAACAAGGGGCCGAGATGATTATTCCCTTAATTGTGTTTCTCCATCAAAGTCAAGATATCTCCTTTCAGGAACTACTTGAATAATGAATACCCTTGGGATTTTTTAGAAGGGAATTGATGGCGGGAGTAATGATTCTGTGAAGATGAACATTCCAACCAATACAAATGATAGACGGAGCCTTCATTTCATATGTTTTTACATCTTCAACCACCTTACCTAAGGTGCTTTCTAAAAACCTCTGCTCCTCCAAAGTGGCATTGGATATCACAGCGATCGGTTCCTCTCGTTTTCGTCCATAAGTCAAAAGGCATTTGACAATCTTATCTAAGTTTTTAATTGCCATGTAAATTACAAGAACTTGAGAGCCTTTTGCTAATAACTCCCAGTTCAATGCCTGAGGGGCATCGCCAAATTGATCATGGCCTGTCATGAAAGTAACACTTTGATTAGTTTCTCTATACGTAAGAGGAATTCCGGCATAAGCCAATCCCCCTATTCCTGCCGAGATGCCCGGAGTAATTCGAATGGGAATTTGATCCCGTGCGAGGGCTAAAGCCTCATCACCACCTCTTCCGAAAACGAATGGGTCACCTCCCTTAAGTCTCACTATCCTGTTTCCTTTCTTGGCAAGTTCAATCAGGATGTGCGATATATCTTGCTGTGTAACTGATGGTTTGCCCCCCCTTTTACCCGCATAAATTTTTTCAGCTGCAGGATTGCATAACTCTAATAGCTTTGAATTAACAAGCGCATCATAGATAACGACATCCGCCCTGCTTATAGCAAACATGCCATGCATAGTGATTAAACCAGGGTCTCCAGCCCCAGCCCCCACCAGCCAAACAAGTCCTTTAGGGAAAGGTGGAATTTCGGTCCCCGTTGTTGTATAAAATCGGTCAATAAATGACATCGTTAACCTAGAGTTGCCCACCACTTAAAATTTTAGATTTTCTCATAAACACGAATTTCTCAGCGATTTCTTCCGATGAACTTCTATTGCGAAGTATATGGGGTTTTATTTCTTCAAAATAAAACCCTAATTTGTAATACTCATATCAATAAGTTAAGTTGAATAATAATTTCAAAACTAATTTATTGTGTTGACTTAACGTAACTCACTTGCTGCGGGTTTTAAAAATTTTCTCTCACATTTATAAATGACATTTGATCTCACCGGTCTCATAACGCTTCCCAATACTTCATGAACAAAACTAAACTTAGAAATGGTTATACAACGGGAGCTTGTGCAACTGCTACAAGTGTGGCGGCATTCAACGCCCTTATAAGCGGCCGGTGGGAAGATAAAATCACAATCCAATTACCGCGAGGAAACCAAGCAACGTTTGAACTATGTTATAAACATCTTGAGTCCAATTGGGCTCAAGCAGGAACAATCAAAGATGCTGGCGACGATCCCGATATCACCCATGGAGCAGAAGTGAGATCTAAAGTTTGGATTGATAATTCAATAAAAGGAATTCAGTTTCGTGGAGGTCAGGGAATTGGAATTATTACCAAGCCCGGTTTGCCATTACCAGTCGGTGAACCAGCTATCAATCCTGTTCCTCGGGAAATGATCAGGTCCTCAATTCAGACCGTGGCAAACGAACTTCAAGTTGATGCTAATGTTGTCGTGGAAATCTCTATCGCTAATGGATCCGAACTCGCCAAAAAGACATGGAATCCACGATTAGGTATTGAAGGCGGCTTATCAATCCTTGGTACAACGGGTATCGTAAAGCCCTTTTCATGTTCGGCTTGGATTGCCTCAATTCATATGGGAATCGATGTCGCCAAGACCAATGGGGCAAAGCATGTCTGTGCTTCGACTGGCTCAGTCTCTGAACTTTCGGCACAAAAACATTTTGGCTTGCCAGACTGGGCCATGCTGGATATGGGTGATTTTGTCGGGGGAACTCTCAAATATCTCCGTAAGCATCCAATTCCAAACTTAACAATCGCTGGTGGATTTGGCAAAATATCAAAACTAGCTAACGGAGCTGGTGACCTTCATTCCAAGCGTTCTCAGGTTGATTTTGAATTCTTGTATCAACTCGCTTTAAGTGATCAAAACCTCAACAATACAATGCCGTTGAACGATATTTTGAGTGCGAACACAGCAAACCAAGTTATCGAAATCTGTGGAGATAAAATCGCTCAACTCGTTGCGAAAAAAGCTCAATCAGTTGCCGCTACAATGCTGCAAAATGCACCAATCAATGTGAACATAATGATTGTCGACCGACAAGGACAAATTCGAGCTTCTACCCATAATGATGGTCTCAACAATTTTTGAATGAAACCCTTCATGAAGATACTTGTTCTAGCCGGCACAAGCAATGCAAGGCAATTATGTCAGCAATTGAATGAAATTCAAGGGTTGCATATTATTGCTTCATTAAGAGATGACCCGTACTATTCGGAATACCCTGTTCAACTTCGAACAGGAGGATTCGGAGGCATAGAAGGTATTGTCTCTTACATACGAATGAATGCCATTGATATCTTGATTGATGCTACGCATCCTTTTGCTTCCCAGATAAAACTAAATGCAATACAGGCCGCAAAAAAATTAGGTATTGAATTACTCGTCTTGAAGCGCCCTCTGTGGCAACCAACACCTGAATGCCAATGGATTAGTACTTCTACATTACTTGGTGCCTGCGAATTAATCCCAAAAGGATCAAGAGTGTTGGCGGCTATTGGTCACAAGAATTTATTTCACCACTTTCCAACAATCACGTCTCGACTCGCCACATCAAAGGTTTTTTTACGTACAATGTCACCGATTTTCGACCATTTACCATCACATTGGGAAGCCATTCATTACCGCCCACCTATATCGGTCAATTCCGAACTAAAGTTGTTTGATCAATACAGAATTTCCTGTTTGTTATGCCGCAATTCGGGAGGAGTTTCCGGTCATCACAAACTCACTGCTGCATCACAACTGGGACTACAGATATTTATGGTGAACCCACCAAAGATAAATTATGGGCATGAAACCAATATCAAATGTTTCAATTCTGTTGAGGAAATAATGAATGAGAGGTTTAAGTCAGGATGAGTTAACTTAATTTCCTTAAACTAAACGTTATATTCGTATCACTCAGATGAATAAAGTACAAGGCCGTGATTGATGAAAAAAATACCGACGACAATCATTACTGGTTTTCTAGGAGCAGGAAAAACAACCCTCGTTCGTCATCTCCTAGAACACTCCAACAATCAACGCCTTGCTCTGATCATTAATGAATTTGGTGAACTTGGCATTGATGGAGAACTTTTACAAACCTGCAATGAAAAGAATTGTCACGGGCAAAGTATTATTGAATTGACCAATGGTTGTATCTGCTGCACTGTTGCCGAAGAATTCACCCCAGCGATAGAAACTATTCTTAACCAAAATCCTCAACCGGACCACATTGTCATTGAAACCTCAGGTTTAGCTCTTCCACAACCTCTTGTCAGAGCCTTTAACTGGCCTGAGATTAAATCTCAGGTAACAGTTGATGGGGTCGTGGTCGTCGTTGATGGACCGGCTTTGTCCAATGGACAGTTCGCAAGTGATCTCAAAGCCATAAAGCAGCAGAGAGCGAATGACGAAGAACTTAATCATGAAACTCCCCTCGCTGAACTTTTTGAAGACCAGTTGGCTTGCGGCGATTTAATCATACTCAATAAAACTGATCAGCTTACCAGCGACACAACCACGCAGTTAATACAGCAACTAGACCATGCCACCAGGGAGGGGGTTCGCGTATTAAAAGCTACAATGGGAGCCATTGAGCCCTCCGTGCTTTTAGGCCTTGATATGGCTACCGAGAACGATTTGTTGGTGCGCCAAGAAATTCATCATACCCATCATGATGAGAGTGTCCACCAAGTTCATGACCATGATGAATTTGAAAGTTGGGTTGTTGAATTACCTTCCTTCACCCACCTTGAACATCTCAAACAGGTTATCAAAAAAGCCATTGTTGATTTCAATATCCTACGCGTTAAAGGATTTAGTGCGATCAATGGAATCCCCCGCCAGTTAGTCCTTCAGGCTGTTGGTCCCAGAATTGATTGCTATTATGATCGACCCTTCAGACCCGATGAAGAATTTTCCACTAAACTTGTTTTCATTTCTGAAGCGGGAGTGGATAAAATCAAACTCTCCCGGCAACTCAATGAGTCTGCGACCCAATGCACATTATAGCGACTCATTCAAAGCATATCCCAGATGGCAGTGAACCAGTTGACCTCAATCAAAACCCTGCAAGTGTTGTTTTTCTTTCAACCGCTGATACTGATCTTGCGATTTTATCACAAGCCGTTCAGAATCATCATTTTGAAGAGAATTTTTTACGTCTTGGTCAACTTTCTTGGCTCACCCATCCTTATTCGGTTGATTTGTTTCTTGAACAAACTGCGCTGCAATCTAAACTCGTTATATTAAGGGCTCTTGGCGGGTTATCCTATTGGCAATACTGCCTTGAGCAATTTTCAGTACAATTACAAGACGCCAATAAAACAATCGTCATTTTACCTGGAGACGATCAGCCTGACTTAGAATTGCTTGCATTATCAAATATTTCTAATCGCCATTGGGAAAACCTCTTCGGATACCTTGTTGAGGGGGGACTGACCAATGCCATCCATTTTTTGTCTTACACGCAACATATTCTTGGTCAAGAACCACGACCTCCCCTACCTATTCCAGAATTAAAAAACGGTATCTTCATCCCTGGTACGACACAACCAAATCTTACCCATTGGCAATCAAAGAGAAATAAAGAGCATCCTGTTGCGATCCTCGTATTTTATCGTGCGTTATATCTCAACGGTAATATTAAGCCCATTAAAGCCATGATTAAGGCCTTAAAGGATAGAGGGATAACCCCCCTAGCCATTTATCTCACTTCGCTTAAAGATAGTGTTTCAAGGGAGTATCTTGAAAAGATCATGACCGAGGCTGAACCCGATATAGTTCTTAACTTTACCAGTTTTGCTCTGAGTACTACTTCTGGGACGTCTGATTGGAAACCGACCATCCTTGATGCCATCAATAAACCAGTATTGCAGGTATGCCTAGGGTCTAGTAATCAGGAGGCTTGGCAGGAAAATAGTTGGGGATTGCAATCGCGTGACATCGCCATGTCAGTTTCCCTTCCCGAGCTTGATGGTCGAATATTTACGCGGGCAATTGCGTTTAAAGAACAATCCCCAATCAACGCCGATACCCAATATGCAGTCACGCTCCATGAACCGGTTCAAGACCGGATAGAGTTTGTTGCCGACCTAACTCAAAACTGGATTAGGCTAGGCAGAAAGTCTAATCATCAGAAAAAAATTGGATTGATTTTTGCCAATTATCCCAATAAAGACGGCCGAATTGCCAACGGGGTGGGACTTGATACTCCTCAATCTGCGGTGAATATAATCAAGGTCCTTAAAAGTCATGGTTATAATATTGTCAATCCTCCTCTGTCCGCGCAAGACTTAATTGCACTCCTCCAATCGGGGCCAACAAATAATCTTGACAAGCTTTTACAGTCAGAAAAGAGGATTACCTTGGCGGCAAGCAACTATGTCAAGTTTTGGAAGTCATTACCCATAGTTGTACAAGAGGCAATTGAATCTCGATGGGGGAATTATCAGGATGATCCTTTCTTTGTTGACGATGCGTTTATCCTTACAGTCCATGAACTCGGCCACTTAGCCATTGGTATCCAGCCAGCAAGGGGATATAATATTGACCCCAAGCAAACTTACCATGATCCTAGTCTCGTTCCACCTCATAATTATCTCGCTTTTTACTTTTGGTTACGATTTGAATTTAAATCCGATGCACTCATACACTTGGGGAAACATGGAAACCTGGAATGGCTACCGGGAAAGGCTTTGGCTTTATCAGAAAATTGCTTTACCGATGCTATTCTTGGTCCCACACCACATTTTTATCCTTTCATTATTAATGATCCAGGCGAAGGAACACAGGCAAAAAGACGGACCCAAGCCGTGATCATTGACCATCTTACCCCACCAATGACCCGAGCCGAGTCCTATGGAGTTTATCACGAGCTAGAACAGTTGCTTGATGAATATTACGAAGCCCACGGTTTGGATAGAAAGAGAACGAAGTATCTTCAATCAAAAATTACTGAGACCCTCACTCAAACTCAATTGGCTGAGGATATCGGCATTAAATTGAATGAGGATCTTGATCAAAAACTCACCAAATTGGATTCTTATCTATGTGACCTCAAAGAACGCCAAATTCGTGATGGCTTACACATATTTGGACAATCACCCGAGGGTCAACAAAAGCGAGATCTACTCGCTTCTCTCGTTCGCATACCCCGTCACGAGGGTAAGGGATTTAACGCCTCTTTCCTTAGAAGCTTAGCCAAGGATTTAAACTTATTGGAAGGTTTTGACCCACTTGATTGTGAACCTGCGAGCCAATGGATAGGGAAAAAACCAGCTCTTTTGCAATCAATGAGTGATAGTAACTGGCGAACCAATGGCGATACAGTCGAAAGACTCGAACTCCTATTTCTCAATATGCTGGACCAAAAAACTCCTCCGCGCCATTCCACCAAGGATGTTTGGAATTACACCATTAATACGCTCAAACCGCGTGTCGAGTCATGTGGCCGCTTGGAAATTGCGAGCTTAATAAAAGGCTTAAATAGCGAATTTGTTCCCCCGGGGCCTTCCGGTGCACCGACACGTGGCCGTGCCGATATTCTCCCAACTGGGCGTAACTTTTTTTCGGTTGACAGCCGTTCTTTACCCACCCGAACAGCTTGGCAATTGGGCTGGAAATCGGCTTCCTTACTCATTGACAAATTCGTTCAAGATAAAGGTGATTGGCCAAGACAACTCGGTTTAACGGCTTGGGGTACTTCCAACATGCGAACAGGTGGTGATGACATTGCTCAAGCC
This sequence comes from Rhodobacteraceae bacterium bin131, assembly GCA_002239085.1. GTDB lineage: Bacteria > Pseudomonadota > Alphaproteobacteria > Rhodobacterales > Rhodobacteraceae > MPNP01. The sequence goes on along the minus strand of MPNP01000031.1, from coordinate 14,668 downwards.
TTAGCATTAATGGGGGTAAAGCCAACTTGGGACGATAATAGTTCACGAGTCACTGGCTTTGAAATTCTTCCTCTTTCTCTCCTTGGCCGACCCCGAGTTGATGTGACTCTGCGCGTGTCAGGATTTTTTCGGGATGCATTTCCTTTTCAGGTTGATTTGGTCTCAGCGGCAGCCAAAAGCATCATGCAACTTGATGAACTCCCACATGACAATCCAGCCTCTGAAGCCTATAAACGCGATCAAGAAATACTTGGCGAAGTCAGAGCCGGATATCGGGTTTTTGGTTCAAAACCCGGGGCTTATGGAGCAGGTTTACAGGCTTTGCTTGACGAACAACTCTGGGACCAAAGAGCACAACTTGGCGAAGCCTATCTCGAGTGGGGAAGTTATCCTTTGGGGAGCGAATCGAATGGGCACCAAGATGTGGAGTCTTTTTCCCGTCGACTTGCTATAACACAAGCCGTTCTCCAAAATCAGGATAATCATGAACATGATATACTTGATAGCGATGACTATTATCAATTTGAAGGGGGAATGTCAGCTGCCATTGAATCGTTGGGAGGAAACGTGCCTATCATTTATCATAATGATCACTCACGCCCAGAACGTCCTGTAATCCGTACACTTGAAGATGAAATTGGACGGGTTGTGAGAGCACGAGCAGCCAATCCTAAATGGTTGAATGGGGTAAAAAATCACGGCTATAAAGGGGCGTTTGAAATTGCCGCAACAGTCGATTATCTATTTGCCTTTGCAGCAACTACAAATGCTGTAAAATCCCATCATTTTGATATAACCTTCGCTTCTTATATTGAAGACCTTTCAACATTAGAGTTTATCAAAGACAATAATCCTGACGCCTTAAACGAAATTCTTAACCGCTACCGCGAAGCTCTAGAGCGCAATCTATGGACTCCCCGGTCAAACTCTGCCCGCAACACACTATTTGAACTTTTGGAGAAGACCAATGACAGCTGATGACAATGATCGCCATAAGACTAAAATGGCCAAAAAGAAAGCCGCACGCGACAAGATAATGTCGTCCAAAACCCAAGAAAAAGGATTAATTATCGTTCACACCGGTAAGGGGAAAGGCAAATCCTCAGCAGCCTTTGGTATGGTATTCAGGTGTATTGCCCATCAGATGCCCTGTGCGGTTGTACAATTTATCAAAGGGGGAATGAAAACAGGGGAGCGCGATTTGATCACTCAGCATTTTCCGGATCAATGTAAATTCTTTACTATGGGCGAAGGCTTTACATGGGAAACGCAAGACAAAGAACGAGATATTAAGATGGCTCAAGAAGCCTGGAAATTAGCAAAAAGTTTAATCCTTGATAACAATATACGGCTGATTTTGTTGGACGAAATTAATATTGCCCTGCGCTATGGATATCTGGATATTAATGAAGTCGTGAGGTTTCTGGAAGATGAGAAACCGGAAGACTTACATGTTGTTTTAACGGGTCGAAATGCTCACGAAAAACTCATTGAAGCGGCCGACCTTGTCACTGAAATGACCCTCGTTAAGCATCCTTTTCGATCTGGCGTCAAAGCTCAGGCAGGGATTGAATTCTAATGGGAATGCAGGCGATTCTGTTAAGGAAGAGCAGCCAATAATAGTCGTTCCATATACGCAAGCAATGATTGACTTGTCATGGCGAAGGGAAAATTACAAACCTGTTCCCATGGCATGAAACGGTCTTAAATCCTAAAACGGGTGAGCAAGTAAATTATGGCCGCAAAAACAATTATGTTTCAGGGGACTGGCTCGGATGTCGGAAAATCCCTAATAGTCGCGGGAATAGGACGTTACTTGAATAATCAGGGATATCGAGTTGCGCCCTTCAAACCCCAGAATATGTCTAATAATTCATCCGTGACACTGGACGGTGGTGAAATTGGTCGAGCCCAAAATCTTCAAGCAATGGCATGTGGAATTAAACCCTCAATTCATATGAACCCCATACTGCTTAAGCCCGAGGCCAATCATAAATCGCAAATTATTGTACACGGTCAAATTCACAGTACGATTGAGAGTCAAGACTACCTTTCCCTAAAAAAGCATCTGCTTGAACCCGTATTGGAAAGCTTCAATCAATTGACCAGCTATTATGATATCGTTTTGGTTGAGGGTGCAGGTAGCCCAGCAGAAGTTAATCTTCGGCACAATGATATCGCCAATATGGGTTTTGCCCTCGCCTCAAATGTACCCGTTATCCTGATTGGGGATATTAACAGGGGGGGAGTGATAGCACAGATGGTTGGAACGCATGCCGTTCTTGACCACGATGATCAAGCGGCAATTAAAGGGTTCATAATTAATAAGTTTCGTGGAAATCCAAGGCTGTTTGATGAGGGTTTCAGTTTAATTGAACGCCTGACCCAATGGGAAGGGCTAGGTGTTATTCCTTGGCATGAGGCTACACGGACACTCCCAGCTGAAGACACACTCTCCTTATCGTCTATACCCACTAATCCTGAGTCCCATTTAAACATATGTTTTTTAGTTCTGGACCGTATCGCCAATTTTGATGATCTTGACCCTCTCAATCTGCACCCTGACGTATGTGTTAAACCCCTGTTTAGTGGCGAACCCATACCACCTGATACTGACTTAGTGATTGTTCCAGGAAGTAAGTCAACACGAAATGATTTAGAGTTAATCAACAATAATGGCTGGCGGCATGATTTGATTTCTCATTACCGCCGCGGTAGGAGAATATTAGGTTTATGTGGTGGTTACCAAATTCTTGGACGGGTCATTCATGACCCAAACGGTTATGAGGGAACACCCGGCTCTATTGAGGGACTAGGATTACTTGATGTTGAAACAACGATGTTGGCCACTAAGAAACTTGTCAATGTTGAGGCGATTCATGCTGATTCAAACCACGCGTTTTATTCTTATGAAATCCATTTAGGTGAAACCAAAGGGCCAGACTGTGCAAGGCCTTTTGCCTTTAAAATCGGTTCGGGGAATAAAGACCCTGAAGGCGCGACATCTGCTGATAGACTTGTACAGGGAACCTATTTACATGGTTTATTTGTAGACGATGGATTTCGCACGAATTACTTGCAATCATTCACCTCTGATATTGAAGAGTACAATTATCTGCAATCAGTTAATTCAGCGCTGGACGAAATTTCCAATCATATTCAGGCCAGCATCAATATGAACCGCTTGTTTGAAATGATGCGGTAAAGGTCATTCTTGAACTCATAATTGATCTTGCCATACGTCTTACTTAGGCCACTGCTCTAGCAAGAGCACATTGCGACCACAACTCAGAAAGTGACGCAACCAAATAATCGACATCCGCTTCCGTATGAAGTGCCGTCGGGGTTATTCTAAGCCGCTCTTCGCCGCGGGCAACAGTTGGGTAATTGATGGGTTGAACATAAATTCCGAATTCTGCCATGAGCATGTCCGAAATCTGCTTACACTTAACCGGGTTTTTTACAATAACTGGAACAATGTGCCCTGGGTTGGCAAGGTGGGGAACGCCAACTTGGTCTAATCGATCTCGCAACAATTTAACCATTCTCTTGTGCCGATGGCGCTCGCTCTGACTGACTTTCAAGTGTCTCACGGAAGCTAACGCACCAGCGACGATTGACGGGGGTAAAGACGTGGTAAAAATAAAGCCACTGGCGAATGAACGAATGAAATCAATACTTTCTTTTGAGCCGGCGATATAACCCCCAACGACACCATAAGCTTTACCGAGTGTTCCTTGTATAATCGAAACTTGATCGGCAATCCTATCGCGTTCGGAAATACCTCCACCTGACGGACCATAAACGCCAACTGCGTGAACTTCATCAAGATACGTTAATGCACAATGGTGTTTGGCCACCTCACAAATATCGCTGATGGGAGCGATATCGCCATCCATTGAATGGATTGATTCAAAAGCTACAATTTTGTGAGTTTCGGAACCAAACTCAGACAGTTTCCGATCAAGGTCCTCCACGTCGTTGCGTTTCCAAATTTTCTTGGGAACACGAGAATGTCTAATCCCCTCAATCATTGAGGCATGATTTTTTTCATCCGAGAAAATGACGGCATTGGGCAAACGTGATCCAAGCGTAGCTAAAGTTGACCAGTTTGCAACATAACCAGAAGTAAATACTAACGCGGCTTCCTTGCCATGGAGTTCAGCCAACTCTTGCTCAAGTAGAACATGGGTGTGGGTCGTTCCAGAAATATTGCGAGTCCCTCCGGCTCCTGCCCCGCTTTGTTGTAGCGCATCACTCATAGCCTGAATGACGGAAGGATTTTGCCCCATTCCAAGATAGTCATTGGAACACCAAACGGTCACATCTTGGGTGAGTTGATCATGGTGGCGGCGAGCAAGAGGAAAATGACCTCTATACCTTTCAAGGTCAGTAAAAATTCGATAATTTCCTTCAGCTTGCAATTTCTGAAGTTGCCGTGAAAATTCAGCATCGAATCGCGTATCAACTTCCACTTGATAATTCTCCTTAAACCAAAATTACCGACCCATTATAAAATGCCTGTATGTGTATATAGGAAGTAAAATGAGATTTTGATATCAATTAAAGCACAATCATTTGAATTTAGAAATAATTCTGTTAGTGCCTGTTAAAAATAGTATATTGGACCGACTCTCGCTAAAGGTGAACAAGAAGATTTATCTTTCTTTATAGGCGAAAATGTTGATAATATTGAAAAAATATAGTTCATCAGCAAGCAAAACCATTGTAAATTTTCAAATGCGGTAGCCCTGTTAAAATGCGTAATCAGGAAAATTAAATCCTCATTTGATTTGTGAAGTTCTGACAAAAGGTTCGTCATATGAGATTCATTCCTTGAGTCATCTTGACCAGTCGCATTTAACAGGTTGATTTACACTTAACAAAATGGCTGGTTTGGGTTAGGGATGTTGCGCTCCCTTACGATTCAGAGCAATTGAATAAATTGAGGTCGTGGCGGTGATAAATAATATTTGCTTGTCCCGACCACCAAAGCACACGTTTGATACAACTTCAGGAAGGTATATTTTTCCGAGAATCTCCAATTCCGAACTATAGCAGTACACTCCGTCACCGGCTGAGGTCCATAAATTTCCTTCGGTGTCCATTCGAAAACCATCTGGAACACCACAATCCAGAGTCCCTGATTGAATATAATCGGGATTTTTGGTGAATAGTTCTGCAACTTTAAACCGAAAAATACCCGTATGGTCAATCCCTTGATAGGGGCTTCCTGTAACCGAAATATACAAGAACTTTTCATCAGGGCTGAATGCCAGACCGTTCGGACAATCCAATTCTTTGAGCACGGGTAGGAGCTTCTTTGTGTTTGGTTCAAAGCAATAGACGTAACTTGGTAGTTCTGGCTTGGCCTTGAATCCTTCATAACTTGAATGGATGCCATAAATGGGATCTGTAAACCAAATTGTGCCATCCGATTTGACAATCACATCATTGGGGGAATTGAGCCTTTTTCCAGCAAAATTATCAGCAAGCACACTTATTGACCCATCATGCTCTGTCCGAGTCACACGGCGCTTGCCATGCTCGCAAGTAATGAGTCGGCCTTGCATATCCCGATAGTGACCATTGGAAAAGTTAGAAGGATAGCGAAAGCTCGAAATTCCAACTTCTGGGCTCCAGCGATAGACAATATTATTGGGTATGTCCGAGAATAATAAACACCCGGCATCGCCAAACCAAACGGGGCCTTCCGCCCAATCAAAACCCGTCGCCAGACGTTTTAGGGCAACATTTCCTAAGAGGAATGTTTCAAAGCGTTTGTCTATGATGGCATATTCTGGTTTGCTTCGAATGACTTGCGAACACGCATTGAGCCCCGGTATTGTATTGAATTGACTTGCCATCATTTTACGCTGAATAAGGGAATCTTAAACAATGAGGACGAGCTCCAAATTTCCTCAATATCATTCGTTTTCCTCTTCCTCTTCTTCGACTTCACTAAAGAACTCACTCGCATCGTCTGGTATTTCAACGGTAAATTCGGTGTATGACCCAGGTTCTGAATTCACTTCAATCGTTCCGCCATGCCCACGAATAATATCAATGGACATAGCCAAACCAAGCCCAGTGCCCTCATCGGTTGGCTTCGTCGTGAAGAATGGATTGAAAATCTTATCCCTGACATCATCGGGTATTCCATTGCCGTTATCACGAATACTGATGCAAATACGATCACCTTTTTTCTTCGTGCGCATGAGTAATTCTGGATCGTAATTCGATGGTGTCTCAGCTGAGCTTGTTTTCTCAAGTTCTAATCGCTTTTTGTGAGTGGCATAACAGGCATTGGTTACAATGTTAAGTATCACCCGTCCCAAATCCTGTGGGATGACGATGGCCTCACCCACTTGAGGGTCCAACTCGGAACGCATAAACAAACGAAATCCTTCCATAGTTGCCCGCGAACTGTGATAAGCCAATTTGGCATGTTCATCAACGAGAGAGTTAATGGATACTTTTTGAGCCTGAGCCTCACCGCGGCCCATGTTTAACATATCATGAACAATTCTGTCTGCTCGCGTGCCATGACCATGAATGCGCTCAAGATTTTCCTTCAGTATCCCAGCTATATCCTTAACTTCTTCAATTAATTCTTCCTTATCTTCAACATCGGTGTAAATGTCATCCAATTCGTCTAGAATCTCAAGCGAAGACTCAGAAAAATTTTTCACAAAATTGAGTGGATTCTTGATTTCGTGGGCAACACCAGCCGTTAACTCTCCTAAAGCAGCGAGTTTTTCCCGCATGACAATTTGATTTTGAGCCGTCTTCAATTCATCAAGAACCTTTTCAAGCTCCGTATTTTTGTCAACCAACTCGTCAGCAAGTTCTTCAACAAGGTTTAATCGTCTTGCCTCCAATGAATTCATACGAAAGACTTCAAGCGCCCGTGCCATGTAGGCAATTTCATCTTTACCCCTGACATGGACGACATTATCTAAATCTCCTCTGGCCATTGATTGCATTCGATTCGACAATTCTTGTAACCGATTAAGAATATGCCTTCCTACAAAAAGCCAAGCGATCAGAACAGCAATGACTATGCTTGATATTCCTAGGATCAAGAGAACATTTCGGGCACCACCAACAGTATCATTTGATTGCATGATTGCTTCTTGGGCTTGACTGTTCGTCTGCCTAACGATTTCCTCTACACGCCGAACGAGCTCCGTAGAAATCAAAATATTAACCCTCAGAAGTCTCTCCTGTTTACGGAGTAGGGCTAATTCCTCTTGGCGAATTTCAAACCCGTTACCTTCACTAAGTCCGAGCGAAAACAGTGTATCAAAAAGTAATTTAACTTTTTGGAATTCGTTATCTCCACCTAATTCTTCTAAGCTTCTTAATATGCCATCATATGTGGATTCAAACTGGTCTTTGAGACCATTCACCAACCCAGAATCGGTTAAGACTGATACCGTGGCGAGTAATTGAATCGCAATGTTAATTTCTTTCTCAAGGTTGGATAAATGTCGATACCTATTGATTTCAAAGTCTGATCTGAATTGGTCCATTGGCGACTGAGGATCATCAAGATTCCGATATCCAGTCATGATATAAAAGAACTGATCATCAATGAGGGGCAACAGATCAATTCGAATCGTTTGCTCTAGGCGACTGAGCGATTCGTTAAAATTTTCCAGTTCAATATTCTTTTCGAGATATTGAGCGACTAACTGCTGAATGCTTTCAATATTATTCTCAAGGGCGATAAAATTTGTTTCTAATTCCAGCGCCAGAGTTTTAGAACTGCCAATCGCTTGCAATTGTTGTAAATTTTCTTTGAACTCATTGCGGTAGTTAGTGATCTCATTACTTACTTTTTCTAACTCTTCGGGGCTACTGGCAGCAGTAAGTCGGGGAGCGGCAGCCACAAGGGCAGCATTCGTTCGCGAGATGGCAAAAGCCAAGGTCATTTCAGGTAAGTTGACACTGTTAACGCGATCTTGGGTACTACTCACTCGTTCAAAGGATTGCCAAGATACACTCACGGCAACAATGGTGATTAACACAGAAATAGCAATCGCAAGGTAAAGCTGGATTGAAAGCTTTTGATAGGATTTGATTTTGATGTCCTCAATCATCAAATCACTCATTAATTATCATTGAGCGAGCGCACCGGAGTAAATCCGCTCCCGACTCTAAACTGAGTTAAATACACATCATCAAGGGCTTGATTATCAAATTCACCAAATATGAAATCAATATCTGCAACGGAAATTACATTGGTTTGGCGAAAGTTGTCTAAAAAACAGGTGCGGGTTAAATCATCCTCGCATGATTTAAAAGCCTCAACGACCAAACGCCCTGTAAGATATCCTTCAAAAGAGCCAAATCCATAATCTTTGCCGGGGTCAAATTGGAGCATGGCTTTCCGATACTCATTTGCAATTTCAAGGGATGTATCATTAAAGTCGGGAACGACTTGGGTCATGTAGACATCTTGATAAGATTGGTCGCCGAGTGCACTAGCCAAGGCGTTTGCACCAACAAAGGAAATAGTCATAAATACAGGATTAAAGTCAATTTTATTAGCCCACTTAATCGCTTCAGCCACTGGTTCATAAGACCCCACCACAATGACGGCATCAGGTTGTTTTATTTTGAGATCGTAAAGAGCAGTTTTTACTGCCGTAGTGTTTCGCAGATAGACACTTCGACCAACTAATTCCAAACCATATATTTTTAGTGCATTAAGCGTTCCATTATAGCCCACTCGACCGAATGAGTCATTTTGATATAGTACGGCAATAGAACTAATCCTCCTGTCTTGGGTGAGCCGTTCAATCATGGAATTAATTTCCTGCTGGTAAGAGGCGCGCAAATTAACAACTGATTTAAACATTTCTCTATCGCGCAAAAAACCTGCACCGGAAAAGGGAGCAATGAATGGAATTCCTGACTCTTCAGCAATCGGGGCAGTTACCCTTGCTGTGGGAGTACCGACTGGCCCAATCAAGCCGAAAACTTGAGTTTCATTGATAAAATCCCTTGTGTTCTCTACGGCCTGATTAGGTTCGTAGAAGTCATCTTTAGCTTCAAGAACAAGTCTACGTCCGAAAACACCACCTTTTTGGTTGGCTTCATCAAAGGCAACTTCTATTCCGGTTTTTAAATTCAAGCCAAGCTCAGAAGCTGGGCCACTAAAAACTGCTGACTGACCGAATAGAATCCTATTATCGTTGACCCCATGACTATTTTGAGCACCTAATGAGTTTGACAAGGCGAAAATTATTCCTGCCAAGAGGGCAAATAATTTGAATTTAAAGGGCAATATCATAACGCTCAGGTTCCACTAAATTAGGCTGAAATACCCCTTATCATGAGCATTGGCTCTCTATGCTGTTCTAAAGTTTGCCTTGGCTATATCCGTCAAAACTGAGTATTACACAGGTAATGTCGTCTGTTTGCGCTTCTTCACCGGTAAACTCTTCAACCGATTGGATTATCTTCTGGGATAGCTCATCCACTCCCAAATTTGGATTTGCTGCGACAATTCTGGCAAGTCTGTCTTCACTATAAAGCTCCATTTTGTTGTTCATAGCCTCAGTAATTCCATCTGTATAAATGATAATTTTCTCGCCGGGATTCATTTTTATGGTATTACTCTGAAATTCAATTTGATTGAACATCCCGAGGGCAATACCGGAATTAGCACTCAAATATTCGGCTGTACCATTGGGCTTTTGTAACAGTAACGGGTTATGCCCACCAAGAGAATATTCAAACAGACCATTCTGGGGATCAAATATACCATAAATCATAGTAACAAACATCCCTGCTTCGTTATCTTCCATCAAAAGCTGATTAACTTCTTTGAGTACATCAGTCGGTTTTTCTTTACCGATTGCAGCACCCTTAAGAAGAGTCCGGCTGGACATCATGAACATAGCGGCCGGGACCCCTTTGTCGGAAACATCGGCTACTGAAATACCATATCGTTTGTTGCTTAAGGGGACAATATCAAAGAAATCTCCACCAACATTCCGAGCTGCTTTCATCATGGCCGTGATAGCAAAGTTGGAACCACGGGGGAATCGCTTTGGCAGAATCGATCGTTGCATTTGACTGGCAATTCCAAGTTCTCGACTAATAGCAGTTAAATTATCTCTCGCGGCAAGAGCTTCACGCCAAAGTTCAAGATGTCGAGCTGTTCGCTCAATTGTTGTTCGCAAATCAGCAAAATCAATGGGCTTGGTTACAAAGTCAAATGCTCCTCGGTTCATCGCTTGACGAATATTTTTCATATCGCCATAAGCTGAAACAATGACTGACCTAATATTGGGATTAACGCTCGGAATTTGCTCAAGTAAAGTCAATCCATCCATTTCGGGCATATTGATGTCGGAGAGAACAATATCAATATCATCATCCATACTCAATTGATCTAGTGCTTCCACACCGTTATTGGCAAAACTGAAATCATATACATTTTTTCTGATTTCTCTGCGCATCCTTTGTAGAACCAGAGGTTGTAAATCCGGTTCATCGTCAACGACTAGAATTTTGTGAGTGCGGCTCATTGAATTATCCACGCTAGTAAAGGGATTAAACTAACCAAATTAAGTGGTATGGCTACTTGCTTTATTATAATAGAGTTAATTGACATTGAGCTACATTCCTGCCCTCAATGGCAACTATGTATGATTAAATTTTGGAATGAACATGTTTAGTCAAGTATTTTAATTTTTCTTACTTCTAAGCAGCCTACTACATTCTTTGATTTATTGCAAAAGCAAATCTTTTGGGTACCTCATTTTTTTAGGGGACTATATTTGACGGAATTAACGAAAAGCATATAAAAACTCCAAAATCAGATTACTTATCACGACATACAATGCACCAGGTTGACCCGACCGCCAGGGAATAAACTCTGGTCCAACTCATGAAGTTATTTCCAGAGCGCGAGAAATGCTCGACACTGGTTTGAAACGGTCATCGGGAAGGATGGTCCGCCACTGCCTCCATTGTAAATCAACCCCAACGGCCGCCAACAAGGGTATTAAGCGACAATCAAGATGATAGGGTCTTAATATCTTTATTCGGTATAACAAAATTGTTGGCATGATGACTCTTACTATTTCAATTGAGAGTGCGTCTAAAGATCACCCAAAGGTGAATTTAAGTGTATCAGCGGGAATGATTTATGGGGTGGTTCCTACCTTGACAGGAGGATTACTTGTTTATAACTTAACTATAGATCTGTTGTAAAGTGGTTAGTTAAATAGTAATTATGGTAGAAAATGTTTATAAGACTAAACAGTCAATTTATACTACAAGTATAAAAACTATCGGTTAGAATCTAAAAATTTATATTTTATCGACTCGGACAATAAAGTTTTATTTTTGTCAATTAATCTTCCATTGAATTATAAATTAGGCCTAGGGTAGAGGGGAAATAATGACTTCATTCGATAATGGTGGTCACCATGAAACTCAAATGCATATCCCCGAATTAACAATTAAAGGATTCCGCGGGTTAAGTGAACTAAGAATTCCTGAGCTCGGAAGAGTTAACCTTCTATCTGGAAAAAACAGTATAGGTAAGACCACAATTCTCGAAGCCCTAGAAATTTTTTCTTCACGCGGAGATGATCAGATTCTTTTTAATCTTCTTCAAGCTCGCGAGGAATTACTCCTTGCAATGGACGAAGATGGAGATGAGTTACAATATCCTGATTTTTTGTCCTTATTTCATGAAACTACCTCGGATGAAGCCAGTATAAATCCCACAATCATAAATATTGATTCTGGTCGAACAACAGACAACCTTCAATTAGAGTTAGTTGATGCTGAGGAAGACCAAGCAATAGCAAAAAACAGGCAAACTAAAGCCTTAAAAGTTACATGTGGCAAGGTTAATCGGGCTAGAGTGATTGGTGAAATTAAGAATGGCAAACCTTTCATAAGAATCGCAAGTGGTCTAGGGCCGACAAGAAAAAAAGCCGTAATTTGGCCAAATCAAATTTTGTGTCAATCCTTGGGACCAGGGATGCTTAGTAATGATTTAATTACAAAATTATGGGATAATGTAGTTTTAGAATCGGAAGAAAAATTTGTAATTGAAACTCTCCGCCTGATGGTAGGGGAAAATCTAGAAAGGATCTCAAGCATTAGTGGGGGGTATGATTTACTTAGGCGCTACCCATCAAGTGCTTTTAGAAGTAGTGTACGACGTTTAATTGCTAAACTTACTACCCAAAGACGCCCAATTCCATTGAAACGTCTAGGAGATGGAGTACAACGGCTTTTCGGAATTGCCGTAGCTTTAGCAAATTGCCAAAACGGTATATTACTTATTGATGAAGTTGAGAATGGTATACATTATTCACTTCAAGAAGATATTTGGCGAATGATATTTACAGCAGCAAAAAGGGGCAATGTTCAAGTTGTCGCGGCAACTCACAGTTGGGACTGTATTACTGGTTTTGCCAAAGCGGCCAATGAATCTAATGAGGTTGGAATACTTTATCGGCTTAATGATATAAATGGCAAGGTAATACCTGTTCAATATTCTGAAGAAGAACTTGAAGTTGCTGCAGCACAAACAATAGAAGTTCGTTAGTCTTAATGGCTGAATCTAATAACCCTTCAGAATTATTAATCGTTGAAGGAAAGAATGATTTTCATGTGGTTACACAACTTCTTAAAAAGCACCAAATTAAACCTCCAAAGATTGTTCCTAAAGAAGGTTTTGAAAACCTTCACAATTCTATTTCAACTGAAGTAAAAGCTTCTGGGCGCAAAAAACTGGGTATCATTGCCGACGCCAATGGTGATTTTAATAATCGCAGACAATCAATATTAGACCAACTTAGAAAGTCAGGATTCGATATTTCGAAAAATACCGAAAACTCAACAAATATTTTCACCGATCACAAATATCTGGAGATCCATGTTGGTATATGGCTTATGCCTGATAATGCGTCTTCAGGGGAATTGGAGGATTTCATTTTGAAAATGATCCCCCAACAGGATCCTATATTACCACGTGCACAACATTACATTGATACAATACCAGTAGAGGATCGCAAATTTGAGAATAAGAAAATCACTAGAGCTTATGTCCACGCTTGGCTAGCAGCACGACATGAACCTCATCCCATGGGTCTTGCAATAAAGGTGGATGACCTTACCCATGATTCGCCTTATGCACAATCATTCGTATGCTGGTTCCATCAATTATTCAACAATTAGGATTAATCGAATTAGAAATAAATTCTTTGACCTTGAAGAAAAAATAATTCCATATAACCAAAGTTAATTTTCCCTGATTAATTGATCATAGCACTTCACAAGCCGTCTCAAATCTCATTTAGAGATTGTATTGAATAGCCTCCCCGATTTATGTTGTTTTATTGCTAATACACAAGGGAAAAGAATTTCTTTTATCCATAGTTCTCTCTCTTTTTGAGTTAAATTTTTAAGACTACCTGAGTAGTTACTAATTCCAAAATAATTCGGCTATGACCAACGGTGGCATATAATTGAGTACCATAGTTGGTGATATATTGTTATAACTACATATCTGGTCTGATATCATAAATGAAAAATCCAGCCGAATACAGAATAAAGAGAACAGAATGAAACCTTGGCGTTTTTATGGCCGTACAAAGGTGCTGACCATCCTCCAGCACGGGCTGGACTTCAACAAACCGAAGAGCGACCGTCTCTTCCAGGCCCTGAAGGTACGGGGTCGTCGCGGAGTGGGCAAGACCCAGCTCCTGCACGAGATAAAAAAACATTCGCCAGAGGATGTTCCGGTCATTATCTGCCAAATTCCTGAACCTGACCGGCATCAGAACCCCAGCAGGGAACTAACGGCACGGATGGTGCAGGAGACCAATCGGGTCGGAGGGGCTGACCGGCAAGAACAATTGCGGCGTTTGCTAGCACACCGGTACCAAGGGACAACTGACAGGATGTTTTTCATGGAGATGTTGACCACCCTACTGAAGAGCGGGGCAGTGATTGTTCTTGATGAGTTTCACCTGAGTAAGGATCAGGGGTTGCCAGGCGATGTCCGGGAAGTGATCGATGCTGCCGCCCGTTCCCGAGAAGAGACCCCGGGCAAGTTGGTGCTGATGGGGTCGCACCAGCAGAAGTTTGATGCGATGTTCGCAGCTGTCCAACCCCTCTTTGGACGGATTGATGATACCGTCAAGCTCCGACCCTGGTGCCTCAAAACCATCATGGCAATGGCTGCCGAACAGGGTATCCTAGCAAACCCGGGTCAATTCCTCACGCTCTGGACCGCCTATGGCGGGATACCCCGCTATTGGGAGCGGTATTGCTGTCAAAACAGATATTCCCAGCTGCATGGGATTGCGGATGAAAAGGAGTGGCGACAGGCCTTCCTGGACGTCGAGTCTGGTGTGGTAGCGAATGATGCGCGGGAGCAGTGGGATGGCAAGGACTGGGTCGAACTTCCGCCTGAGCAACGGGATATGCTGGTCTGGATTGGTCAGAACCGATCGCGAGGTGTCAAGTTGAAACAAATACCACCGACATTCGGTGAGTACCCCGAAAAGCTGAACATCATGAATCATCTCCGTCGCTGGGTGGACCTAGTTGACATGCAACCACCAGTGGGCGAAAGGATGCCGGGCAAATGGTTCATTACGGAACCGAACACTCTCTTTCAGAT
>MPNP01000404.1 GCA_002239085.1 Rhodobacteraceae bacterium bin131 | reverse complement strand
CACTTGAAACCCTTCTTCCACCAAAAGAGCGAAGTGATTTCAACATTTATGTTTTTGACCATCGAGATGCTGAAAATTGTGGGTGGATTGACAATTTACCACCAGACCATTACGACTACCGATTACAGGCCAGTATTAAAGTGGATGGGAAGATAGATATCAGATTGGACCGAAAGGAAATTGACACAGCGAGTATCAATCCAATCTTTTACGATCTTGATGGGATTAAAGGTTCAGGTATCACCGAAGCGAATTTCAGAAATGGTGTTCATACCTACGAAACCTCAATTGATAAAATCCTCAACGCTGAGGGGAGTAGAGATATTTCTGAGGCAAAATCTATTGGGCCATTTGAATTTACCATGTACTATATTAAACTCTCTAATCCAACCAAATCCAATCTCAAAAAGTATCCCCAAAGGCGGTTTGATGCTGCAAAGCGAAGACAATGGATGAAACTCTTCGGTGGGGTGAGAATTTATCGTGACGGGTTCCGTGTTAGGCCTTACGGTGAACCCGGAACGCCTAATTTTGATTGGTTGTTGTTGGGGGAACGGACTGCCCAAAATCCCACAGCGGTCAGTTCAAATAAGGGACACTGGCCAGTTCCGCCTCAGCAGGTTGCAGGAACGATTCATATATCAAAGAAAAATAACCCATCCTTAGCAGATCAATCCAACCGGGAAGGGATAATGAACGAACATTCCCTTTTAGCTTTTCGACAAATTATCGTTGGAATCATTAGAGAGTTTGAAAAAGACAGAAACCGAATACATCACAACCTCAAACTCGCCTTTGATAAGGAAAATCCAACAGATGATAAAAAAAAGGATGCGCTAAAGTATTCAAAAATTATTCTCAACCAAATACGCAATAAGGACAATTCAAGCATTGAACAGGAATTAAATGACCCGAAACAAGTCCGTATCTTAGCAGAAGCTGTTGAAAGCTACAATGAAAATGAAAAAAATTTGAATGAAGAGATTAAGGTACTGAGAGGCCTTGCAACACTAGGAACAGTTCTTGTCTCCTTCACCCATGAATTAAAACAAATCATGATAAACATGAACGCTCGGCAAAGACGGATGAAAAAATCACTAAAAATGGTTGTTGACTCCAATCGCTTG
>MPNP01000403.1 GCA_002239085.1 Rhodobacteraceae bacterium bin131 | reverse complement strand
CGGTATTCAATATAACGCTATTTGCCCAAGCACGGTCGAAAGCCCTAGTATCACGACACCGTTGAATTGATGTAATTAATTTGCATTATTCTCTGTCATATTGTAAATCAACAACAACAATTAATTGCGAGCAGTAATTCTTCCTCAATAATCAGGTCCATCGTGCATGCCTAACTGGTCGTATGGTTGGAGCTGATACTGGGGAGATTAATAGAGGATAATGATGATGGAAAAGACAGGCAGAAACATTGACCGCGTGCATTTGGCAGAGGATGAGAAGCAGTGTTGACAAGACCGTATCAAGCGTGGCAAGGGTTCGGCTCAATCACGCTCACGGGCTCAGATTCTGTTGTGAGCCGACGAGCATCGTCCTGGTGGTCGATACAAAGACAAGGCGATAGCTGATAGTGTTGGTGTCGGTACTGCAACGGTTGAGCGGGTGCGTCAACAATGCGTTTTGGAGGGGATTGAAGCGACGGTTGACCGCAAGGTTCAAGAGAACCGTAAGCCGCGCACACTAGATGGTGAGGGCGAGGCTAAACTGGTCATGTTGGCCTGCTCCAAGCCGCCTGAGGGTCATGCTCAGTGGAGTTTAAAACTGTTAAGTGATAAGTTGGTTGAACTAGAGATTGTGGATACGATTTCGACCGAGACGGTGCGGAGGGCGCTAAAAAAAACTGCTTAAAGCCGTGGCGTAAGAAGACTTGGTGTATTCCCCCCGAAGCGAATGCTGATTTTGTCTACGCTATGGAAGATGTTCTGGAGGTTTACCATCGCGAATATGATGATCACACGGTTTTAGTCTGCTTGGATGAGACGTCAAGGCAACAGACACTGGAAACCCGTCACCCTTTACCAGTACGTCCGGGTCAACCGGCGTGCTACGATTACGAATATACACGGAACGGAACGGCTAATCTTTTCATGCTGTCGGCTCCACTGCTGGGATGGCGTCATGTGAAAGTCACGGACCGTCGAACTAAGCCGGACCTTGCCCATGTGTTGAAAGACCTCGCCGATGTTCATTTTCCCGAGAAGAAGATTGTTTTGGTCATGGATAATTTGAATACACACAAACTGTCCACCTTGTATAACGCATTCAAACCCGCTGAGGCACGTCGTCTTGCCAATCGGTTTGAGG
>MPNP01000402.1 GCA_002239085.1 Rhodobacteraceae bacterium bin131 | reverse complement strand
GATACCATCTCGCTGCTTCCTCATAATCCTGCGGCACACCCAGACCTTCTTCATAAAGCAACCCCAAGTTGTTTTTTCCATGGGGAAACCCAAGCTCAGCCGCCTCCCGAAACCAACTCGCAGCTTTTTTATAATCCTGCGGCACACCCAAACCTTCTTCATACAGCAATCCCAAGTTGTTTTTTCCAATTACATCACCTTGCTCAGCCGCCTTCCGGTACCATCTTGAAGCTTCCTTATAACCCTGTGGCACACCATGACCTAGTTCATGCAGCATGCCCAAGTTGAGTTGACTATGAGAATCCCCTTGGTTAGCCGCCTGCCGATACCATTTCGCCGCCTCTTCGTAATCCTGCTTTACACCTTTACCAACTTGAAATAACAATCCCATGTTGAACTGTGCATCAACATTACCTTGCTCAGCCGCCTTCCGAATCGAAGCTACATCAAAATACTGTGGCACGGCCTGTTCTAGAATGTTTATGTCTCGGTTGTGATTCTCAGATTGAGAATTGTTAGCCATCTTGCCATTTTTTCTCATAATTCACTTTCCATCTATCATTGGCCGATTTCGGGTTATCAATCTTCGGCATTATTCTATGCTAGTTTTAACCAAAACGACCGGTTTTTTCAAGGAAACGGAAACCCAATTCCGCTTGTCTATCTAATATATACCATCTCATAGCCGATTTCTTCAAAAATTCACTGATCTGGTCTTGTTCGTGGCAGTTCAAAACTGCCCGACCAAATCGGCAATCCCTGCTGACTTATGGTTGGATAATTTACTGTGTGACCGTGCTTCCTCAAGCAGTCCAGAACAACATTGAATTTGACTCTGGGGATTTCATATTCAGCCCATTCACAAAGACGACGAATGGCTCCAATCCCGCTTTGAAAAACCTTCATGATTATCTCGCAGTTGATCCCGATTAATGGCGTTCCAATTCTCTTTTGACTATACACGGACAGATGCTTTCGCATATATGTGGTTGGCATGAAAAATCCAGTATTTCCTCATTCAATGCGAGAAAAATAATTCCAATTAACTGAGGTTCATCCGCTCTGGTCAAAAAAAGTTAAATCCGTCTGCTTTCTCGAATCCATCTCATGTTCTAGCGGTCAACAGTGCTTGAGGATATTCTTGT
>MPNP01000401.1 GCA_002239085.1 Rhodobacteraceae bacterium bin131 | reverse complement strand
AGAGAGTTGTTTGAAAAATTATCTTGGACCTTTAGTGAAAATGTATACAAGCAGCCTGAGTTTAACTTCAAACAGAATAAAAAAGATTGCCTTATTCGCTTAAACAAAGATAAAGAAAGATACTCTAATGGGTGGGAACAACAAACGATTGACACTGATTTAAGCATAACACTTGATTTATTATCTCTCTTTCTTAATGAGCCCAATCGCCCTAGTAGAATGGATAGAATTATGATAGCTTTTCAAAATAATCCAGCGTGGTTCAACGATTCTAGCCCTAAAGAATTTAAAAACATATGGGATAAACTAGAGAGTGTTTCTCATCACAGTTCAGTTGTAGAGTCCGAATGTAAGTTACTTTTAGAAGATTGTGATAAGTTTCTTGATTCTTTGCTTATCTCGGATACTGATGAAGAAAAAGATAATATTAAAACTTAATTGAAAGCTAATCCAATGCTAGATTATACCACTGATGAAATTGGCACACTGCGAAGCCCTCATTCAATCGGTGACCTGAATGACTTGACTGATGAAGAACTACTTGACTACATCAATTGTTGGGACGAAGAGGAGTCGGATAGTCACAATATTAAAGAGGATGCATTTCAGTCTATTTTCGAAACTCATATTATAACTGACAACCATCGCCTTTCCTTTTGGTTGCAAAACCGAACGAGCATTCACCACATGGTATTTGTCAAAACAATCGTTGAGAGGCTAATATCAATAATTTATATACGAGGCTTCTATAAGCTTGAAGATCTGTTTGATTATTGTGATTGGGTTTTATCTCTTTCAGATACCTCCACCCAAAGGGGAAAGAAAGAACAGTGTCAATTAACATCTGTTCATCCTGACCTTGAACCATCTCGAAAAGCGGTTGTCAATTTCATTGACGGTTGTGTGAGTGCCAATGTTCCAATTTCTGCAAGAGATAGTCTTGCTGGACTCTTAGCTAAAGTTTGTAATCATGTTGACACGGGACTTGATAACAATAGTTCGGACTATCCTAACGTTAAGTCCCAAATAAAAAAAGGCCTAATCAATTCCCGAAGTTATGGTCTTAAAGTCCTAATCAATTTCGGGGATTGGGTTCGCAGTCATCTACCTAATGACACAGTGCCTGAAGTTACGGATATTCTATCAAAGC
>MPNP01000400.1 GCA_002239085.1 Rhodobacteraceae bacterium bin131 | reverse complement strand
GGTCGTTGAGCATAACCGGAATGGTTTTGGGACCTTGTTTATCGTTGTTCATCTGGTCAATGCAGTTTTGCTTGATTTTTTCTAATAGTGAGGATTTACCTATCCCAGGTGCTCCGTAAATGACTTGCGTCATTCCATTGGCAACTCCACTGACGTTTTCTTTGTGACGTTGCAAAATCGTTTGATTCAATTTATCAATTTTCTTTTGGTACACTTCACGACCAACGAAAAAGGGATTGATGACCCGGTCTCCAGAATTTATGAATTGGTCTAGTTCTTCGGCTTTGAATGCATCGGGCATAACTCACTCCTTATGTTTTGATTATACACTAAATAGTCGTACTGTGCCCAACATTTAACCTTGAGGGTTGAGATAAATGTCAATACTAGAGAAAGATAAATTAGTGCACCTCTTTCGTAACAATGTGCCACAATTCCCTGACTTCCAAAAGGTGATTGGTTCAATTAACATCTTTCTCTGAAACAATTTACACTTGACCGTTCTTTATCATCCCAGTCATTGTTCACAACCCTTGTATGAACTCAAAACACTTCCGTACTCTCCTATCACTGTAACGCTCAAGAAATGATTCAAACTATTGCGTTTTCGCAACAATGTTCAAATAAAGGGAATTCTTATAGGCAACAATAATTTATGAATACCAGATTAAAAGTATAGATTACTGGTCATTATCTGGGATAATTATCATAGCTCTATTCGGGTCCGAACATTTATTATTCAATACAGAATTAGAACTAATACTTTATTCCAAAATTTAAGGGGCTGCAGAAGCTGGTTTTGTGGATTACAATACCAAGTGGTAAATTCAATTCTCTTTCCGGGATACTCTCTGTGTGTCTGGGTATTCTCTACGGTGGATTTGGGCTATTCTGTTTCGGCTATTAATTTTTGTATTGTCGCCTTTAGTTTTGGCAAATCGTTCTTGATAACACTCCAGACAATTTCAGGGTCAATGGCATTATATTAATGGGTTAGAAAATTTCTAAAACTGACGATATCTTCTAAACCCGGAACTCGTTCTGCCAACGTTGGCTCATGATGAGACAGCCGTTTAAGGGCAGAACCAATCGTGTCGAAACTACGCTCAACTGCCAGCCGTGTCTTTATTTCATCAAGCCATTTCTGACG
>MPNP01000399.1 GCA_002239085.1 Rhodobacteraceae bacterium bin131 | reverse complement strand
GTCGAGCTGGACGCGCTGTTGATGAAGCTTTTGGTGTTTTGCTCTGTGGTGAAGAGGATGACCATATTACCGATTACTTTATAAGGAATGCTTTCCCACCCCAGTCGCACATTAACGAAATTCTCAGAGTGATTGATAAATCCAACGATGGACTTTCCATCCAAGAAATGCAGAGTGTTTTAAATCTGCAAAAAAATCAGATTGATAAAACCTTAAAATATCTAACTGTCGAATCTCCATCACCAATAACAAAGATCGACTCTAAATGGCAGGTTACAGCTACCTCAACTTCATATAAAGTCAATCAAGAATACGTAAATGATATTATCAAGATTCGACGGGCAGAGCAACAGCAAATGCAAGATTACATGGATCATAATGGTTGTCTTATGGCCTTTTTGCAGGATGCTTTGGATGATCCTTCTCCTTCAAATTGTGGACAATGCCGAAACTGCAACCCTAGGCTGCTGTTAGATGAATCTTATGCCAGTGATTTGGTCTACCGTGCCCAAGTATTTCTTAGGAGAAGTTATCAGACAATATAACCTAGAAAGTTGTGGCCAGCTTCCAATATGTTTACTCAATCCCCATTGAATGGATTTCAAATTCCACATGAACAACTCGCCGAGGGAGGCCGTGCATTGTGTCGGTGGCGCGATACCGGTTGGGGAAAACTTGTGGCACATGGAAAATACCACTCTAATCAATATTCCGACAAATTGGTAGAGGCCTGTGTGAAGATGCTGCATGAATGGTCACCAGATCCTGCACCACAATGGGTAACCTGCATTCCATCACTTAATTCCCCAGAGCTAGTACCCGATTTTGCAGCAAGGTTGGCGAAAGAACTTAATTTAATCTTTATTCCGTGCATTGAAAAGACACGCGCAAATAAGCAGCAAAAATTTATGGAAAACAGTTACCAGCAGGTCAAAAACTTGGATGGTACTTTCAATATAAACTTGGAACATAAAGACTATCTGCCATGCCTGTTAGTTGATGACATGATCGATTCTGGATGGACTCTTACCGTGGCATCAGCGTTATTACGCAAATTGGGGTGTGCTAAAGTGTATCCAATGGCACTAGCCTTAGTCACGCAAAGGATATACTGATGATGAACGATAATTTAACAGAAGATACAAAAGCGATTAT
>MPNP01000398.1 GCA_002239085.1 Rhodobacteraceae bacterium bin131 | reverse complement strand
TTATGACTGGTAAAAACCATTCAACGAAAGACAAAATTGCTTTTGAACATCCAGCAATATTCCCAGAACAGTTAGCTCACGATCATATTATTACCTGGAGTAATCCTGATGATATTATTTATGATCCATTTATGGGTAGTGGGACAACAGCAAAAATGGCCGCCATGACAGGTCGAAATTGGATAGGTAGTGAGGTTTGTGCAGATTATTGTCGTGTAGCAAATGAAAGATTGTCTAATGCAATGTGATGAATGCAGACAAAGAAAAGTAGTTGAAGATGGAGAATATTGCGAGGTCTGCCTAGTTGCAACAAAAGAATGTAGAAGTTGCCATTCAGTATTAAGTATTTTTGAATTTCAGAAAAATCAAAGAACCCCAACTGGTGTTGTTAATAGAAGGGCTGATTGTAAGGATTGTCGAAAAAAGAGAGAAGGTAAAAAACCAACAGCCAAACAAAAGCAGGAATTTTATAAAACAGATCCAAGGCCACCGATAGGAGATACTTTTCAGTGCCCAATATGTCATAGAATATTTACAGTTTCCAATAATCAATCAATCAATTTGGATCACGACCATAAAACAGGGGAAATTAGAGGATGGATATGTGGTTCTTGTAATACTGCAGTTGGAAAACTAGAAGACGATATCTCAATTCTTGCACGAGCCATAATTTGGATAAAAAGTGCTGGTAAGGGATTTTCCAATTTTATTTTCTAGAAATGAGCAAACTATGTCCGAAGCTAAGATTTCACTAAAACCCAGGGCGAGCCAATCCAAGTATTACGAGGAGTTTGAGGTTATTAAGGACACGCCAAAGAATGTTGCCAAAGTAATCATGAGAAAACCGCCAAAAAACTGACGGTTTATGGAACAAAAAATCAAGAAGTCAGGCTAATATTCGGTTTTGGGGAAACAAGTATATAATCCCCATAATTAAGGAAGTATTCTGCCATGTCCCAATAAAGAATACCGTATGAATAAAGGCCTTGAAAAATGGACAATTATCATTTATGTATATGATTGAACATAAAAAATTTCTGGAACAGAACCCTTCCTTGCCATGACCCCATCCATCTCACATAGCAAAAAGTTTAGCTTCTCACATTAGGGCAATTGTACGGCTGGGAGCTTTGGTATCGGCCACTCCATTGAACAGTGCA
>MPNP01000397.1 GCA_002239085.1 Rhodobacteraceae bacterium bin131 | reverse complement strand
CAGTGGCAAGGGGGAGATAAACATGAGTCTACTTGAAAGAAAAGACTACTGGGAAAAGAATAATAATTCCCAGATTAATCCAACTTCTCAGTAAAATCAACACTGGAGTAATGTGAGAAAAATACCCCCTTACAAACTGAGATTATGTGGTAAACAACAGTTTAGCATCGGATCCGGTGAAAGTTTCGCTCAGCCGACAATGCCGGGTCGCACTGGTGGTCTTGCACGTGGTCTATCGTTCGGTCTGCACCGCACCACAGGACTGGACCCGAGGAAGGGGCGAACGCTTGGACGCTTCGGTCAAGGACCGGCGTCAGACTGTTCCATCACATCGTCCCCGCCATCATCCTGCCAATCTCCGACCAACCGTAGCACAGCTGTTTGAAGCCCCTTAGGGTTTATGCTTGTGAACCGGTCAGACACTGCATCATGGCTGGGGAGACCATGACCCTACGTGAGCAACGGCCGGAGGAAAGCTTCCGTTTCACGGCCACAGACAGCCATGTCGGGTTGCATGACTGGTCCGAGGGTCTTCAATTCCCTTTAAAAGGTCGGAGATAGTCTGCATTGTTCTGCCTCAAAAATTGCTTTTTTTGGTCGCATAGCAGACAATACAGGTGGAAACAACTGGAAAATTTCAAAAGCGATAACTCTGGGTCAACCCCCAACTCGTTCAAATCCAGTGTCATGACATACGCATGCATCGCTCGGACGGGATTGTCTTGGCCAACATAATCATCAAGACAGGGCGGTAGAAAATGAACGGACCCGTGGGGCAGGACGTTTTGATATCGTCGGTATGGCATTGCTCAACCTCAATTGATATAGTTTATGACAGAGCCACATCGAATCACAACTGGTTCAATCAAGCAAGAAGTCAAAGGACAATTTTTAAAAAATATTTAGGCTAAAAGGAACAGGGTTGAAAATCCGATAAAATAAACTTGAGAGGGTAGAGTCAGGGTCTCAAAAGCGGTTAACAATTACTCAATTAAAGGTCAAATTGAATACTTTCACAGTCTCACAATAGACTAGGGAAGTTAGCAGCCCGAAACCCAAATCCTTACATGAAGAATGGAAAATTATTTGGAGTACATTTCAACATATTACTTGAATAACCACCGAGCAACAACCTGTACCAGCATAAGCACCAAAATTAACCGTAACACATGGTGGGAAATT
>MPNP01000396.1 GCA_002239085.1 Rhodobacteraceae bacterium bin131 | reverse complement strand
CAGTTCCTAGAGACATAAATCAGGGGTGGATTTCGTATTTTTGGAACACAACTTCTCAATGGGGTCCAAAAAAAGCCTATCAGCGTCACCAGTTTGATTTGAAAAATCTACACATGCCAGTTACAAAAATCCCAAGGCCAAGCGTGCTGGCTTAATTTTGCCTCGTCGAATCAATTTTCGAGATTAACTGATGAAGGGTGCGTGATACTCAAGTAAAAGAAAATTGTGTAAATTGGGTTTGTATAAAGTGTCTGCACAGAAAACACCTCATTTCTAATCAACTTGCTAGAATAATTGACGACCCGAAAGCCTCGTTTTCAATTTTTTCTTGAATGAGAGCTCAAATTATTCCAAAAAAGTGACCGTCCTAAGCACTTTTTCTACAAAATATATACGTTTTGAAAATCAAAGCAAACCTCGCCCACCCGTTCCGTGCAAACGGTCTCTCAGGCGTACGGAATCAGGGAGTGGAGCTAGGGCCGCAAGGCGAGGTCGTTTCCGGTGTTAACGACGGAGTAAAAGCCCAAACGGTGGACGTTATAGGACAACATGGACAAGTCAACCACTCGGGTAAACCCATCAGAACTAGAAACACACACTGTAATACCCTCGGTGTTCCAAGTTGTTAATCGTCGATTCAATCCATGAATGACACTGGTGCATGTCCTTAAAGGTCGGAGCATGTTTCTGTTCATATTCAGCCTTGAACCAACGCCCCTTGCGGTCAAAGATTTCGCTATGACCCAAAAATTCGCAGATGGCCGTGTGGTAATTGACTTCAGGAACCAATTCCTTCTCAAAGAGAGCAAAAAAGTGTACCCGCAAAGTCGTGTCGGGCCAAAGATGTTGAAATTCACTGTACAAAACCGGAACATCATCACGGGATTTGGGGCCAACTCAATGTTCTCAATCCTCATAACTCAAAGTTGTTGGAATGGAGCCGGTTATCTCATGTTCATACCTTGTAGAATTGCTGCATTTGTATCCAAAAAGGCCATTTTACGGTAAAAAATGAAATTTTAAACTAATCTTGACAGCAAGATTCGCAAATCAAACCCTTTATTGCAAGGGGTGATAACTATTTTAGTATTTTGGGACAGAAACTAAAAAACTCCAATTCAACTCTGTCAATAGGATTAACAACTATCATTAAGCAGTGTTCAGACTCATCACAGAACAACCTCTT
>MPNP01000395.1 GCA_002239085.1 Rhodobacteraceae bacterium bin131 | reverse complement strand
AAAACAAAGGATTGGTCCAACCTGTTTTCCCAGCCGAAACTACTATTAGGGTTAAATGAAACAAAAAACTTCCAAACAAGGAGAATCCAAATCTCGTAATAAATCCTTGGTTACTTCCTTCTTTGAAGAAAAATTTGAGCAAAAATTCACCCAGTCCTTTAATAAGTATCATTTATCGTTGCTAAAAACTAAAATTTCAAAATTTTTTCATCAGAGTACTTCTATTAAATAATTCAACCAATATGATTTACAACATATTATTCCAAAATACCCCTTTGACCCTAGTATCAAAACACCTTCGAAGTGATGTAATTAATTTGCATTATTCTCTGTCATATAGTAAATAAACAACACCAATTAATTGAGAGCAGTAATTCTTCCTCAATAATCAGGTCCATCGTGCATGCCTAACTGGTCGTTTGGTTGGAGCTGAAACTGGGAGTATTGATAGAGGATAATGATGATGGAAAAGACAGGCAGAAACATTTACCGCGTTCATTTGACCGAGGATGAGAAGCAGTGTTGACAAGACCGTATCAAGCGTGGCAAGGGTTCGGCTCAATCACGCTTACGGGCTCAGATTCTGTTGCTAGCCGACGAGCACCGTCCTGGTAGTCAATACAAAGATAAGGCGATAGCTGATAGCGTTGGTGTGGGCACTGCAACGGTTGAGACTATGAAAGTATTCAATTTTAGCCAATGAGAAGGTTTGACCCTGATCCTCAAATCAAGGTTGTTTTGACCCTCATTCAGAGTGTGGTCAGGGTTGAATCCACCCTCACATCATCACCATCTCACCGTCACCCAAAAAAATCTCAAAAAACACTGATTTCAGGCTCTTTTTGACCGAAATACACGAAAAATACACACCACCCCAGAAATCATCACACACTACCCTCCTTGAACCCACAATTCGAGCCTGACAATACGCGATAAAAGTGGGGACATTAATCGCGGTTAACATCCGCTTGAAATTATAACACAACGTCATCAGGTTCAACTCACCACGACACTTGGCGAGACCACGCATCAGGAAATAATGAATCCCCGCCCAACTTGTGAGAGTCCCAAAGGGATGCTCAACCACCGACCCACGCCGACGCATCACACCGTCGCCCTCGGCCATCCGCTGACGATGACGCTCCATTACCGCTTCATGGTCCCAACGCTTCAGCCGACGATAGGT
>MPNP01000394.1 GCA_002239085.1 Rhodobacteraceae bacterium bin131 | reverse complement strand
TGAAAGACATATAGTATTGGTTCAATACAAAAAATAATTTATCTGCCTAGGATTTTTGTTTGAAAAGAGGTGTTCAAAGTGCTAGAAGCACGACTGCAAGGGGGTTTTAGGCAAAAATTATGGAATTCTTGGCCTCAAAGTCAGTCCTAAAAAGTGCGCCGCAGAGATATGACCTAATTTCCAAAACGCACTAGTTAATTCATGCGTGTCAGAAAAGTCGGATATTGACAAACAGACACTCGCTATTGGGGAAAGAGAAACATGGTCAGATGGTTCCCGATTTTCAGTTATTGAGAACAGGAATAATCTGACAATTATCCCCCGATACAGATTGGATTACAGTGGTCAACAACAGCGTTGAACTGTTCGTTCACCAAAGTGTGTTGCCGAGTTCTGCATGTTTTAAGTTACTCAGCAATGCCACAAAGAGATGACTGTTGCAGTGTCTAGGTCAAATTTTCATGCGGGTTTGCATTGGTTTTTGTTATTATTGCTCTCTCATCAAGAAGTTGCGTGATTTGAATATTGTTGCGAAAACGCAATAGTTTGCATCATTTCTGGAGCGTTAAAGTGATGGAAGCGTTCGGAAGTGTTTTGAGGTCATACAAGGGTTATTAGAGTTAACAGTGACTGGTATGATAAAGAACGGTTAAGTGTAAATTGTTTCAGAGAAAGATGTTAATTAAACCAATCACCTTTTGGAAGTCAGGGAATTGTGGCACATTGTCACGAAAGAGGAGCCCTTTTAACTTTCTTTAGTTTTTGACATTTATCTCAACCCTCATGGTTAAATGTTGGGCACAGTACGACTATTTAGTGTATATTCAAAACATAAGGAGTAAGTTATGCACGATGAATTCAAAGCCAAAGAACTAAATCGTTTTATTAAATCTAGAGACCGGGTCATCAATCCCTTTTTCGTTGGTCGGGAAGCTCTTCAAATGGAAAT
Source organism: Rhodobacteraceae bacterium bin131 (assembly GCA_002239085.1). Taxonomy (GTDB): domain Bacteria; phylum Pseudomonadota; class Alphaproteobacteria; order Rhodobacterales; family Rhodobacteraceae; genus MPNP01. The sequence continues at coordinate 240 of MPNP01000394.1, read as the reverse complement.
TGATGAATTGACCCAAACGATTGTGCAACGTCACCAAGACAACGTTGGCGATGTTGCCGATGGAATGACGCAAGTCATTTACGGAGCACCTGGGATTGGTAAATCTTCGCTATTCAAAAAAATCAGGCAAAACTGCATTGACCAGCTGAACAACGATAAACAAGGTCCCAAAACCATTCCGGTTATGCTCAAAGACCCCGAAAACTTATCCTTTGAATATCTTGGTAGACGAATTGATGA
>MPNP01000393.1 GCA_002239085.1 Rhodobacteraceae bacterium bin131 | reverse complement strand
AGGATTCGTTGGGCTTACGTGTGAGTGGTCAGGAGCGTCAGGTGATAGCGGGTGTTGGTGTCCGAGGTGAGCGGATGATGGTTCAGGAGAATGAGGGTCGTCGTGTTGTGTTGCGCGGTTCGGCGGGTATTGAGACGGCGGTGAGTGAAGCGAGTACCGTGATGGTTGGTGATGAGGTGTTATCAAGTCAGGCGAAGGCGACGCGTCTGTTATTGGATGTTGGGGGTGTATTGCATCAGGGTGACACGGAGTTTCATGGGATGGTGTATGCGCATGGATTGGGTGCGGATGACACGGCTTATGGCTTACGGTTAGGGCTTGAGTGGTCGTTCTGATGGCTTGATATTTCCACCGGGCTGTTCTTTCGGGATTAAACAAAGAAGTACCTGGCCCTTTCCCGGAATCAGGTTCAAAATAAGGTGGTTAAATATCATCCCAATCACCCAATCACCTTAATTGTTGCTCAATACTAGTATCTCAACACCGTTGAAGTGATGTAATTAATTTGCATTATTCTTTGTCATTCTATCAACAATCAACACCAATTAATTGAGAATAGCATTTCTTCCTAGTATCTCGCTTTTACCAATCAATTCAACAAAGTTAAGATACTAGGGTGGACGCATCAAGATGCCGCCGGGTCAAAGCTTTCTCAATGCGGGGGTGTCGTTAAACGAGCCAATCAAGGGTGGCCACATATCATTGCCGGAGACGTCACCCAGTTGGAGGAGAGACCCGAGACTGCTGGCCGCACTTTCTTCTGACAGGATCCGGGCTGTGGCCAGTTTTAATTGCGGTGCAATGAGCCGGGTCATGATGGCCGCCAAGGCCAATGACCGTTAGCGACTGGGGGAACGTGCAAGGACTGTTTCCAGGCCCAGTTGACGCGCACTCCCAAGTGCTACCTTGACATGGCTGTGAAGCAAGGAGCGTTGGATAGTCAAGTGGTCATGGAGATTGGCAACGGCTGTTCCACCCTTGAGGATGGTTCGAAAGTTCGCGACGATTTCGGGCGGGAACTTGGAGAGATTAGCGATGGTTTTTTGCGAATTTTTGTGCCGTCACGCTGTGCGTGTCGGAGGAGGATGGCTGTGCGGCCAAATTGGTTGGTGATGGTTTCAATATTATAGGCCATGGTGTGTTGTGTTATTCATGTGAGATATGGGAACTGATTGAATGAGATACTCTATGTGAAGTATGCAATGGCA
>MPNP01000392.1 GCA_002239085.1 Rhodobacteraceae bacterium bin131 | reverse complement strand
CAATCACAGTAAATAAGGCGGCCTCAATAAGGGTTGCTCCACGTTGTGAAGTCTCAAAGTCGTTTTGATTTTTTGCTGGTCTGTTCATTAGAATTCTCCAAGAAATTACGTTTCATGTATGGAGAAACAATGAACTATTCGGGTGAAACCTGAACCAACAAATTGGCCCTAATTTCAATAAAAATGTCACATACTTATTTCTAGTATCCCGGCGTGAGTTCAGGTCATTTTGACCCACTGCAACACTTTAAGAAACTCTGATTAATTGCGAGTCAGGATGGCCTGAAAGAGCAACAATCTGAAAGATTAGTGGATTATTTCTGGATCTGTTTTCGTCGCTTTTGACTGAAGGGAGTTTGGTGTTCAACCCAATCCAATGGTTTTAGTGCGACTAATTGCTTATTCTCTATGTTCTTCATAAGGCATGATCAGTTATGGTAATTTAACTATATTGAAGGTGGGTAATACCCTTTTTAATCAGAAATTATGCCGTAAAGCGAGTTCCAGCACGAAAAGGAGAGTTTAAGTGGCTAACCTAATGAATTATTCTGAAGGAAATTTGGATGACGGCAACTATGAAATCGAAGATGAAGACACTTCGACCCCTGCTAATCTTAATTCCATTTCCTCATACGCAATAGATTTACCAGTTGGAACACTCGTTAGAAGAATACAAAAAAAACATATTTATGTTCCTGAGTTCCAGAGAAAATTCGTGTGGACAAAAAATACCGCATCGCGGTTTATTGAATCTTTATTGATAGGCCTACCCGTTCCCTGCATTTTTTTAGTTAAAGAGCCAAACTCAGAAAGACAACTGATCATTGATGGTCAACAAAGGCTGATGTCGCTCGTATGTTTTTACAAAGAAAAATTTAATGATAGGAAATTTTCCCTAAGCGGAATTGACCCACAGTGGGAGGGAAAAACGTATAATTCATTGAATGAGGATGACCAATTGCGGTTGGACAATTCTTGGATTCGGACAACAATATTCCAGCAAGACTCCCCTAAAAATAATATGGACAGTGTTTATGAAGTATTTGAAAGGTTAAACACTGGCGGAGTAAAACTTTCTCCACAAGAAATTAGGTCGTGCATTTATCATGGTAAATTCAACAATTTTATCCATGGTCTCAATTCAGATCCTACTTGGAGAAAACTGTGTGGTCCAAAAAGTAAGCGTCTCAGAGATATTGAGATGATCC
>MPNP01000391.1 GCA_002239085.1 Rhodobacteraceae bacterium bin131 | reverse complement strand
ATTGCCGCAGATTTTGTGACGCGCGGTATTCAATATAACGCTATTTGCCCAAGCACGGTCGAAAGCCCTAGTATCACGACACCGTTGAATTGATGTAATTAATTTGCATTATTCTCTGTCATATTGTAAATCAACAACAACAATTAATTGAGAGCAGTAATTCTTCCTCAATAATCAGGTCCATCGTGCATGCCTCACCGGTCGTATGGTTGGAGCTGATACTGGGGAGATTGATAGAGGATAATGATGATGGAAAAGACAGGAAGAAAAATTGACCGCGTGCATTTGGCAGAGGATGAGAAGCAGTGTTGACAAGACCGTATCAAGCGTGGCAAGGGTTCGGCTCAATCACGCTTACGGGCTCAGATTCTGTTGTGAGCTAACGCGCACCGTCCTGGTGGTCGATACAAAGACAAGGCGATAGCTGATAGTGTTGGTGTGGGCACTGCAACGGTTGAGCGGGTGCGTCAACAATGCGTTTTGGAGGGGATTGAAGCGACGGTTGAACGCAAGGTTCAAGAGAACCGTAAGCCGCGTACACTGAATGGTGAGAGTGAGGCTAAGCTGGTGATGTTGGCCTGCTCCAAGCCGCCCGAGGGTCATGCTCAGTGGAGTTTAAAACTGTTAAGTAATAAGTTGGTTGAACTAGAGATTGTGGATACGATTTCGACCGAGACGGTGCTGAGGTCACTCAAAAAACTGCTTAAAGCCGTGGCGTAAGAAGACTTGGTGTATTCCCCCCAAAGCGAATGCTGATTTTGTCTATGCTATGGAAGATGTTCTGGAAGTGTACCATCGCGAGTATGACGATAACACGGTTTTGGTCTGCTTGGATGAGACCTCAAGGCAACAGACACTGGAAACCCGTCTCCCTTGACCCGTGCGTCCGGACCAACCCGCGTGCTACGATTACGAATATACACGGAACGGAACGGCAAATCTCTTCATGTTGTCGGCTCCACTGCTGGGATGGCGTCATGTGAAAGTCACGGACCGTCGAACTAAGCCGGACCTTGCCCATGTGTTGAAAGACCTTGCCGATGTTCATTTTCCTGATAAACACATTGTCCTCGTCATGGACAATTTGAACACACACAAACTGTCCACCTTGTATAACGCATTCAAACCCGCTGAGGCACGTCGTCTCGTCAATCGGTTTGAGGTTCACTATACACCCAAGCATGGGAGTTGGTTAAACCGAACTTCTTG
>MPNP01000390.1 GCA_002239085.1 Rhodobacteraceae bacterium bin131 | reverse complement strand
ATATAAATCAAATATAGAGCGTAATTATTGATGGATTCTGACAACTATAACTGCCTCAAAAAGCATTCTGAATGACAACCCCGCTGCTATTCACTCTGAACCTCTTTATCAATCCGAATTGAATGGGCTTGACAGAAATAACCTTGAACAATCCTGCTTAAAATACTTCAGGCGAAACTTCGGAATATGGTTATGACTGTTTTGACCTCAATGGAAGCTATCTTCTTAGTTTCAAATGGCATTGTTCCAGTTTGTACAGTCATTTGAATTGATAACATATGATGATCTCTAACATCCTATTAAGTTAGCGATAATCTATTCTGCAAAGGGTATTACTTTTCTTTTGGGGTACTTGTGAACAAATGGAAGCGAAAATAGCTTTGAAAAAGCTTTCCCCCATTGCTGTAAATCAGTAAGTCGGTGCAGTTCTCGACCTAATTTATTTTGGTTGAAGACAGTTTTTTGAGAATAATCAGCCATGATGCTCACTTCAGCATTAGCTGGTAAAAAGCGCCTTTTGTAGCAGTGTTGTTGTATGGCTAAACCAGGGTCAATTTGAAGTCGAATGATATGCTGACCATGTAATGGTTTTTCACCCTTGAATAATTCAGGATCATTTAATTCTAGATCGACTGGTTTGGGGATTTTATTGTATTTATTTTGAAGATATTTAGCTACATCCCTGTGTATCACATAAGCACCAGAACCATAGTTAAACAGAAATTCGCATAATTCATACTTTAAATTATTCTTTATACCCCCCCCTTTGCGGATAATAATCTTATCTTACTGTTCGTGGTTTCTAGGCGTAAGATACCTGTGCACGGGGGAATCCATTGGTCATTATTCAAAAATTCTCTGGCGAGAGAAGAAATCAAAATATCGTCTTCCATAACGACACCATACTCGTCTGCACCATTACCAATCAGTTCCCATGCCCTTCGATGACTTAAACTGCAACCCAATTGGCTCGGTGAAAGGCTATGTGTATGAGTAGTAATTTCTTCCGCCGAGAGTTTTGATCCATCAATTGCTGCGATGCGTTGATATTGAATATCATCGCCAGCCAATACAGAAAGCTGCGACTCCATCCAATCACGCCTTTCTGTTGATTGGTCAAGGTTGATGTAATAGATCTTCATATCACTCCTTATTTGCTGACATACCCATTGCGGCAATTAATATTGTAAGCAACTTAATTGAATATCAT
>MPNP01000389.1 GCA_002239085.1 Rhodobacteraceae bacterium bin131 | reverse complement strand
TTCACTATGCAGCCAAGTTGAAGGATCATCAAAATAAATCCACCTGAAGATGTCGGCCGATTGAGCGGCCATTAATAATCGCTAGATACTTGTGACACCTCGTATTCCCTATACTCCACCTGTTGTAATCCTCAAATTCCCTTGTCAGTCCTACTTTGCTTGAATCAACAAAGCAAAATTGTAGTGATAAGTTGAGCTAGAAACTATACCCTGTTTTGGTTGTAACACCTTAAATTTTTTTGGTTTCTTATTTCTTGAGTTCAGACATGTAACCGCTGAAACTCCCGTAAAATAAGGGTCTGACTTTCAAAAAGGGGCACTACTTTTACCCGCTTCTTGGTTCACACCCAGCGACTTATTTCAGACTTTTTGTTCTCTTCTCTGGTGCGTTTCACGCCCCTCCTTGGTCAATCATCTCACTCGCCATCGCACATCCTGTTGCATAACACAGCCGCCACCTCAATGACACTTGAATGGTCTCCTCATTGGGCGATACCTTCCCATCGTTACCGCTTAACAAAAGGTCACCTTGCTGACACCAGTACGTGTGCTTCATGCTCCTCCAGAAGACCGCCTGTTATCCTTCCTTGGTCCTGATTGACGCCCAGACGTAATCGCAAACGGACAGCGGTTCCACACCAGTCCCAGGGTCTGATAAATCTTTCGTGCATCACTCGATACTTGGTTCGGCATCCCATACCGCCCCTTACCCTCAGTATCATACAGGATACTGATTTGGATTCCGTACAAGGCTCTCTGTACCCGAGCCGTGCTCATGGTGTGACCCCGTGCTTTCAAAAAATAACGCAGATGCTGAACACAACAAAAGGCCATATAACATATCGCCAGATGCGCTTTAATCCGATGCTCCTTCCAATGAAAAATCGGACGGATCCGTAAATCACTTTTATTGACCCGAAAACACGCTTCAATCACCGCCAACTGACGATATTGCATGATGACATCACGGGGGTCTCGATCCTGACACCCCCACGCCACAATCCCCCGTAAACCATCCCACCGGGCCACCTTGGCTATCTTCGCCTCATTCAATATCGCTTGACCCAAGGGGAACGATAGATACTTGGCCATCCCACCACTGACCAGCGATGCCGGTTGCTTGCTGGCGTTCAGTCGTTTCAACACCTTAGCCAACCCGCGCTCACGGTCATGCACATCCTTGCGGGCTCGCTTCGCCGAATAGGTGGTCATCAGCTGTCG
>MPNP01000388.1 GCA_002239085.1 Rhodobacteraceae bacterium bin131 | reverse complement strand
CCTGACCGTGCGACGATGGAGCGTAAAACCAAGGCTTGGGTGGATTATCGGAATGAGACAGCCAAGCCGATTAATTGGCAGTTCAAAACCGAGGATGCACGCATCAAGTTGAAATCGCTTTATCCATCAATTCAATGAAGTTATGATACTAGATTATACCACTGATGAAATTGGCACTCTGCGAAGCCCTAATTCATTCGATGATCTGAACGACTTGACTGATGAAGAACTACTTGACTACATAGATTGTCGGGAGGAAGAGGAGTCGGATAGTCACAATATTAAAGAGGATACATTCCAGTCTATTTTCGAAACACAAATTATAACTGACAACCATCGCCTTTCCTTTTGGTTGCAAAGCCGAACGAGAATTCACTACACGGTATATGTCAAAGCAATCGTTGAGGGTCTAACAAAAATAATTTATACACGAGGCTTCTATAAACTTGAAGACTTGATTGATTATTTGTGGTGCGTTCAAGGATTCGTGCGAGCCCGAGTTGGCGAGCTGTTCTGAGTGCCGCCAGGGCATGTCCATGTCCATGTGGGAGTGACCGTTGCACGGTCATGGTCTCGTTCATATCACTGTAGATAACCCCTCCCTTGAGTACGGCTTGCAGGTCACTGACAAGGTTGGAGGTATTTTAGAAAGATGAGCGAGTGTCTCCCGGCGAATTCGTTGACCCTCCCGCTATGAGCGTCTGAGGAGGAGTGCTGATGGTGAAGAGCGGTTCGGATTGATATGGATATTGATAACAATCATTGTAGCCTTTAACATGGTAACAATCATACAAGATAAAATTACATTCACCTTGCATTCTATGCCGTAATATCAAGGGATAGAGGTTTAGTAGGGAAGGAAAATTAAATAGAAGTTCAGCTGAATGGTCCATTGATTTCATTTCTACTTGTATATCTTGGCAAACTTTCATAATTATAAATGAACTGGCTTGTGCGTGTTTGGTTTTGAAACGCCACCAAAATTGCTTCAGGCTTATTTGAGCAAATGAATTGTTGTCATTTACAACTCTATGCTTTATCATTGAATTAAGATGGAGATTATTAATGACACAAACATCTTTTGATACACTGACGACGACCAGGCTGCTTCAGGAAGCTGGGATTACTGATAACCAAGCCGAAGCGATTACGTTTGCCATTAAAAGCGGTTTAGAAGGTGAACTTGCAACAAAGATTGATATACTCAATCTGGAAAGTAAAC
>MPNP01000030.1 GCA_002239085.1 Rhodobacteraceae bacterium bin131 | reverse complement strand
CTGGTTGTTGACAATAAAACGGGTCATAAACGATGACATTCAATCCAAATGCTCTGGCGCGAATGGCAACTTCTTTGCCAACACGCCCATAGCCTATTATCAGCAAATTTTTCCCGTTCAACTCAAGAGCTTGAAGTTTGTCCCAAGCCTCAATGCCACCGTGCTTAATCGCTTGGTTGTAATGAACTCCAAACTTTGCCAACGCTAGAATGAGGTAAAAGGTGTGTTCAGCCACGGCAACAGAGTTGACCGCCCCTACAATTGTCAAGGGAATTCCTAGCCGAGTACAAGTCTCGACAGGTATGTTATCATAACCGACGCCATGGCGTGAAACGACCTTGAGCTTTGTCGCAGCCTGCAATACTTTCTCACTCAGATGGGAAACCCGTATTGTCAAGGCATCCGCATCAATGATTTTGGTCAGGAGGTTTGCCTCAGAGGTGTCCGATATGGTCTCAAACGAGATGTCGCTACGTGCTTCCAAAATTGGCATAGAGGCTGCATGTACAGGTTCAACAATTAGGATTTTAGTCATCGATTTTTGTCTCTTTACAGAATAATTTCTAGCCGGCCAGTTCATAGCATGCTTAATTGCAACTTCCAGAATACCCAAAAAACTGAGTAGAATTACGCCGTATTAAGTTGGTACTCATCGTCTTCGGCAAGTTGCCTTTGCCACATTGAGTAATATCGTTTGTGGTTTGCGAGGAGCTCTTCATGCGTTCCTCGTTCCACGATAACACCGCGTTCAAGCACAATGATTAAATCAGAGTCAACAATGGTTGAAAGGCGGTGAGCAATGGCGATGACAGTTCGTCCTTTGGACATCTGGTTGAAACTGTCCTGAATTTCTTTCTCAGTTTCAGAGTCCAGTGATGAAGTCGCTTCATCTAACAGAACCATGGGCGGATTTTTAAGTAATGCACGAGCAATACCAACTCTTTGCTTCTCACCTCCAGAAAGTTTAAGTCCCCGTTCGCCAACTTGGGTGTCATAGCCTTCTGGTAAGCTTTCCACAAATTCGTTAAGCTGGGCTAATTTTGAAGCCGTAATCACTTGCTCCGATTTGGGGTTAGGTAAGCCATAAGCAATATTGTAAAACAGTGTCTCATTAAATAGAACTGTATCTTGGGGAACAATAGCAATGTTGTCATGAAGACTTTTCTGGGTTACATCCCTCACATCTTGACCATCGATTAAGAGACGCCCCTCAGTCACATCATAAAACCTGAATAAAAGCCGCCCAATCGTTGATTTGCCAGACCCTGAAGGCCCCACAATTGCCACTGTCTGCCCCGGCTTAATCGTAAAGTTCAAATGCTTGAGTATAGGTCGATTAGCATCGTAAAAGAAACTCACATTCTCAAACTTGATTTCTCCACCGGTCACTTGTATTGGCAGGGCATCAGGTTTGTCAGTTACTTCGTAAGGGACCTCAAGTAAGTCAAACATATCTCCCATATCAATCAGAGCTTGCCGAATTTCTCGATAGACAGTACCTAAGAAATTTAACGGTTGGGTAACTTGGATCATATATGCGTTGACCAACACAAAATCACCAACTGTCAGAGACCCATTCATTATTCCGTATACAGCCATCAACATCACAATCACAGTGCCAACGGTAATGATGATGGCTTGACCAAAATTAAGTGCCGCAAGCGAGTATGTTGTTTTGAGTGAGGCTTCCTCAAAGCGCTTCATTGATTGGTCATAGCGTTCGGCCTCACGGTTTTCAGCGCCAAAATACTTGACGGTTTCATAGTTCAGAAGGCTGTCAACTGCTTTTTGATTGGCTTCAGTATCCTGTTCATTCATCTCCCGCCGAATTTGAACGCGCCATTCGGTCACCTTAAAAGTGAAACCAACATACAATATAATGGTGAGGATAATTGTCGCAAAGTACCAGAAGCCGAGTACAAACCCAAGCACGATACATACCATCAGTAACTGGAGTAACAGGGGGCCGATTGAGAACAGTACAAACCTTAAAAGCCACTCAACTCCTTTGACTCCCCGCTCGATTATTCTTGATAAACCACCCGTTTTTCGGGTGATGTGGTAGCGTAAAGAAAGCTTATGAATATGCTTGAAGGTCTCAAGTGCTATGATTCTCAGGGCCCGCTGACCAACTTTTGCAAAAATAACATCACGAAGCTCACGAAATAATACGCTGAGTATACGGGCGACACCAAAAGCTATGACTAAAGCCACGGCTCCAATGGCGAGCTGACTGCCCAAGGTAATATCAGTGCCCGTGGTTAATGAATCGACTGCACCTTTGTAAAAGAAAGGAATAACTACGGTAATCAATTCAGCAAAAATAAGGGACAACATGGCCAGCACAACGCGCCAACGAAAGTCTGCATTGTCCTTGGGCCATAAAAAAGGGATTGTGGACTTGAGGGTTCGCCAGCCACTGCGTCTGGCTTTCACTATTTCGGATTTGGTATCTTCAGTCATTCCATTGTTTACTGCTAACTGCTGACTCAATTAATAATTTATAGCATAGTTTAACTTTGATAAAGAATGGGTAGAACATTACCCGTCCCTTTCTTAACCAAATAATTGGTATAGACCCGCTGCGATTTCACTCTCTAGGGGAAATGAAAGCATACCCATAACCGAGTAGCCTAAAATCCAAGGCATGATATAAAACCGAATCATAAAGAAAAACCACGCGACAAAAAGAGGCACCAATGGCGGGATCAAAAATGGCGGGGTAAGCGGTTTAAATATCCGAAGAATTGGGTCGGTGAGTTTAACAAAAGCCTTCATGAAAAAAAACTGACTATCAACGGGAAGAAACAAGTTCATCCCGAATCGGCCTATCAGGGTCCACATGATCATCCCAAGGAGATAATCGATGATTAAAATCCAAGCTGGAAAGGCTAGGAATGGTGAAGGTTCCATTGAGTTATCCAAAAAATAATGGGCAGGAAATACCTGCCCATTATATTCATTTTTTAGAAGAAATTGCTAGTGGTCACTGCTAAGAATAGCTCGACCAGTTGGATCACGCACTTCTTCAACCATATCCTGAACTTCTTTGGATGGCGGCTCAGTTGCTAGGCTGACAACAACCATTGCCACTAAGCTGACCGGCATACCGATAATTGCAAATCGGAGATGATCAATGCCCAACCATGGATCCATACCTGCAAAGCGCACTAAGTATAGGTAAAAGCTACCCGCAAGGAAGCCCAATATCATACCTGCAAGCGCACCTTGCCGGTTTGCTCGTTTCCACCAGACACCAAGAACCAAAGGAAAGAATAAACCGGAAGCGGCAAAGTCAAATGCCCATGCAACCGCACCGAGAATTCCCGTCAGTCGTAAACTTGCAACAAGGGCGGCAAGAATACCAATACCAATAAGGAGAACACGAGCAACGACCAAACGCTTTCTCGTATCGGCACTTGGATCAATTATCTTGTAGTACAAGTCATGGCTGAGGGCGTTAGCGATAGCCAACAGCAGCCCATCAGCAGTCGACATTGCAGCGGCCATACCACCGGCAGCAACAAGTCCCGAAATGACATAGGGTAGTCCTGCGATTTCGGGGGTTGCCAAGACGACGATGTCAGGACGCATAAAGAACTCGTTGATCTGTAGAATACCATCTGGTTCACCATTACAGACCCCGTCAACAAGTGCCACTGGACAACTGTCGACAACAGCAAGGAAACCAACCGAAGTCCAGTTTTGAATCCATTCCAAGCTTTGTACATCGGCAATTGACTTACCGATAATGCTTGTCGCAAGTGTTGGGTCAAGAACCTGAAGCTTACTCAAAGTCGCCAAAGCCGGAGCAGTGAAGTAAAGCAGGAAGATAAACAGTAGGGACCATGACACAGACTTACGTGCAGCCACAACAGATGGAGTTGTGAAGTAGCGCATCAGAATGTGTGGCAACGACGCCGTTCCCGTCATCATACAAATTGCAAGAGTGATAAACTTCCAGCTGGCCATTGCTCCACCACCGGGATCATTATGCAGTGTTGTGAGAATTCTAACACCACCAAATGGCGGACTCTCTGTCGCTGCAGTTCCTACTCCGAGTTGTGTTTCAAGTTCGGCAATGCGTTGGACCGCATCTCCGTACGAAAAGTGCGGAATAATACCAAACCCTTGGACATTAGACATCCAAATCACAGGGACGACATAAGCAATAATCAAAACGATGTATTGTGCGACTTGAGTCCATGTAACAGCACGCATTCCGCCAAGCATTGAGCATAGCAAAATACCTAATAATCCAAACCATACACCGACTTCAAATGGTATATGAAGAGCCCGTGATGCGATGGTGCCCGAAGCGTTAATTTGAGCAGTCACATATGTGAATGATGCGACAAACAAAATAATGACGGCGACAAAACGTGGTAGATTACCCCCATAGCGAGTCCCGATAAAGTCAGGCACTGTATAACAACCAAATTTACGAAGATAGGGTGCCAACAAGGAGTTGACTAATACGTAACCGCCAGTCCAACCGACTACAAATGCGAGGTAGCCATGCCCGCCAAAGTAAATTCCTCCAGCAAGTGCGACAAACGAAGCTCCTGACATCCAGTCAGCTGCCGTTGCCATGCCGTTAAATACCGGAGGCACTTCACGACCCGCCACATAATACGCATCAACTTGCATCGTCCGTGATAGATAACCGATGGCGGCATAGATCACGACTGTAAAGGCAACAAAGAGGATGCCAATGACGTTTGCACCGGCACCAAGTTGCTCAAGGATAGCCATTACGATGATAAAAAGGATAAAACCTCCCGTATATAATCCATATATTTTGGGTAGGTTTTGAATAAATTCTCTAGGTTGATTTTTAGCCATGATTAGCCCTCCTCTGTTAGGCCACTGTCGGCGTCAATTTTATCCTGAAGATTATTCTGGATAAAAATGGTTAAAACAAAAATGATGAGTGAACCTTGGACGGCAAAATAGTAGCCGAGCGGGAAACCAATGAACGATATTCCATTCAATGAATTCGCAAACCAGTGGACCACAAGTGAGAATATTGCCCAAACAACCAAAACCCAGATCGTGAGTTTCCTGGTTTTAACCCAGTGACCCTCTCTGGCCTGTTGCTTAGATGGAGATAGATTGTCTTGATTCATGCAAACCTCCTCTTGAAGAAACTCAGACAAAGTGCCAAATCAATTTCCAAAAAGAAATCATAAGAAAAAGAAAAGGCGAATATCTTTTAATATACTTTAAATGATTAATGTCAAATTTTGTTGAAAACAAGCGGGGACAAAATATATGCCTCGATCATTTTTTAAAGACTTATTCCAAGACTTATTTCGAATTTTAAAAGCTCGGCTTGATAATTCGGAGTTAAATAACTTGGAAAAACTTACAGAGTTTATTCATTCACGGTCTGCCTATGTAGCCCAAACGTCCCTTTATGGCTACCTCAAAACGCGGATGGGGCGGCAATATGTTGATATATTTCAAGATAAGCGCTATGCGGTATCGCTTAATCAGGCTAAATGGAAGATTTATTTTGCCTGCTTGTCCGACCTCGTCATTTTTGCTGTCGGTACGATTGTCGTCCAACGGGACTTGGGTAAACTTGACCCAGCTGAGTTGGCAATTGCCTGTTTTGAAAATTGTGTCCGAGTATCCACAGACAATGAGTGCCCGTACAGTGTAAAGGAAGATGCATTGGGCGCTTTCAAAAAGCGTGCGGAAGTTTCGCATTGGGCCAATGCATCAATTGGAGCCAATGCTTTTACCCTTAGTCCTGAAACCTTAGCCAATAATTCTCCTGTCATTGAGAAATATCAGGAGCTTGACCGGGAAATTGTACTTAATTCCGTTCGTTTTCGCTGGAATAACATTCGTGATGAATTCATCCAGCGGGCTAACAAGGACCTTCTGTTATCTGCTTGGCAGGAAAACCGTACATTTTAAATTATCGTGCATTTAGCCATAACTTGATATGGGTGTGAGTGCTAATGAAGCACTGTTATACATTCCCCGAGCAGTAATTGATGGGTTGACAATATGAGCACGATTGCCCATTCCCATTAAAATAGGCCCAATTTCTATGCCATTGCCAACTCCCCTAAGGATGTTCCGGGCAGCTCCAGCAATCGCACTATTAGTGTAAATAAGGGTATTCGCTTTTTCAATCAGGCGAGAGTGGGGAAACAATTCAAGGCGAACTTCAGGATTCAGAGCAATATCAGTTGTCATTTCGCCCTCGTAAAGAAAATCAAGTTCCATCTTATCCAAGTACTGAACTGTTTTTCGCGCCGTTTGTCCAGAAATACTGTTGAGATTGCCAAATTGGGAGTCAGAACAGATGGCAACTTGAGGCTCTATGCCGAATCTCCTTACATGTCGTGCCGCAGCAATTGCCGTCTGGGCAATTTGTTCTGAAGTAGGGTCGGTGTTGACCTGTGTATCAGCAATAAAGAGGTTGCCAGCATCAAAAACAATCGTTGAAAGTGCACCAACAGCACTATACCCATCATGAGCTAGAATTTGCTCTACATAGCCAAGATGCCATAAATATTGCCCCACAGTTCCACAAATCAAACTCTCGGCTTCGCCGAGGTGGACCATCAACGCAGCAATTACAGTCGTGTTTGAGCGTACAATCGTACGCGCTAAATATGGGGATACTCCTCGGCGATTAACAAGTTCATAGTATTTCTGCCAGTATTGGGTAAATCGATTGTCACTATTGGGATTAACGATTTCAAAGTCATCACCGGCTTTAACAGTCAATCCGGCTTTCTCTATCCTAAATTGAATGACATCAGGCCGACCGATTAGTATGGGTTTGCAGTGATGTTCTTCTTTGAGTTGTTGAATGGTGTACAACACGCGTTGGTCTTCGCCTTCAGCAAACACGATTCGCCTTTGATCTCTCTTGGCCACATCAATAACAGGACGCATGAGCATGCTAGATTTATAGACTTGAGATTCAAGCTTCTGTCTATACACATCAATTGACAATTCTTTGGTTGCCACACCAGACTTAACTGCTGCCTCGGCTACAGCACTAGCAACGTAAGGTAATAAGCGAGGGTCAAAAGGTTTTGGGATCAAATAGTTTGTTCCAAAGGTCAGTTGCTCATCGGCGTAAACTCGTTCTACTTCAGCAGATGTTGTTTCTTGAGCTAGAGCTGCCAGAGCTTGGGCACAGGCAAGTTTCATTTCGAAATTGATTTTTATTGCGCCGGCATCAAGTGCTCCGCGAAAAATAAAGGGAAAACAGAGGACATTATTGACCTGATTGGGGTAGTCTGACCGGCCCGTGCAAATGAGTGCATCGGGGACCGCCTCAAGGACTTCCTTTGGCAAAATTTCGGGGTCGGGGTTAGCTAATGTAAAAACCATCGGCTGTGACGCCATTGTTTTTATCATCTTTTGGGTCACTGTGTTAGGCCCCGAAAGTCCTAAGAGCAAGTCAGCACCTACAATGGCTTCTTCAAGTCTAGTCATTGACGTTTCAATGGCATAGCGCTTTTTTTCGGTGTCTAGGTCTTTACACCGACCTTTGGTGACAACCCCCTCTCTGTCGCAGAGAATAATATTATCTTTGCTTATTCCCATCGCAACCATGAAATCTAAACAAGCTATGCCGGCGGCTCCTGCTCCAAGAGCGACAACTTTTAGATTTGCAATTTTTTTACCAGTAACTTTGAGTGAATTGATTAATGCTGCCGCAACGACAATGGCTGTACCGTGTTGATCGTCGTGGAAGACGGGAATAGACATTTTATCTTTGCAAATGCGCTCAACAATAAAGCAATCGGGAGCCTTAATGTCTTCCAGATTAATTGCTCCAAAGGTTGGTTCGAGTTTGATGATGGTTTCGGCTAATTTTTCCGGATCAGATTCATTGATTTCGATATCAAAGCAATCGAGATTAGCAAATTTCTTAAACAAAACTGCTTTGCCTTCCATCACTGGTTTGGCTGCTTTTGGCCCGATATTCCCTAATCCCAATACGGCAGAGCCATTTGATACCACCGCGACAAGGTTTCCCCGAGCAGTGAAGCGCGACGAGTTTGTTTCGTCATCTTTGATTGCTAGGCACGCTTCGGCAACACCTGGTGAGTAGGCAAGTGACAAGTCACGGCTTGTGGCCATTTGCTTAGTGGGTCGAATTTCCAGTTTACCTGGCTGGGGAGATTCATGATAGTTTAGAGCGGCCTGTTTTAAAGATGCATGGCTAAAATCGGTGGGCATAGTTTATTCCAAAATAATTATTTTCAATAATGTGGCTGAGTAGTTTTTGGGAATCTCTAAAAATAAAAAACTTTTTAACACAATTCCCTACAAATCCTGACATTTTAGTTGCTGTTATAATTCCATAGAATTAATAACTAATTCCTTCTTTAGTTATAATCTTGGAGTAATTCCCCCCTGATCATAATTCAACAAAATAAAATGTAACGTCAGTAGCTCCCTAAATAAATTAATCTTTCATTGTACTGGGAGTTTGCTGCTAACAGGAAAATTTATTGAACTTAAAATTCCTTTGATCACTTATTTTCCAGTTGATATCATTTGAATTTATTTGGTCGCAATAAAAATATTTTCCTGATCATATTCTCCGAACAGTATCATGTCTAAAGTATACACTTTGTTGACATTTTTTGATGTCCGGTTTACTGACCAAAGTCCGTTTGGTCTTTGACAGCGTCCCCGACCCCAACAATAATCGCCGGTTTGCACTGATGGATTGTTTGAAGTCAGTCCTAGCGGTCTAACTTCTGAGTATTACTCCCTTCTGAACTTTGACCAGATCACCCGTGATCCAAAAGCCAAACCCACTGTTATCCACAATCCACAAACCATCTACAAGGTTAACAAAGCTCCTTCGGATACCGCCATGCGTGAATGACTTGACCCGGTCAAACCTCAATCCTTCCGAATATTTTTTAAACAACTCTTTACCCTTCTTCAACGCGGGCGGCATTGGACATCATGACTATGTTAGGTGGCCATTATCTGCTCTCTATTGATGGAACTAAATTGTACAGCTCCCACTAGGTCAAGTGTTATCATTGCTGTCGCAAGTACTACTGAGCTGAGACCCAACCATTTATGAGAATGAAAAAACCATAATACGAACAATTACAACTGGTAAGAGTTATAAGAAAAAAGGCAACTTGAATTTACTAAAGTGTAGAAATGTCAGACTTACCCGTCCCTTTCATTATCAGATTTACCCCTTTTTTCTATAGCCTTTCTACTTTCTTCAGGTAAACTATTGTAGGTTTCTGAGACTTTCTTGGGTTGCGTAATCAACTCTTCTGTTATCAAATTCAATATTTTGAATAGACTTAAGGCAGTATCTTGATCATCGGACAGATTGATTTTTCCAGGATGAACTGCGTTGTTTCCCATCACCCGGACTATGTCGAGGGACATCTGTATCTCCGTTTTCATACCTTTTGCCACGAGCTCACTAATGTCTTCGTTGAGATTTTTTCCCTTATACCCAAGATGAATGATAAGTTTCTGAAGTGCCAACCGAATTAGTGCGGCGGCACCCTTTGGAGATAAGTGGAGGATTGAACTGGCTTCGTTGTAAATCTGACGGATTTCATCCGGCATGTCTGTATTTGCTGGAGGTGCTTTTTCTTGAAAAGGAAACACCATCCGGTCATAAACCCAAATTGACAGCCCCTTACAGTTATAACATAAGCTGATCATTAGATTGATTACAGTATGGGTGCAGACTTCTTCAGGTTCATTACTAATAAACGGGAATCGGAAATTATGATATAATGTCGATGATGGCTTGTTTTGAGAAAATATTTGACTAGCATGGACTGAATTCCATATTTGGTGGGAAAATGCCTTACAATGAGGGCAGTTGAAGGCTGTTAATTCTATCGATGGTGAAACAAAATCCATTAATTTAAAAGGTTTTATGTAGTTTTTTAAAATTCTCTAATCTAGTGGGTCGGGCAGATCATCAACAATCTGTACGGTCTTTACGCTAACTTGAACGATCCTTCTCAAGGATTTGACCAGATCACCCGGGTCCTCAAACCAGTCATTTGGATTGTTGCAGATTCCATTTTTTTTGTCAATTGACATTTTGTATCGGTCTATAAACCATTCAAGAGGAGAGCGTCCATTAACCACGTAATTATGTGCCATTATTGGAATTCTTTCGAGTTTAAAATGTTCGTTAATCCAAAGAATACTTTTCTCTTTGTCCGTGAATGTCATTTTTTTAGTGCCGATTTTGAAATGTTCCTTCTGTGGTTCACCCTCACCTCTAAACACTAATTCCAGCGGGTATTCAGAACAACTTTCATATCCAAGATGTAACTCTGAAAGTTTTGCCCCAGCTTTTGCGAAGATTCCAAAATCTTTAGCTAACGGGATGCGTGGAAGTTCGCGAACTAGATTTTTAGCATACCGTTCACGCCAAGTGGGTGAATGCAAAATTCCGTAAATATAGTTAAAAATCTGATCACCGCTTATTGTAGAGTCCTTGTAGTGCGAACGGAAATAGTTAATGGACCACTTGGTGATATTGTCCAATCGCCCCCCCCCCACGGGATTTCGTAATGCCTTCCAACTGTTGGATATTGTTATTTTCAGGTACTTCCTCATACCTATAGCGGGGGAAGCACTGATCCATGGACAAAAGATGAATATCTGGAATACTATTTGTCATCAAGACTGAGAATGGTTTGTTAGACCCCACACCCGGCACACAAATGGCCCTATTATCAGATTCCTCAGTGGGGAAAAAGCGATCCTGCTGATATTTACTGTTAATCAATGAATACTCCAAGTAACAGTGTTGTTTGACAAAGGGACGGTAATGAGCATTTCTTATTTTTGAGGATAAAAATTTGATTGAAATTTTTTGTTTGAGGTTCTCTTTGAGCGTATTTTCCCAATGGATGTTTGAAGAGTTTCTATGGGATGCAGCCGAAACCTCTTCCTCAGTTGGATAATCCCCCAATTCTGAAAGTGCTGACTGGTAGTTTTGAATCATTAATTTAGCATTATCAGCGCATGTATTCTTGGAGAAATTGTAAATGTAAGCATCTCGGTTAGTCTTAATCCCTGCGCTATATTGCCTAAAAATAGTGCAATCCGGCTTTCCTTTCTTTCCTGCCTTGGAACCCAGAGATATAAGGTCATTGAAGCTCTGGTCACGCTGGTTAATCCAATCATGATATTGATTAGGTATTATATTCACCCAATCCTTAATTCCGCAAATCGATACAGATTTTTTTAAAAACTCTAGCTTTTGTTTACGCTTTAAATAGTCACCGATATCGCGGTAACGGATTCGGCAACTTTGATTTTTTCTCTCTGGATTCCGAACTAAAATTGTTATTGATACTGTTGCTCGGGATCCTTGATTAAAAATTTTGCCACCCTCTGAACGGTGAAGTTCACCTGAGGTTCTGGCATTACCACGTAAATTGAGGATATAAATTGAGGTGAACTCATCGGTAAGACATGCTCGGATACCGGAATCTGCAATTCCATCAATCCATGAACCATTGGTCACAAAACCAATAATTCCACGTTCTTGAATACGGTCGGAGGCCCATCGGAGGGCCATCTTGTAACTGTCATAGAGACTGTTTTTATATGTTGCCGATGAGCGTGAAGCATATGTTTCTGAAACTCTTTTTCGAAGTTCAATGTATTTATGGTCTTTCTTTCCCACCTGCCAAGGGGGATTGCCAATAATCACTTGAATATCTTCGGATTTTTGAATTTCCAGTCGGTCTGAATTGTCTTTCAGGTAGGAAGATTGAATGTCTTCACTTTCACCTAGAGCAAAAGTGTCGGTTAAGCAGATTTTTTCATAGGGTCGATATTTGTCATTGAAGATTCCTTGAAAGGCTGACTCAATATTAATTGTAGCAATATAGTAAGCTAGGAGTATAATCTCATTGGCATGAATCTCATTGCAGTATTTTCGTTCAAGATCCTCAATTGGAATCAATTCAGACTGCAGTAGTCGTGTAACGAAGGTTCCCGTGCCGGTAAAAGGATCAAGAATGTGAACATCTTTTGAGCCTAATGTCAAATCAAATTCATCCCTTAACACATCATTCACTGAATGAATTATAAAATCTACTACTTCAACTGGTGTATAGACAATGCCAAGCATTTTTGCTGTGCGTGGAAATGCACTCTTAAAAAATTTTTCGTAGAGTTCAGTAATAAGATTTTGGCGAGCTGCGGGATCAGTAATTCCCAATGCTCGACGCTGAACTGAGGCATAAAATCCCTTTAACTCATTAGTTTCACGTTCGATTTGAGTTTCATCAATTACCGATAAAATATCGGTCATGTCTTTAGATACTTTATTTTGCTTTACAAATTCTTGTCCCTCAAACAGGGCGTCAAAAACCGGTCTTGTAACTAGATGCTGTGCTAACATCTCGATGGCATCCTGCTCACTGATGGACTCGTTTAGATCGTCACGTAATTCGCTGAGGAAATCTTGGAAAAAGAGTTGGGCATTGCTATTCGGTTGATTAACTAATCCAGAGATTCGAGTGACATGGCGTTCGGCAATACGTGCCACATCCTTGGCCCAATCCTCCCAATATTCCCTGGTGCCACACTTATCCACTATCTTTGCCATAACAGCTCGGTATAAATTGTCAATCACAAGAGGAAGTGGTTGAATTTGAATTTCGCCGTTTCCTCCGTTTCCGCCATTAATACCAATGTTGGCCCCCCTTGATTGAGTTGGTAGATCTTTGATAATTGCTGTAACTTTTTTCAACTCAGTATGGTTACCATTTATGATGGTAATTCTGTCGCTTATATCCTGTCCAAGACCCCCCTGGTTAATTGTCGTGTCTAACCTCTCGTCATGGGCACGTAATGCATTCAATACCTGCCATACTACTTTATAACGGTCGTTGTTGTTTAGAGCATCTTCAGCACTCACCCCAGGAGGAATGGCAACAGGGAGTATAACATAGCCCATTTTTTTACCCTCAGATTTGCGCATTACTCGTCCTACAGCCTGAACGACATCAATCTGGCTGTTGCGAGGGTGAAGGAATAGGATAGCATCTAGGGCCGGAACATCAACACCTTCTGTTAAGCAGCGGGCATTGCTCAATATTCGACAAATTTTGTTGTCAGTATCCTCCTTAAGCCAACTAAGACACTGTCTCCGTTTGGAAGCATTGTAAGTTCCATCCACGTGCTGAACTTCACAGTTGGACCCATCTTGGTTCATGTTTTCTTGGTACTCTTTTACTACATTCTCAAACTCGGTAGTAATAAGTTTTGAGGTGGAAATGCGATTACAGAATGCAAGCGCACGACGCATTGGGGCAGAATCTTCGTTTCTGATCTCCTTTAATCCGGTTTTTGAAAGTGCTTTCCAGCATCCGATTATCCTTGTGACGTCATCAAGCCTTAATTCGCTTTGCTCGTCAGAAAGTCGATTTAGTACAGCATTACTGACATTTTCCTCGTCCATGACTAGAACAATTACCCGGTAGTCAGAAAGGATACCGCTTTCTACTGCTCGAGCAAACCCATGAAAGAAAAGCAATTCCCCATAGGTCTTAGTATCGTCCATGGAGGCAAGTGTTGCCGATTCGTAATGAGCCTTTGATTTTGCTTCCTCACCATAAATTCGTGGTGTTGCAGTCATATAGAGGCGTTTTTTCCCGCGGATTAATTCATTGTTGTGGACTTTTACGAAATTAGATTCATTTTGGTTGTTAAAAGTCACCCCAGTGGTTCGATGAGCCTCATCGCAGATAATAAGATCAAATTCAGGTAGTTCATATTGTGCCTGAGCTTTAGCAATCACTTCAATTGAGTGGTAAGTTGCGAAGACCACCTTCATAGTGGCTTGATGCTTCACTCCGACAAACGCTTTTGTTAGAGATTCAGGGTCGGTGGTTGCAGGGAAGCTTAAGTCCGTGATTTCAAGTTCGGCGACATCCTCATTGCTCCGCTGCCGCCGGCCTACTCTTATGTCTGAGCAAACTGCAAAAGTAGAAAGTGGAATTTTAGCATCACTACACCATTCATGTACAGATTGTGACATCAAGGCAAGCGAGGGTACCAAGAAAAGAACCCGCCCATTAACACCAACCATTTCCTCAGCAATACGAAGGCTTGTTAAGGTTTTGCCGGTGCCACAAGCCATGATAAGTTTTCCACGATCATTATTGGTAAGTCCGGATTTGACAGCTTCTAAGGCTTCCATTTGGTCAATCCGGAGTTCTTTGGGTTTGACACGGGTGATTTTATCCGACGCTGTGAAGTCCAACCAATTGACAGAACTATTTCTTAAATCGTGTAAGGTAATTCGAGTTGTGGGAATGGCCTGCCGTTCGAGCATTGTAATAGCATTCTGGCTCCAAGGTGCTTCGGAAGTAACTATAATCAGACGCTCAGCAAATTCTTTCTTGCCGGAAGCAGAAATAAATGAGTCAATATCTGACTTATTTATTCGCCTGTCAGCGACGTAATTCTTGCATTGTACAGCAATCAAACCACCATCATGCCGTGTGGCGACCACGTCTATCCCAGTATCACTTCGGCTCTTACCTGTTCGGAGTGCCCAATCGGACCAAATCTCGGCCTTACTGATACGAATCGATTGCACAGGATCTACCACTAGCCATGCACAAACCAATTTTTCAAATGCTGTACCTTGGTCACGTTGGCTGAGAGCATGAGAGCGATATGCTTCTAGAAGATTGTCCAATTCATGTGTCATGGAAGTTTAACCTCTTAATTTAACGATGAGAGTTTAATCCCTCTAAAAAACTTTATGGTGTATGGTAGCTAAGCTTAGGTGCAACTTACATTCTAAAATGGGTGATAATTTAAAATCAATTTCTCCCAACTTTAACTGTTAATAGCAGAAACTAAAAACTATTTTAATGAATATTGACAATCAAGTTGACAATTAAATTGTACAGAAGCGAAACCAAGTTGCGGCTTGACACCAATTTCTGGTTAATGTAATTACATTTTAATTGAACCCGTACCTAAAAGTAGTTGCGGCTTGACACCAATCTCTGGTTAATGTAATTTTAGCATGAAGTAACTATTAATTGTTTTCCGTTGCGGCTTGACACCAATCTCTGGTTAATGTAATTTCATTCGTGACGGAGAGGAAGTCGTGGATAGTTGCGGCTTGACACCAATCTCTGGTTAATGTAATTTCATTCGTGACGGAGAGGAAGTCGTGGATAGTTGCGGCTTGACACCAATCTCTGGTTAATGTAATTAGAGAGTGCCACGAGCATAAGACGGCACGAGTTGCGGCTTGACACCAATCTCTGGTTAATGTAATTGCACGGTTAACCATAATGTTAGAACAACTTGTTGCGGCTTGACACCAATCTCTGGTTAATGTAATTCTAGCACTCGCACAGCCCTTCGCCGATATGGTTGCGGCTTGACACCAATCTCTGGTTAATGTAATTATCGAGAATATCCAGTATCTCGGTCAGCCAGTTGCGGCTTGACACCAATCTCTGGTTAATGTAATTCTTACCTAATGGCGAACAAGTGAAGGAACTGTTGCGGCTTGACACCAATCTCTGGTTAATGTAATTAGCCCGTGCAGCACTATCCAGCAAGGCATAGTTGCGGCTTGACACCAATCTCTGGTTAATGTAATTCTTATCTTGGTCAATCCTCATCAATTCTACGTTGCGGCTTGACACCAATCTCTGGTTAATGTAATTGCTTTGCGACTATGATGCACTGTTCCAATGGTTGCGGCTTGACACCAATCTCTGGTTAATGTAATTTATTTATCGGACATACTCGCAGCTAACCGAGTTGCGGCTTGACACCAATCTCTGGTTAATGTAATTGGGGTGTATGTGGTAAATTCTAATTGTATGGTTGCGGCTTGACACCAATCTCTGGTTAATGTAATTCCGTTAATTGTATAGCGTTTTGACCGCTCGGTTGCGGCTTGACACCAATCTCTGGTTAATGTAATTAAAGTATGAGTAATATGCTCCTAGTAATTAGTTGCGGCTTGACACCAATCTCTGGTTAATGTAATTATTGTCGGGCTATTGAGAGCCGTGGCTCAGTTGCGGCTTGACACCAATCTCTGGTTAATGTAATTCCAATCCGCTATAAAATGGTTCCGTGGAATGTTGCGGCTTGACACCAATCTCTGGTTAATGTAATTACCTCATAATGGCTCCCCATGTCCCATACAGTTGCGGCTTGACACCAATCTCTGGTTAATGTAATTTGAGTATTGAGGACCTTGAGGATGGACGATGTTGCGGCTTGACACCAATCTCTGGTTAATGTAATTTTTTCAATGACTCGAGTCGCTCCATCCCAAGTTGCGGCTTGACACCAATCTCTGGTTAATGTAATTAATTCCGTCTCAATGAGTCTCGCTCAAAACGTTGCGGCTTGACACCAATCTCTGGTTAATGTAATTCAAAATCAAAACAACCGTATAACAAAGGATGTTGCGGCTTGACACCAATCTCTGGTTAATGTAATTACGGTATCTTTAGTGATACTGGCATCAATCGTTGCGGCTTGACACCAATCTCTGGTTAATGTAATTTCAACTCAAATCAGATCAACACGAGCAATAGTTGCGGCTTGACACCAATCTCTGGTTAATGTAATTTCAGCGAAATAGGGACGAGCGCTAGTAATAAGTTGCGGCTTGACACCAATCTCTGGTTAATGTAATTCCGCTTTAAATGAAGAGTGTCGCTCGGTAGGTTGCGGCTTGACACCAATCTCTGGTTAATGTAATTGATTGTAAAGCCGAAGACAAAGCGGTTGTCGTTGCGGCTTGACACCAATCTCTGGTTAATGTAATTTCCCTCTCCGTTATAAGCCGCTCTTGCCATGTTGCGGCTTGACACCAATCTCTGGTTAATGTAATTTGAAATTGAAGACGGGAGGGTCAGTGTTAAGTTGCGGCTTGACACCAATCTCTGGTTAATGTAATTAAGTCTCCCGCAGAGCAGAGAGCTTGGCGGGTTGCGGCTTGACACCAATCTCTGGTTAATGTAATTTTATCTGTTTGAGTTTAACTCGGAACGACAGTTGCGGCTTGACACCAATCTCTGGTTAATGTAATTCATAACGATAAGCAATTTCTTTACGATCAGGTTGCGGCTTGACACCAATCTCTGGTTAATGTAATTAAGAGTATCTTTGGCACGACACAAGATACCGTTGCGGCTTGACACCAATCTCTGGTTAATGTAATTAGATCAGAAAACAATAAAGGATGGCAGTAGGTTGCGGCTTGACACCAATCTCTGGTTAATGTAATTGGTCAGTGATTTCCGAATTTAGGTCAATCTGTTGCGGCTTGACACCAATCTCTGGTTAATGTAATTGTGATGAACGAGTGCGAAAAGCGTAGTCGAGTTGCGGCTTGACACCAATCTCTGGTTAATGTAATTCAACCGAAAAGCGGCACCATAACAAAACTAGTTGCGGCTTGACACCAATCTCTGGTTAATGTAATTAAGAGATTGAGCAAGGTTACCCGGCAACGTGTTGCGGCTTGACACCAATCTCTGGTTAATGTAATTGGGCACACACTCCATCATAAAATAGTCGGGGTTGCGGCTTGACACCAATCTCTGGTTAATGTAATTTATGCGGGGACGACGATATCACCCGCTACTAGTTGCGGCTTGACACCAATCTCTGGTTAATGTAATTAGTGAGTGTAAACGGTGATACTAGGTGATAGTTGCGGCTTGACACCAATCTCTGGTTAATGTAATTAAGGAAGATTAGCAGCAATACGACCCCAGAGTTGCGGCTTGACACCAATCTCTGGTTAATGTAATTAAGGAAGATTAGCAGCAATACGACCCCAGAGTTGCGGCTTGACACCAATCTCTGGTTAATGTAATTTAACCCGCCCCTCAGTAGTAATATCAGTCAAGTTGCGGCTTGACACCAATCTCTGGTTAATGTAATTGAT
This sequence comes from Rhodobacteraceae bacterium bin131, assembly GCA_002239085.1. Taxonomy (GTDB): domain Bacteria; phylum Pseudomonadota; class Alphaproteobacteria; order Rhodobacterales; family Rhodobacteraceae; genus MPNP01. The sequence continues at coordinate 8,082 of MPNP01000030.1, read as the reverse complement.
TCGTCTTGATGAGTTTCGTGCTTTTGTGTTGCGGCTTGACACCAATCTCTGGTTAATGTAATTGCAGCACATTTGACCACGTACGCAGGGCTGAGTTGCGGCTTGACACCAATCTCTGGTTAATGTAATTATTGTTTGTCCAAATAAGATCGCTCGTATCGTTGCGGCTTGACACCAATCTCTGGTTAATGTAATTAAAGCTGTTCCGAGAGGGACGGACGGTTGAGTTGCGGCTTGACACCAATCTCTGGTTAATGTAATTTTAGGCACAATCACTATTGCGGAGCCGTCGGTTGCGGCTTGACACCAATCTCTGGTTAATGTAATTGGCGGGGTGCTCCTTCCCGGTATTGGCAAAGTTGCGGCTTGACACCAATCTCTGGTTAATGTAATTTAAGCTGGTGATATCGTTTAGTGACACCCTGTTGCGGCTTGACACCAATCTCTGGTTAATGTAATTCTTTAGTGTCTCCACTAGGGAGGGAGAGTGGTTGCGGCTTGACACCAATCTCTGGTTAATGTAATTAGAGTGACTATTATGGTCAAGATACATTCAGTTGCGGCTTGACACCAATCTCTGGTTAATGTAATTTGACTCAGCAACCGACTCTGCGGTTACTTTGTTGCGGCTTGACACCAATCTCTGGTTAATGTAATTTAAGGTTATTTACGAGGGTGAAGAGGTATTGTTGCGGCTTGACACCAATCTCTGGTTAATGTAATTTAAGGTTATTTACGAGGGTGAAGAGGTATTGTTGCGGCTTGACACCAATCTCTGGTTAATGTAATTTACACCCTCAATAGGACCCTCACAAAGCGCGTTGCGGCTTGACACCAATCTCTGGTTAATGTAATTTCGTTCTTATACCTTTTACATGCCCCTACAGTTGCGGCTTGACACCAATCTCTGGTTAATGTAATTTATAGCTTCATAGGTCATCTCCCCGCACTTGTTGCGGCTTGACACCAATCTCTGGTTAATGTAATTCAGCCCATTTATCCCTATACCTTCCATAGCGTTGCGGCTTGACACCAATCTCTGGTTAATGTAATTTAGCGGTTTTGATGGCAGCTTTGCTGAGGTGTTGCGGCTTGACACCAATCTCTGGTTAATGTAATTAACTCTTGGGGTATTAGATACTGAAGAAGTGTTGCGGCTTGACACCAATCTCTGGTTAATGTAATTTATGAAGCATTTTACCGCAGAGCAATATGAGTTGCGGCTTGACACCAATCTCTGGTTAATGTAATTTTGCGGGGCTTCCACTTGAACCGGAATATGGTTGCGGCTTGACACCAATCTCTGGTTAATGTAATTTAAACAAGGAATTATACAATGACTACACAAGTTGCGGCTTGACACCAATCTCTGGTTAATGTAATTTCAAGCAGAAATCTATCTTACTAGCACTATGTTGCGGCTTGACACCAATCTCTGGTTAATGTAATTATACGTAGAATCACCCCAATAATAGGTCAAGTTGCGGCTTGACACCAATCTCTGGTTAATGTAATTCAGGTGGTAAGCATTATGGCAAGAAACTCAGTTGCGGCTTGACACCAATCTCTGGTTAATGTAATTAATGCCCCCGCACGGCAACCAGGTCCCGTGGTTGCGGCTTGACACCAATCTCTGGTTAATGTAATTTTTTCTCCCTGCCTCCTCACCGACATCTTCGTTGCGGCTTGACACCAATCTCTGGTTAATGTAATTATCGCGATTTGACTGCCAAAGCACCTGCCAGTTGCGGCTTGACACCAATCTCTGGTTAATGTAATTTGTTTTTACAATCACAATAGCGGGTAATAGGTTGCGGCTTGACACCAATCTCTGGTTAATGTAATTCAAGTCGGATTGATATTGAGCATAGAGTTGTTGCGGCTTGACACCAATCTCTGGTTAATGTAATTTAGCCCACGAAAACTTACTGGAGAGTAACGGTTGCGGCTTGACACCAATCTCTGGTTAATGTAATTAACATGTATCTCATTGCCGTCAGGTGTATTGTTGCGGCTTGACACCAATCTCTGGTTAATGTAATTTATCCCTTTTATTATATGTATCACCCTTCTTGTTGCGGCTTGACACCAATCTCTGGTTAATGTAATTAGGAGATTGACTAATGCAAGAATATTTACTGTTGCGGCTTGACACCAATCTCTGGTTAATGTAATTTCATCCCTAAACCGCTGGCACGCTCCATAAGTTGCGGCTTGACACCAATCTCTGGTTAATGTAATTGAGGAGATTATTATGGATAGACCAGAAGCCGTTGCGGCTTGACACCAATCTCTGGTTAATGTAATTAAAGCAAAGGAAACAAGCAATGAAGAAACAGTTGCGGCTTGACACCAATCTCTGGTTAATGTAATTATCGCTGCAATATTGGCGTTGGTCGCTTTAGTTGCGGCTTGACACCAATCTCTGGTTAATGTAATTGAGTTTCTTGGACGAACTAACGGGAGACCAGTTGCGGCTTGACACCAATCTCTGGTTAATGTAATTACCAACTATGAAAAACCCCGATTCCATCGGGGTTTTTCTTTACTTTAATTGAAAAAAAATGGAAGAAAAGCATTAAAAAAAAGAGATTAAATCTGGTTTTTTTGTTCGATATTCACGATTCTCACCTACTATAATATGTGCATTTGCATACTGTTGATCAGTAATCGTAATGATATGCAGCCTTCCTTTTCCTGGCCAAGCTGATTTTACGCGCGAAATATGTGTATTTGCTACTTCGCGGCTTTTTGTGAATCGCAGATAAATGGAGTACTGTGCCATCTGAAAGCCTCTATCTAGCAAATAGCTGCGAAATTTAGTTGCTTCTTTCCTTTCAACTTTTGAATTGGTTGGAAGGTCAAACATCACGTAAATCCATGACATTCTATATGCACTCATAATAATCTAGAGAACCGTCAATTGTTAATAGCAGTTATACCTTTTGGTAGTTTTAGCACTTTTGATTCTTTGGCATAGCAGTGTACAAGAGAATTTGCTAAACTTTGAAGACAAATGGCAATTGAGCTGATTCCATTATAACCGTTGATATCTATTGACAATATTGAAACAAGATGTTTTTTAGTATCTCTGTTAATTTCAGTAATCCCATTAGAAACCAAATCATAAACAAGTAAATCAGCGATTGGTCGGAAAGGTTCCATAAGATCGTCAGCAAGAGCAAACCCATTTGTTCGTTGTCTGTGAGCTAATCCCAGTGCAGGATGTAATCCTGCAGCCATTATTGACCTTGCAGTACCCGAGCGTAAGACAGTATAAACATAATTCAATAATGAATTTGTACCTGTTAAAAATCTATCACGACGGAAATTATCGCCAAACAACAACGGCCAATAATACCTAGCGGCCTGTGCTTCAATATTATCAGGATCACCTGATCGAATACGTTTAGAAAGTAATTTCAATTGATTGCTTGGCTTTTCTAACACTGTTAATGTTGATATTTGTCCCTCAACTTTAGCTCTTACAAGTTGTGCCCATAAAGTTTTACGAAGAGGTTTGCTAGCATCAGCCTGATCACTCATCCTTCCACCTTGTTCATAGTGACCCTGAGTTGTCCACAAAAATGCTAATGGCATGTAGTTTGGGCCACAAAGTATAAATGGAACAGCCTGCTCGGCAAGGGCAATTAGCAAATTGTTGGAATAAGTCAGACCATGAGCAGCGGCAATAACAGCAGCGAGCTCATCAATGGCAATCCTACCTAATTCCTTTCCTTTATACGAAACAGTCATGAAGCCACGATATTTTGCTAGATGGCGACCATCCTCTGAAATTTCTACTGTTCGGAAAGCCATAAGAGATTTTGTTTCGTAAAAATCTATAGTCGAAAACAGGTTAAATATGCTTTCCTATAGGATTTATCCTGATATATTTTGCATTGGCTTCCTGCAATTTTGAATAGCTCTTAATTAAAAATCGAAAATGGTCATCCTCGTCGTTATGCCTTTTATCTAGCGAGCCTGCTTCGTTATGCATTGCAAGCCGAATCCTATTGGCTGAAGGTTCTAATCGGATAACCTTCCAAACTCCTAGTTTGCCTCCAAAACTACATTCAATAAGGTCGCCTCGGTGAATTCGCATAACAAGTCTACTATTGGGATATTTAGGATGTGTATTTTGCGGTTTATAGTCGGGTAAATTGGCATCAAAAACTGTTATACCTCGGCCCACCCATTTTCCTTCCAAAGTTTGGAAAATTTCAATTGAATGGTTGTCTGTTTTTCTGTATGAGGCTGAAAATGTTTTCTGTGAGCTGTCTGTATGGTTTTTAGTCCAAACATTTTCTTTGGTTTCTAATACATCCAACACTCTTACCCTTCTAATACCTGTTCTTTTTCCAAATTCAATGAGCAGATTTTTTATCTTCTTTTTCTCTTTACTTGGCAAATTACCAACATCGTTTAGAAGCATTTCTCTGATATGCTTATCTTTAATACGACTAATCATCTTATCTGATAGTTCACTCAAAGATATCCGTTTTTGAAGGTTGTATTCTTTGTCATCAATCGTGGCATTGCATTTGCCATAAGGTAAACTATCAAGCAACTTGCCGGTTGTGACTTTGGGTGGAAGATGGCCTTTGAAGCTTAACCCATGATCAGGACGATGACTTACAATGAGACTGTCAAGGATATGCTCTAATTCGCTCTTAACTTTTGAATTTAGTTTTGGGAAATCGTTTTCGCAAAAAAAGCGCTCTAATTTACGTTCCTCTGAACTACTCGCGGCTTTAGATATTCCTTCAACTAACCGTTTATCAATGCACGCAACAACAAATGCATCAAGAGCATGATGGCGATGATCATTTCGATTCTTTGTACTATTGTTACTTAGAATAGAGTTAAGACCCCAGTGCTTTCTTACCAATGCTGTCAAACGGCCTGGAGATGTCTGGATTGAAGGACAAATAAAATTGAGGTACGTTGCGGTTAATCTCGATGTATACTGAGTATCTTTTAGGTGGCGTGCAAGAAATCCACCTTGTTCATCAAACCGGTTCATTGCTCCAGGTTGGAATCGCCAAGCTTTTTTTGGGAATAGATTTTGAGCACGGCTGCAAATCTGAGTTATGTCATCATCAAACCAAGTTTCTTCAGGAGGACGGTTAGCTTTGTATTGGTTTTCACTTCGTAAACAAAGGACTAGATTCATGAAAGAATTATCTAAAGTTTTTGACCTGGGTAGTATGTGGTCAATCTCAACTTCGCCAGTGAAAAGCTTACTGATGTTGATTGGTTTTCCAGAATACACGCACATCCGTGAGTCAGGTGGCATCTCATTGTATAATCTTAGTTTTTCTAAATTGTCTTTTGTTTCTGGGATTCCCAGTTCTTCAAGCGTTTTTTTATTTTTATCTCGCTGTTCTTTATTTTTCATTTGTTGTTGCTTTAACGCATCTTTACTCTTCTTATTCATTTTGAGTTCACGACCTAATTCAACAGCTATGATCTCTGGTTTGCCATATTCTGTGATGAGATGATTAATAACTAATCGTAGCTGATTCATAGCGATGTGGACAGTGGGGTTAGAAACACGTCCAATACTTTCTTGACTCCCATTTGGAGCATCGGCTTTTTTAATGACATGTCGTTGAAGTACCTCACCGTAGTATGGTAATTTATCCATTAGTTTATTGGGCGACCAATTAGAATGATGGTGACCGAGTTGATTAAGAGCTTCATTGTAGGTCAGAGGACGAGAAAAAACTCTGTCAGTTTTTGGATCTTTCGTTTTTATTCTCTTGTTTTCCATGACCACAATTAATTCTTTAAGAATCTTGATTGAAAAACTTGCATATCCCTGTGGTAATCTAACACGGCTTACATACTTTGAAGTGTCTTCGTTTAAGCCGAACTCTGTTTGGAGCCATACCAATAGTTTATCATTATCTTCTTCATTTATCAGCCGTTCGATAATCTCCCCTTGGCGTTCAATATCTAAGTTTCTCCACTGGCGACCAAATGCCTTCTTACTGCCAAGAATTCTTGCTGTATTGTCAGTTTCAAATCCTTTGCGGTCTTCGCGTTCAAAGTTGAAGCGAAAATTTTCATTGATGGAAAGTGCTTTACGAATCTTTTCAAAAGTAATTACACGGCTGCTGTTACTCATAAAAAGTTTGACGGCATTGAGGAATTCTATGTCGTCTAAATGCCTCTCACCAAACCCGGGTATAATTAACCGAAGTTTGCTGACATCATCCATAATTCTGAAACGTTGAAAATATGGATGTGCTTTTGGAGCGCGTGGTTCATCAGGGTAAATTGAGCAGTTTCCAACAAACTGTGGCTTTAATGGACGTTGGTCAATGATAATCTTTTTAATTTTTTCAAAAAGTTCCTCCGTCAGTATTTGAGGATAGTGCTTTTTCTGTTCATTCCATATATGGTTCAATTCGTCCTCAACCATTTTACGGGTTGGGTATAAGTCGTATTGTAAAGTACTACCCGAAACAGTAGGTCTAAATCGAATGGGTTTTCCTTGCTTGTTGTTCCCTTGTTTATCTGTGTTATGTCGTTCCGCTAAATACTCCCCCAAAGTTCGAAAACCCGAATGTTCAAGTTCTTTTTCAAGTTTTTCCGTTCCAGAAGCAATTGCGCCCTTTTCCTTATTGTCCCCTTTTCCCTCACTGACACCATCGGCAATCCGATTAGATTTAAAACCTCTTCGCTGTCCAAGATGAAAAAGGGCCCGACCGACCTCATATTTCTTCAATTGTGAGTAGAGAGCTTCTCGGCGTAACCAATAGGGATCTAACTTCTCTAGGTTTTTACGCTCCGTTATATCCACCGGCATCAGTCCAGATGAAACTAATTCATGCATAAGGCGGTTTCGTCTTCGCTTGCGTCTTTTTTGCATTCGTCTCTGCATCCGTGCTTCTCGCCTAGTAGCGGCAAGTGAGGCTTTGGTAGTAGGATCTCTTCCTGCCTCTTCATTAGGTGATAAAATGCGAACACCAGCGTCAATCACACCTATAGGGTTGTTTCTAGCGTCTATTTTTACAGCACACCAACCTATGGCGTTTGCATTCATATCTAAGCCCAGAATATACCTTTTCATAAAAATACCTTGATAATTTGTAAATTGTTATTGACTCTGACTAAATGGAAATCTAAATTAGTGCACATGGCTTGATTAAAGTGAAATATATTTTACATCAACCAGAGATTGGTGTCAAGTCGTTAATAAGGCTCATTGAAGCCGAAAAATTTAGGCCGACCTAGATTAATTTTTGGGTCGGCCTTTTTCTATCAGTCAGCTACATCCCCTTTTTCAAATTTGAACATTGGTTTATCCTACTGATTCAAGTGAAGCAGATCTAGTATTGGTAAATGATTAATTTCGGCAGCAAATTTTTTCACTAGAATGAACAGTAATATCGTGCTTGATTAAATTTTCTCTTGCTAAACAATATTGGATACTGGCAGATTTTCAGATTTTATGCTTTCAAGTAACATTGTATAAATTGCAGGAACAAAGTGTTTAATACTGGATTTTTTCTATGTACAATGTGGTGACAAAATGTTTGTGTGATTAATTGAAGTTCATACATCCATTAGAAAATTATAACTAATATTAATTTTTATTGTACGTATAAGTTGAAAGAATATTTCTCAAAGTGTTCGGGAATAACTAAGATCCTCTTTGACCATAATTTTTTGTGTCAGAAATAGAATAGATTAAAGCGTCACTAAAGCTATGACAAAAACTGCACTGATTACTGGAATTACTGGTCAAGATGGCTCATACTTAGCAGAATTTTTGCTTAAGAAAGGTTATCAGGTTCACGGTATCAAAAGGCGAACTTCGCTGTTTAATACTGCGCGAATTGATCATTTGTTTTATGGAGAGTACGGGTCATCAGGACAATTCGTTTTGCATCACGGTGACATGACTGATAGTTCAAGTCTTACGAATGTACTTAAAGTCACCACTCCCGATGAAGTCTATAATCTTGCCGCTCAAAGCCATGTTATGGTATCCTTTGAAGAACCTGAATATACGGCAAACTCAGACGCTCTTGGTACCCTGCGGTTGCTTGAGGCAATCAGATTTTTGGG
>MPNP01000387.1 GCA_002239085.1 Rhodobacteraceae bacterium bin131 | reverse complement strand
TCGATTTGACTATATGTCATGAAGAGCCTCATTTGATTAGTGTTAATATGGTATCCGGGCAAAGTGTTCTCCTTTAATTGATAATGTTAAAGAGCACATGATTGCACAGGTCACTGCCAATGTCATTCGAGGCCTCTGAACTTATCGATGATTGGCAATTTCGGTCGGGCTAAGCCCTTCCTGTATCGCCACTAGTCGCCCCCCCCCCTGAGAATCCTATCAATTTATCACACTTAAATCCGTGATGTTTTTATGCCATTTACTGTTTCATGTTTATTGGTACTTTTCAACTTTCAGCTTCCACCTCCTGCTGGTTCAGGCAGGAGTGTCAGACCGCTGAGGTTTCCGGGCTGTTTCGTACAGCCCTGGCTGAAGCTTTATATCATCGCGAGCAACTGAGTAGCCGAGCGGCGGCTCAGAAACTGTTACCGAAACTAGTCACACTTCTTGAGGTCTCTTTGCCCGCCACCCAAGTTGCGATGCCGGAATCCCATCCCGCTCTACCCACCGGGTTTCCCGACCAAACCATTACGGGACGCCTGTCGGAACTGGACACGCTCAGCGTTGAGTGTGTCACGGATGCGGAACGGCCACACTGGGAAGCGATGATAGCCAGCCATCATCCCGCGGGGTGGACCCGTTCACCGGGTGGGCGTATCCTCTATTCACAACTGGAAAATTTCAAAAGCGATAACTCTGGGTCACCCCCCAACTCGTTCAAATCCAGTGTCATGACATACGCATGTATTACTCTGACGGGATTGTCTTGGCCAACATAATCATCAAGACAGGGCGGTAGCAAATGAACGGACCCGAGGGGCAGGACGTTTTGATATCGTCGGTATGGCATTGCTCAACCTCAATTGATATAGTTTATGACAGTGCCACATCGAATCACAACTGGTTCAATCAAGCAAGAGGTCAAAGGACAATTATTAAAAAATATTTAGGCTAAAAGGAACAGGGTTGGAAATCCGATAAAAATAAACTGAAGAGGTTAGAGTCAGGGTCTCAAAAGCGGTTAACAATTACTCAATTAAAGGTCAAATTGAATACTTTCACAGTCTTACAATAGACTAGGGAAGTTAGCAGCCCGAAATCCAAATCCTTACATGAAGAATGGAAAATTATTTGGAGTACATTTCAACATATTACTTGAATAACCACCGAGCAACAACCTGTACCAGCATAAGCACCAAAATTAACCGTAACACATGGTGGGAAATT
>MPNP01000386.1 GCA_002239085.1 Rhodobacteraceae bacterium bin131 | reverse complement strand
TAGTCACCCCTGTTGAAAAAGTTGGAATTAAAGTTGAAGATGCACCCTTTATCGCTGTTGATTTCGAAGTTGATAACTTCGGTATAGACCAAAGTGTTACATTCTTTACGAATGTCGATGACCAAGTTATAGCTGGTGGAGTACATCCCATTAGGGTTGAAAAAGATCCGCTTACTGGTGAGGTATCACCATATATTCTCATTCGGAGAAACCTTGAAGCACTGATTGACCGAAAGAGTTTTTTTCGTTTGGTAGAAATCTGTTCTAATCACTGGATTGAAGGGGAGAGTTGGTTTGGAGTTTGGTCATCCGGCTTCTTTTTTCCATTTATTCCCTCAAAAGAGATGGAAGCTTGAAAGCATTAATTTGTCCTGACCATTCATGCATAGATGAATTGGTTCAAGGAAATTGATTAAATTGTTAGAGCAATTCACTTGTTTGGGGATTATCGAGCATCAAGGGCCTGAGGTCGTCTATTTCAGTTATGAATTATAAACTGTAGCGAACTTTTATTCTCAATCCTAGGTAGAAAGTGGAATGAAATCAATTAATACGGTGTTAAATTAAGTGCTTCAGTTAGTGGAAATTCAACGATAGGGTCAATCTTATTGATTTTATCAGAGACATCTTCTTGAATATTAGGCAAGCTTACATCGATATTAGACAGGCTTGCTTCAATTTTGTTCATACTTATATTGATATTATCCAATTTCTCACCGATTGATCTTATTTCTATTATTATTTCGGTGAAATGTGCACTGAACATTTCGGCTTGGATACGGAAATTCTCATTCATTGCCAATTCAAAGTTGATGAAACTTTGCTGAAAGTTATTATCCCTCTTGATTGCTTCTAGTCGAAAGTTGTTAAGTTGTGAACTTAAAAACCAAGTTGCTAACAATATAGATATGACACTAGCAAAAGTTACTATGAGGTAGTCATAAACGTAAAATAATTTCTCAATATTCTTTACCAAGCCCCAAACAACAGGTGTTTTTGATGATTGCGTTGTTCCTTCACCAGCTTTTGGAAAACTCTGTTTTGTCATTAAATATTCTTAATTAAATCCAATAAATTTAGGGAGTCATAAACTGAAAGAGCTGAATAAGCTGTCAGACAAAATTTATCATCTGCAAATCTTGAATTGCACTTGGACCGAGCAAAGTTTCATAGAGGAGAATGCAACAAACAATAATAAGGGTATAAAATTATTTTAAGCATTTTCTT
>MPNP01000385.1 GCA_002239085.1 Rhodobacteraceae bacterium bin131 | reverse complement strand
ACTACCCAAATTCAGGTTGGGTTGAACACAACCCTCAAGATTTATGGAAAACAACTTTATCAGTTTGCAAGAAGGTAGTCAATGACACGAATCTTGATCAAGTTGTTTCGATTGGAATTACTAACCAGAGGGAAACGACTTTGGTCTGGGATCGTACCACTGGAGAGACTCTTTATAATGCAATTGTATGGCAGGATCGTCGTACGTCTTCTTATTGTGCAGATCTAAAGGATAAGGGATTTGAGCAAATTGTTACCGAAAAAACAGGATTATTGCTTGATCCGTATTTTTCCGCGACCAAAATCAATTGGATTCTCAATCATGTTCCCGATGGGATGAGACTTGCCCACCGAGGTGAATTATTATTCGGAACGGTTGATACGTATCTCATCTGGCGTTTAACCAATGGGCGGGATCATGTGACTGACATTACCAATGCTTCACGGACGATGCTGTTTAACATAGCTGAAGAAGATTGGGATGATGAGCTACTCAACTTATTTGAAATTCCACGCTCAATGCTTCCTCGGGTTGATGAGTGTGTTTCGGATTTTGGTATGGTGAAGAGGGAATATTTCGGCAAGGCAATACCCATCCGAGGGGTTGCCGGTGATCAACAAGCAGCGACCATTGGACAAGCCTGCTTCAAACCTGGAATGCTTAAGTCCACTTATGGTACTGGATGCTTTGCCTTGCTCAATACCGGCAAGCAATTAGTCCATTCCCATAATCGGTTATTGTCCACCATTGCTTATAAAATTAATGGGCAAACCAATTATGCTTTAGAGGGATCAATATTCATTGCCGGCGCCGTAGTGCAGTGGTTAAGGGATGGGCTTGGAATTGTTAATCAGTCCAGTGAAACCCAGCAACTTGCCGAGAATGCTGATCACTTACAGGAGGTCATATTAGTGCCAGCATTTACTGGACTTGGTGCACCTTATTGGGATTCGGATTGTCGCGGTTCTATTTTTGGTATTACTCGTAATACCAGTCCTAAAGAGATAGCCAAAGCGGCACTTGAGAGTGTTGCATTTCAAACATCTGATTTATTAAAAGCCATGCAAATGGATTATCCCGGCCTTAAAGGTTCGATACTGAGGGCTGATGGGGGAATGACATCAAGCGATTATACCATGCAATCTGTGGCCAACATATTGGGAGTCACGGTTGAGGTTCCCAAAATAGCCGAAACCACTTCTCTGGGAGTGGCTTATCTGGCCGGTTT
>MPNP01000384.1 GCA_002239085.1 Rhodobacteraceae bacterium bin131 | reverse complement strand
ATGGTCCTCAATATGATCCACATGGTCCGACCGACTGATCGTGTGTCCCGTATGCCCCGGTTGACCCCCTGACGGGAGGTCGCTTGTGGCTTTCTTACCCGAAGCCTTGGGTTTGGCCAAACCATCGGTGGACGGGGGTTTGTTACTGTTGCGACTGGTCTTTTTGAGGCGATGCTTAAACCCCTCCAAGCGGGCCTTTAAAGCAGCATTCTCGGCGACGACCTGGTTGTACTTTTCCGTAAGGTCAACATTCAGTTCCTTTAACTTGGAAACTTCGGACAGCAAAGCTGCGTGGGAGAAACGTGACATGAATTATTTATATAATTAGACATGCTCGACATGTATTGGCCGATTGATCACAGTCTTTAAAAAGATACTGCCATATTGTCAACGAAATACTAGAAAAAAAATTATCAAGGGGTATTTATACTACCTGAGTAGTTACCAACAAGGACTCTTCAAAGTCTTGATATGCCTCATAATCCAACAGACCCGGGGCGGTTTGACGGCAGAGATGATCTGATCTGCTGTTCTATTGAATACCCGAATACCTACTATTTCGTGACAGTCAGGGATCGCGACCCATTGTTTAAAGATTGGGTGGTTTTGCTGATTGGTCCCAGTTATCTTTGGTCCCCAGACACATGGTTCTGCCCCTGCAATGCAGCCAGGTCACGTGGTAGATACATCAAGGCAGGTATTGAGGGATTCGGGTCCCTTTATGGCGAGACGTCTCCCGGAATTAATTTTTCTCGTCCATCAGGTCATTTGCCAGCGGCGCCCACAGATATTCAAGCCGAAGTGATGTTGAAAGAGCCTATACCTTTAGATTCCATCACTGGCATAGTTGTTCAATCGGAGGAGCAGGCACAACGTGAGATCTACCGGTTAAACCTGCAGGGGATTTCAATAGATAATTCTATTTACATTGCTCCAGATATTTTTGAACGAAATACACTTTCCCGTTTGATTCAACGAGGAGTTAGTGCAAAAGCAACAATGCATAGAAAAGGAGGTCGTCATGGCCGATAACATGCAAACACTGTTTAAATCCAGCAAAACTGCCGGTGCAATGTTGGGGGCAGCTTGTGGAGATGCGTTAGGGTGGCCAAACGAAAGAGTCAGAAAATCAAAAGTACCAAAACAACCACAAGGTTGCCTCCATGAATTTAGGAAATGGTATCGCCGGTCTGGCGGTCGCTTTTTTCCTCATGAAGAAATTATTGAAG
>MPNP01000383.1 GCA_002239085.1 Rhodobacteraceae bacterium bin131 | reverse complement strand
AATCCTCAAATTCCCTTGTCAGTCCTACTTTGCTTGAATCAACAAAGCAAAATTGTAGTGATAAGTTGAGCTAGAAACTATACCCTGTTTTGGTTGTAACACCTTAAATTTTTTTGGTTTCTTATTTGGCTATGAATTTCAACGAATGAAAAATAGACTTAATCTCAAATTGGTTTCTCCCATTCAAATTAAAACATTGTTTTATGCTTTCTCGGGTGGCATCCTTTTTTTACTTTTGGGACTTCCAATTCCCCTTTTAATCGGTCCAATGGTTGGCTGTCTCGTCGCTGCACTGATAGGATTTCAACTAGAAGGATTTGGAATAATCAGTATTCTCATGCGGACGGTTCTAGGTGTTGCGATTGGAACTACCATAACTCCTGGAATCCTATCACAAATAGGCCAACTGGGTTTCTCCCTACTCATAATCCCCCTGTTTCTTGTCGTGGTTTGCAGTGTTGGATATATTTATTTCAAGCTCATGGGATTTGGTTCAAGCACTTCTTATTATGCGTCTATTCCAGGTGGCCTTGTGGAAATGCTTTTGTTTGGGGATAAGGCAGGAGCAAATGTTAGAGCGTTATCTCTCATACATGCGACGAGGGTTCTGGTTATCATGTTAATTGTTCCATTCGTTGTCATTTCCATTTGGAATATTGATCTAACACGTCCACCTGGGATAAATTTGACCCAAGCACCCCTACAGGAACTTGGGCTGATGATAGTTTCTGGTTTGGCTGGTTGGAAACTTGCCGCAACCATGAAGATCCCTGGAGCGACCATTCTAGGACCAATGGTTTTAGCAGCCATCCTTTCCCTAACTGGCATGATCACTGTTAGACCTCCGGTGGAATTCATATGGAGTGCTCAGTTTTTTATCGGTCTAGGAGTTGGAATTCGATATAACGGAGTCACGGGGTCTGAGGTACGAAAGTATATACTCTCAGGGTTGGGATATTGCCTCCTACTGAGTTTAATTAGTATTCTATTTACCATTTCGATAGTCGAATTATTAGACTCTTCACCGATTGATACCCTCCTTGCCTATTTACCCGGTGGACAGGCAGAAATGGCTATTATAGCCATTGTTGCCGACGCTGATGTCACTTTTGTAATTTCCCACCATGTGTTACGGTTAATTTTGGTGCTTATGCTGGTACAGGTTGTTGCTCGGTGGTTATTCAAGTAATATGTTGAAATGTACTCCAAATAATTTTCCATTCTTCATGTAAGGATTTGG
>MPNP01000382.1 GCA_002239085.1 Rhodobacteraceae bacterium bin131 | reverse complement strand
CTCGTGTTCACTCCGGCGACCCTTCACTCTATGGCGCGATTGCCGAACAAATTGGTCGTCTCCGGACACAAAGTATTGATTACGCAATTATACCCGGAGTCCCAGCCTTTGCGGCAGCGGCAGCAGCAATTGGACATGAACTAACCATACCTGAAATAGCTCAGACTGTCATAATTACCAGAACGGCTATGAAGTCGACTGATATGCCTGAAAGCGAAGACCTTGCCCTAATTGGAGCTTCTAGAGCAACACTAGCAATCCATCTTTCGATACGAAATTCGTTGGCAATCCAGAGAAAACTCATTCCCCATTATGGAGAAACATGCCCGACCGTAATTGCCTATCGGGTTGGTTGGCCTGATCAGCTGATTATTCGGACAAATCTCTTGAATATGAGGAATGAAATCAGAGCCGCCAAACTGACCCGAACGGCACTAATATTAGTTGGCTCGGCACTCGATTCTGAGCATGGCAAAGAAAGTTCCCTCTATGACGAAGCACACCAGCATATTCTTCGTCACAAGAAAGTAAGTGCTTAGAAATTTATGACTTGGCAATCAGGTCATACCGCATCATAAAGTTGAGAATTTCAAGCTTCACAAAATCAATTTATTGGCCTTGCTGTCTTTTTATAACTTTCTTAATCAATGGCTGACAAATCATGAACTTTTACTATCATGTCAGGACAAAATTAATCCTCCAGCAGGTACTTGGGAGACGCTCAAAGCTAATCTGATTTCGCTTACAGGATGTTTTTTCGAATAACCAAGTCAAGAAGTGCTCCTGACGGCTCCCATTCACCCATCGTTTTGTCGAAATCTATGCGAGGGGAAAAGTTTGGCAAAAAACGTGGCCTAATCTCAAACACCATGGAACCATTAGAAAAAACTAGCCACTCATGTACCAACTCATAAGGAATTGATGATGAACAGCTTCCAGCCACAACTCTTAATTGTACCGCGGACCTCTCATTTTGAATGTCAGCACCTTTCAACTTGATTGACGCTCAATAGCTTAATGTGTGCAGGAAACAGAAATTTTACTTTGATGGTAAGAATGGCCCACTCACTGCGAGATTAAACTCAACCTCTTCCTTTTTTTCCAATTACCATTAGGGTACATTGCCAGAATATCCAATATGGGCTGGTGCAACGAATAGTTGTTATCTCTGCTGTTTGTAGGTCTTGATGGGTTGTCTCGGTTTCGAGTTACTATATGGGCCAGTTCGAATTGTGAAGAGTTT
>MPNP01000381.1 GCA_002239085.1 Rhodobacteraceae bacterium bin131 | reverse complement strand
AAACTCTTCACAATTCGAACTGGCCCATATAGTAACTCGAAACCGAGACAACCCATCAAGACCTACAAACAGCAGAGATAACAACTATTCGTTGCACCAGCCCATATTGGATATTCTGGCAATGTACTCTGATGGTATTTGGAAAAAAAAGGAAGAGGTTGAGTTTAATCTCACAGTGAGTGGGTCATTCTTATCATCTAAGTAAAATTTCTGTTTCCTGCACACATTAAGCTATTGAGCGTCAATCAAGTTGAAAGGTGATGACATTCAAAATGAGAGGTCAGTGTTACAATTAAGAGTTGTGGCTGGAAGCTGTTCATCATCAATTCCTTATGAGTTGGTACATGAGTGGTTAGTTTTTTCTAATGGCTCCATGGTGTTTGAGATTGGGCCACGTTTTTTTGCCAAACTTTTCCCCTCGCATAGATTTCGACAAAACGATGGATGAATGGGAGCCGTCAGGAGCACTTCTTGACTTGGTTATTCGAAAAAACATCCTGTAAGCGAAATCAGATTAGCTTTGAGCGTCTCTCAAGTACCTGCTGGAGGATTAATTATGTCCTGACATGATCGTAAAAGTTCATGATTTGTCAGCCATTGATTAAGAAAGTTATAAAAAGACAACAAGGCCAATAAATTGATTTTGTGAAGCTTGAAATCCTCAACTTTATGATGCGGTATGACCTGATTGCTAAGTCATAAATTTCTAAGCACTTACTTTCTTATGACGAAGAATATGCTGGTGTGCTTCGTCATAGAGGGAACTTTCTTTGCCATGCTCAGATTCGAGTGCCGAGCCAACTAATATTAGTGCCGTTCGGGTCAGTTTAGCTGCTCTGATTTCATTCCTCATATTCAAGAGATTTGTCCGAATAATCAGCTGATCAGGCCAACCAACCCGATAGGCAATTACGGTCGGGCATGTTTCTCCATAATGGGGGATGAGTTTTCTCTGGATTGCCAACGAATTTCGTACCGAAAGGTGGATTGCTAGTGTTGCTTTAGAAGCTCCAATAAGGGCAAGGTCTTCGCTTTCAGGCATATCAGTCGACTTCATAGCCGTTCTGGTAATTATGACAGTCTGAGCTATTTCAGGTATGGTTAGTTCATGTCCAATCGCTGCTGCCGCTGCCGCAAAGGCTGGGACTCCGGGTATAATTGCGTAATCAATACTTTGTGTCCGGAGACGACCAATTTGTTCGGCAATCGCGCCATAGAGTGAAGGGTCGCCGGAGTGAACACGAG
>MPNP01000380.1 GCA_002239085.1 Rhodobacteraceae bacterium bin131 | reverse complement strand
AATTAGCCTCTGAGCAGTATTATTTCAAATTATTTCCTTCATTAACATCTTTCAATGCCCGATATACTGACCTAAGTCCGTTCAGTATTTGGCAGCTTTTCAGCCCCCATCAATAAGCGCGGGTTTACCCTGACGGATTGTTATTAGCGGTCTTCCTTCTCAAGTTCTTCCATTCTGATTATTGGCTATCTCACCCGTGGCCTGTAGCAGAACCTACAATTGTCTTCAAACTCCAAACCCTTTACAAGGTCAACAAAGCCACGTCGGATACTCCCATGCGTGAACGACTTGACCCGGTCACCTTCCCAAAAAAATCCTTTTGAGTCGTCTTCAACAACTCTTTATCTTTCTTCAACCCTGACGAGCATTGAACCATGACCCAGTTGAGTGACCATTATCAGCTCTCTGTTGATAGAACTCAAGTTTATAACTCCTTTGAGGTGCCGTGCTACCATTGCTGTCGCAAAAATCATAACAACGGAACTCATTTCCATCTTAACCTGGATGTTCTGATGTATACCTAAATCGATCTCAACAAAACTGAAAAGGTTGGGCTTGGGTCACTGATGGAACTCCATGAAGGGAATGTGATGGCGGTGACGCAAGCGGCACGAACCTGATGAAAAATTGAGAACGAAACATTTAAAACTTTGACATCTGATACGGGTGGATACCGGTTAGAACACAATTTCGGGCATGACCATCACAATTTTTCACATGTCTTTGTATATCTGGCAATCCTAGCCTTTTTCCTAGATCAGATTGTTGAACATTTTTGTGGCATTGCACAACAAGCTCATGAGCAACATCCAACCAAGAAATATTTCTAGCAAAGAAATGCGGAGTATCTTGGCGAAATACCTTACTGCAAGTTGAGAAAACTTCTACCGCTTATAATATGACAAACGAAAGGAGATTTATAGGAATTGCGCTATGGTAGAACTTCGGTTGTGTTAAATTCAGGTGTTCAAAGTATTAATATTGATGAAATAGAGGATGGGGAAAAAGTCCATTGATGATTCACGAATACCCTTTTGAGGACCTTATGAACATTTATTCAGCCAATGATACATGATAAGCTGGATTAACTGGTTGGAAAGCAGTTTTAAGGCAATATCAATGATATTCAATTAAGTTGCTTACAATATTAATTGCCGCAATGGGTATGTCAGCAAATAAGGAGTGATATGAAGATCTATTACATCAACCTTGACCAATCAACAGAAAGGCGTGATTGGATGGAGTC
>MPNP01000379.1 GCA_002239085.1 Rhodobacteraceae bacterium bin131 | reverse complement strand
TTTGTGGATTATATTGCTCCAACTTTTCACACAGCCACTCAACGTTTTCAACAAATCCAGACCATATAATTACTTTGTTTGATTTAAGGTCAATTTCATTAAAAAGTTCAACCATTTTAGTAAACTTGCCAGGTAATTCACTATATTCACTATCAACAAGTATGGGATTGGAAGCACATTGGACCAGCCTTAACAATCTTTTCAGAATATCCTCGGCATCGTCAATGACAAAACTATTGTCCTTTTGCAATTCATAAGACATTTTATCTCGGTACAAGGCATAAATTTCCGATTGACGCTTTGCTAGTTTAACAGAATGTGTGCGAATGGTTTTATCGGGAAGTTCAAGTCCAGCAGTACGTTTAGTATCACGTATTGAGAACTGCCTGATCTTTCCCATTACCATACTGAGCCCCAGGCCATATTCTGCAATACTAGTAGCATTGGCAGGTAAATCAAAATCTGATTTGAACTCGGAAAAAGAATTTCCTAGAGATTTACCATTATCTAAGAATTTGATTTGAGACCAAATATCGTAAGGTCGATTTGCTACAGGAGTCCCCGTCATAATTATGCGCCGTTCAAACTTATTTGCAATGGTATGAAAACATGTTGCCAAATTAGAATCTGGGTTCTTAATTTTTTGACTTTCATCTAAAATTATCCCAACACGACAGGTATCTAAGAAGGATTTTATGAGTTTCATATTGGATAAAATAACTTCATAATTCATGACATAGAATAAAACCGGTGAATTTAGAGCGATGCTATTATTCGCTCTGTTCACTGACAGAATTCTGGGTGTGATATGAGAATGAGCTGCTACTTCCTCTATCCAATTCTGAACCAAGGTCTTTTTGGAAACTACAAAGACAGTTTCAACCAAATCTTCTTCCAACCAATATAGAATTAAATCAATCGCAATTTTTGTTTTTCCTAATCCCTG
The DNA here is from genome assembly GCA_002239085.1 of Rhodobacteraceae bacterium bin131. Lineage (GTDB taxonomy): Bacteria > Pseudomonadota > Alphaproteobacteria > Rhodobacterales > Rhodobacteraceae > MPNP01. The sequence continues at coordinate 308 of MPNP01000379.1, read as the reverse complement.
CTCATGAAATATGGCAGCATATTCAAAAGACCTTATTGCCCTTACGGCATCAAGTTGATAGGGATAAGCACCCATCTTAGGGGAGAGTTGTGGCGGCTTTCTTAAATTAAATCCCATTGGAAATTGCCATTTGTCGTAGAATAGGACCAGAAATCAAGGCTGTCAAATACCATTGTCCGTTTACTCGAAATCTCCATATCTAGTAAGATAAACCTCATCAGTGTCTTTGCGAAATCAGCTCGGCACCCAGTCACTGAAAGAATAAACAATCCTCCTTCATTTTTTTCAAGATGGTTAATAAAAGAAAC
>MPNP01000378.1 GCA_002239085.1 Rhodobacteraceae bacterium bin131 | reverse complement strand
TTTGTGGATTATATTGCTCCAACTTTTCACACAGCCACTCAACGTTTTCAACAAATCCAGACCATATAATTACTTTGTTTGATTTAAGGTCAATTTCATTAAAAAGTTCAACCATTTTAGTAAACTTACCAGGTAATTCATTATATTCTCCATCAACAAGTATGGGATTTGAAGCACATTGGACCAGCCTCAACAATCTTTTCAGAATATCCTCGGCATTGTCAATGACAAAACCCTTGTCCTTTTGCAATTCATAAGCCATTTTATCTCGATACAAAGCATAAATTTCCGATTGACGCTTTGCTAGTTTAACAGAATGTATGCAGATGGTTTTATCGGGAAGTTCAAGTCCAGCAGTACGTTTGGTATCACGTATTGAGAACTGCCTGATTTTTCCCATTACCTTACTCAGTCCCAAGCCATATTCTAATTTAGTAGTAGCATTGGGAGGTAAATCAAAATCTGATTTGAACTCGGAAAAAGAATTTCCCAGTACTTTACCATTATCTAAGAATTTTATTTGAGACCAAATATCGTAAGGTCGATTTGCTACAGGAGTCCCCGTCATAATTATGCGCCGTTCAAACTTATCTGCAATGGAATGAAAACATGTTGCCAAATTAGAATCTGGGTTCTTAATTTTTTGACTTTCATCTAAAATTATCCCAACACGACAGGTATCTAAGAAGGATTTCATGAGTTCCAAATTGGATAAAATAACTTCATAATTCAGAACATAAAATAAAACCGGTGAATTTAGTGCGATACTATTTTTCGCCCTGTTCACTGATAGAGTTCTGGGTGTGATATGAGAATGAGCTGCTATTTCCTCTATCCAATTCTGAACCAAGGTCTTTTTTGTGACTACAAAGACAGTTTCAACCAAATCCTCTTCCAACCAATAGAGAATTAAATCAATCGCAATTTTTGTTTTTCCTAATCCCTGCTCATGAAATATGGCAGCATATTCAAAAGACCTGATTGCTCTGACGGCATCAAGTTGATAGGGATAAGCACCCATCTTAGGCGAGAGTTGTGGCGGCTTTCTTAAATTAAATCCCATTGGAAATTGCCATTTGTCGTAGAATAGTACCAGAAATCAAGGCTGTCAAATACCATTGTCCGTGTACTCGAAATCTCCATATCTAGTAAGATAAACCTCATCAGTGTCTTTGCGAAATCAGCTCGGCACCCAGTCACTGAAAGAATAAACAATCCTCCTTCATTTTTTTCAAGATGGTTAATAAAAGAAAC
>MPNP01000377.1 GCA_002239085.1 Rhodobacteraceae bacterium bin131 | reverse complement strand
TGGTTGCGTGGTGATTTTAATCATTAAGTGAAATTAACTAGACAGGTGGATCACAAGGATATTTTTCAAAAAAGGCCGAAGGAATTTATTAATAAATTAAGCTATTGGAATCACATTGCCAAACAATTTATTTCCTCAATGAGTGAACAATTCCCAATTAATTCAGATTCCATAAGTCGACTCATTTTCTCCTGCAGCAATGCAAACACATATATATCCCGTCTGGAATGAACCAAATAAAATGAAGTAAGAAATATTAGACTTATAACCAGAAAAATAGTTCTTAAATCATTTAACTTAATGACCTCATTAACACTTGGAAGGATATGAATGTTATGACACCAATATCGTACTATTTTTCAGTTTTATCGCCCTTTACATATTTGGCGGGCAATCGGCTTGAACTCATTGCTAACCGACGCCAACGTAAGATTGAATATCGTCCTATGGACATTATGAGTCTTTTTGCTCAAACCGGAGGAGTACCACCTAAGGACCGGCATATTTCAAGGCAGCGCTATAGGTCACAAGAACTTGCTCGGATTGCCGAGTGGCTCTCAATGCCAATTAATCTTTCTCCCAAGCATTGGCCCACTGACCCAAAACCTGCATCCTATGCTGTAATTAGTGCGATAGAGGAAGAGGGTGATATTGGATTACTGGTGCAAAATATTCTTCAAGCTTGCTGGGCAAATGAATTGGATATAGCCAATTCCAAAGTGATTGAGGATTGTTTATCTTTGGCTGGGTTTGATAGCACAAAAGTATTGCAGAACGCTAGAACAGCTGCGGATATCTTTGAAGCGAATACCAAAAAGGCAGTGGAGGCCAATGTATTTGGGTCACCGACATATGTCGTTGGTGATGAAGTTTTTTGGGGACAAGATCGACTGAGTTATCTTGATGATTTGCTTAAGGGATAGGTTTCTGGTACTGAGTTTTGTTATCAGTGTATAGTATACCATGCCAATGAACTGACGAACAATGACCTCGGCGATTAGAGGCAATCCAAATAAATGTTGAATTAACAGCAGGTATTTGTTGAGACGTTTGTGAGGTGGAAAGCAAATCTTCCTTCACTCCAATGCTCTGTAACGATACGCTGTTGAGCGGAGCATTTCTCTAGTTTGCGATGTGTTTAGCTCAAGAGCTAGAGCCAGCTCCTCTAAAAAGCGTGATTCTTCAATTTTAAAACGTCCATCGGCAGCAATAACATCACAGGCTAATAAATAAGCGGTAGGTGACATCCTCTCGG
>MPNP01000376.1 GCA_002239085.1 Rhodobacteraceae bacterium bin131 | reverse complement strand
ACCAAGGCTTGGGTGGATTATCGGAATGAGACAGCCAAGCCGATTAATTGGCAGTTCAAAACCGAGGATGCACGCATCAAGTTGAAATCGCTTTATCCATCAGTTCAATGAAGTTATGATACTAGGAAGCCAGTGGCAAGAACCAACTTTCATAGTCTCAATTGCGCTCATGACGGATGTAAATCTACCGTAGATTGTTGCAGCACCTTCTTTGTGTGACTGACCAAGCGGATAATATTACTGACCTTCAAGAGGGCCAGCAATGTAATCATGTGTTCGCTTCGGAACGAAAGAAATATACAAAAGTGACCATTTTTATCAAATTCCGATGAGTAGGGAATTTAATAACTGTAATATTCATATACTGATTTATCGTATAAAGTTAGCTTGGATACTATCTAACTTATCCTCTAACTTTTCTATGTCATCATCTAAATTAGCTACTTTTTCTCCCAATTTTGCCAACTCGACTTTATTTTCAATAACTATCTCAAGAATTGATGAGGTTTGATTTCGTATTTCATCGCGTGTCTCAATTCTAATATTGTTGAATTGTGAATTTAACCACCAAACTCCAGAAACAATTACCCCCACAATAGTTACAACTTTAAGCCCCATGGATATATATGGAAAAAATCCCTTCACATTCTCCTCATTTCTAGGCTCTTGATGAGATGCAGGTTCTAGAGATTCTGATTTGGCTTCAATCTTACTTTTTCAGTCATTTAGCTTCCTTTAAATATCCCCATAAATCTGGGGTGGCAAATCCCGAATATCTTTTGCCGCACGGGATTACTATTCCAGTAATTTGTGGATATTCATCATCATTAGTAAAACCAATATGTTTTGATACATACGAGGTGTTTCCATTAGATTGGATGAAATAAATATGAGGTTCTAGAGATATATAAGGATTGGAGTCAATTTTGTTAATTCGTTCTATAAAATCCTGAGGTGGATCTTCAAACGGTATTATGGCAAAAAACATTACATTTTCTCCAGTGATAAATTTTTCATATTTATATTAACCTTACAGCCAAGAGGAAATCAAATAAGATTTTTATAATGTTTTGTAATTCCAAATTTGGTAACTCTATCACAACAAATTTGAATTAAGTGAATATGATTGCTGAAAAGTACTAGTATCACGCCTTCATTGAATTGATGGATAAAGGCGAGATACTAGGAAGAAATACTGCTCGCAATTAATTGGTGTTGACTGTTGACAGAATGACAGAGAATAATGCAAACAAACTACATCATTTC
>MPNP01000375.1 GCA_002239085.1 Rhodobacteraceae bacterium bin131 | reverse complement strand
GAAGGAAACTAAATGAGTTCAAAGGAAACAAAGGAAATTCCAAATTATGTAAAGAATTTCCTTCAGACAGCCGTTATTGTCGACGAAAAGGCTTTCTTGTCCGTTGGCTCAAATATTAAAGAACACAGCGATATAAAAGTTCCAGGAAGGCATAACCAAGAACTAGCGAAAAAAAATCATGCTAAGATTGGTTCATCTAGTGAGAATCTAGATTCATTAGATACCAGTTCAATTATTAACTCATTTTTAAAATATGGAATATTCTGTGGTGTTATTAGCGATTGGTCATCAGACTACAATGAAGCCATAAAAAAAGCTGACATTGTAGTTTTAGACTGGTACCTTGAACCTAATAATCCTGAAAAAACTCTCAATATTCTGAAATCTTTAAAGGAAGAACTATTCAATCAAGACTCACTTAAACTAATTGCAATCTATACTGGAAATCAGGATTTTGATGATATCAGGGAGAAAATTAAACGCAGTCTAAATTTGCATACTACTGATGAAGCCGCAATTAAGCCTGATATTATATTTAATAACGGTAGGGTGAATCTATATGCCAAACCAGGGGTAAATTTAAAAGAAGAATACGAAAACCGAAGTATAGAGGAGGAAAAACTCCCAATGCAATTGGTTAAAGACTTCGCGTCTATGACTGCAGGATTGCTCCCGGGAATCGCATTGACTTCTCTGGCAGCAGTACGAGAGAATTCATTCAGAGTCTTAAACAGATTTAGTTCAGAATTAGACCCCGCATTTTTAACTCAAAGAGTACTTATTTCAAATCCTGATGACGCGGAACAGCAAATGGTTACTCATATTTGTGAAGAACTGCTCTGCTTAATGGGAGATGCTGTTTATGAAGAGAAACCTGCTGGATTAACTGAAATAGTAAAATGGCTGAATAATCAGAACCTAGAGAAATTCAATTTTGGGAATAATAAGCTCAATTTGGACGATACCATAGATATTTTTAAACTGGGATTGAGTCAGAGTAAATTAAAAAATCATAAACGTTCACCAACAGAAGGCTTTTCTAAAGAAGACTCTCAAATTCTTGATAAGAAATTAGCTTGGATCATGAATTCAAGGGCAGTTTACAATAATCAACATCCAAAGTTAGACCAAGGTACCATTGTTTCTTATATAGAATCTGATGAAGAAAAGTATTTGCTTTGTATTCGACCGAGCTGTGACTGTGTTCGGATTAAATTGAAAACAGATTTTTATTTTCTTCGTTTATCTCAAAGCGAGGAAAAAAATAA
>MPNP01000374.1 GCA_002239085.1 Rhodobacteraceae bacterium bin131 | reverse complement strand
GCGGCGAAAGTTCGGGCAAGAGATTGGAACTGTCAATAGCCATCGGTTCGCTAGCCTCGCAGCACTCAAACATGTTAATCTTCATGGGGGTGTCCCTGTCGCCTTCAATCACCTGCCAAATTTCAGTAGCCGCATTGCGGTTGACCACTGCTTCGAAATTGCCAAGCGACACGTTCGGACCGGTTGACTTCTCGCTGACAGTAATAAATAAATTGGCGGGCTCGGCCTTCTCAAAGTCAGCCAACTGCTCATCACCCTTGCCCCAGGCGTTGTACCAGCGTTCAGCCGCAGCCCCGATATACATATGGCCTGGCTCAGTCCTGGTTCGGCGGGAGGATCGAACATGCTGGCCCAAATGCCAACCCGCCCTTTCAACAGCACTTGCTATTTTCCAAGTTATCCCGTCCAACCGCTGTTTTCTCTCCTCACTTTCATAGCTGCCGAATGTTGAGGCGTTCATACCAATTCTCCTTTTTGTCAAACTATTCCATTAGATGATTAAGGCTATGACAGGGATTAGTCAAGAACGAAATTTTTATTCTCAGGACTTGAGATTTGCTAGGAAAAATTTGACAGAGGGTAGAGATTTGCTCCGGGATCACTTGTATCAGGTCAGAACGGCTGGTGCTGTTAAGACCGAGAAAGTATTCACTTCACCCCTTTATTGAGTAATATTTTGCCAGCTTTTTTAGCCTGAACCCAATCCATATAGACAACTTTATTTTGGTCTTTTGTACAATTCCTTATTTTACCACTATTTATTTCAAGCATTTGCTACTACCAGTTGTACATTCTCCCAATAGTAACGGTTGAATAAGGGGTCAAAATAGCCTTGAATTTAGGATCAGGGTATTGCCATCTATTTGGCTTAAATCAAATTTTTTCATAGTTTCAAACGCGGGTTTAACACACTTGTTATTTTGGGATCTAATGGTACGGTTTACTTCCGAGGTACCTGACATTGAAAATTCCAGTCCTTTACAAGATTCCTTGTTCCGCCGATGAGGCTGTACTAATCTGTCACTGATACTACCTGAGTAGTTTTGAACCTAATGATTAAAGACATTGGTCGTTGGGCATCTCTTCACGCTGCTGCAAAATTTAATCTGAACTCAAAGGTTGTTTCAGCTCTTGTTACATGCGAAGCCAAAGCCAAGAATATTTCTGGAAATATCTCGTATGATTACCTACATGTAAATTTTGCCATGTGAGAAATGCTAAGAATGAAAGAAATATTGAACTCAACGAAAGAAGCCATCACGATTTATATTG
>MPNP01000373.1 GCA_002239085.1 Rhodobacteraceae bacterium bin131 | reverse complement strand
AAGAAACTGGTGTCCTATCAACCGCACAATTTCTGTGGTTAAAGTACGTTGACCGCACTCTGTGGTACACCCTCAACAATACTGGTAATGCCGTTGCCTCAGTGGAGGCCGCGGGTGTTCATGCCCACTACCGAGCCGAAGTACAAGCTCAAATGCCGCTTTATTGCAAAAGGGTTTTTCAGGTATCACGATCTTTATTGCATGATTATCTGGAATTGGCACCCGAGGAAATCAAACTCCGACAAAAGATTGTCAAAATGCGAACCCGAATAGGGAAGCGTTTAGCCAATTTAGCGACACAATCTCAATCGCATTAGTCTGAACCCACAATGGTAATATCCTTTCTTCTTACACTCTTAAGTCAAGTTCATTCATACAGCGTGGAAAGATCCGACTGCATGGATACTGTGTCACTGCAACCAAAAATTGCCTTTTTTAAGTTTGTTTATTGTCACCAAATGATCGAAAAGCAAACTCATGGGGATAGAGTCACCATGAGCCCACTGCAACTGGAAAGTATGACTACTCTTGATTTGGGGTCTGATTTGGTTCTTGCGATTGTTCAGAGCAATAGCAAGGAGTATCTGCTCGCTTTGAACATTACTTCAGGTCATTTTAGTTTGAAGAATTTAGTCACACCAAATGCAAATGGGGCAAGATCAGACAAGCAGACTAGCAAACCAATACCACCATCATTTGTTGCGGAGAGATTCTATACCAATGAATGAATTTACACCCTCAGTTAATTCCCAATTAGTTCCCGAATTGCTACGAATAATTGCTATCAATTCGTTGGACATTGCCATTATGTTATCGTGACTGAGTGGTTCATCTTAACGGCGAATATAGGCCTAAGTGTACTGCTCATTATAATCTTCACGTTCCATGGCTTAAAGCGATTAGATCGGAGTGCCTGCGGCCAAATTCCCTGGCTTATTCCAATAACCCTTTTAGGATGTTTCATTGGAGTCTTGGTAGCAGGAGGTATGCATCAGGATTTCCAGATGGTGAATATTATCACTCTGATAATGATATTTTTGTGCGGACTGCTTTTGGCAATGGCTTATATTGATTTCAAGACATGCTGGGCTCCTTTGGAGACACAGCTGTGTTTGTCTGTTGGCTTAGGCATAATCAGTTGGAGTTGTATATCGCCCACTCCCCTGGAAGTTCTTACAAGTGGGTTAGCCGGATTGGCGGCGCTTGGATTAGCTCATGGATTATGGTTGTTGCAACGGCGATTGAATACCAAAATGATTCCACCTGTTGATCTCA
>MPNP01000372.1 GCA_002239085.1 Rhodobacteraceae bacterium bin131 | reverse complement strand
CCATCTGTACCATAAAGCCAGCAGCCAGACCCCTTTTCAAAGCCAATTTTGTTTCTGGCATAGGTTGGCATTACAGTTTCAATCATCACTCCCACCTGTGCTTACAAAAGACATGATATAGGTCAAGATTGGTACAATTTGAACCTTAAAATATTATTTGTTCCTATTGATTGCCAAAGGCAACCCAAAACGACACTAGTATCTTAGCTTTATTGAATTGATGGATAAAGGCGAGATACTAGGAAGAAATACTGCTCGTAATTTATTATTGTTGACTGTTTACGGAATGACAGTGAATAATGCAAATTAATTACATCACTTCTAAGGTGTTGAGATACTAGATTGAATTTTGCCTTGATAATTAGTACGAGGTTCCATAGTTCTACAAATACGATTTAAGAATAAGAATTGGGAGAGATGATGTTAGAACCATGGACACAAGAACAAATTGATAAAGCAACGGAACTTTGGTTGGAAGGGAAATCGGCTTCTTTCATTTCCACAAAAGTAGGAAAAACGCGAAATGCCGTCATTGGCAAGCTTCATCGAATAGGGGTCAAGCGAGCAGATTCGAAATCAAAAACAGCTGTCTCAAACAAAGATCAAAACGCCACAGTATTGAGTGAAGAAAAATTAAAAGAAGAACAAAAAATTACCCTTTTGGCACTTACTGAAAAGACCTGTCGGTGGCCTATAGGCGACCCATCAACAAAAAACTTTTGGTTTTGTGGTAAACCAGTTCAGCTAGGCAAGCGATATTGTACAGAACACACGGATATTGCTTTGCAAAGCAATCCAACCAAGAAGGATAAATCCCGCCCGACTATTTTCAACAACTCTTATACTCATTCTCATACGATATGAGTGTAACCAGGAAAAATGTTTAACTCTAAATTATTCAATTGCCCCGAGAAGATTTTGAATCGTCAGGTGAGTGCGTTTAGATCCATCCAAAATCTTAAATTAAGTTAAAGATGAAGCGGCACAAATAAGGCATGAAGTACTTTCTCGCAATGGATACGGGAGAGTATTGGTATGATTGCTATTGATCTTAAACCTAACCAAAGTTCAGTGTAGAAACTGACCGTTGGACTAGTTTGTCCTAGGGTCAAGCAATCGTCTTGCAATCACATTGGATTGAATTTCCCCGGCCCCCTCAAAGAGGTTGAGAATTCGGGCATCGCACAAAATTCTGCTTATATCATATTCCATTGCGAAGCCATTGCCACCGTGGATTTGCACCCCATTGTCAGCTGCTGCCCAAGCGACCCTTGCGGCGAGTAACTTGGCCA
>MPNP01000371.1 GCA_002239085.1 Rhodobacteraceae bacterium bin131 | reverse complement strand
GAGGGGCCAATATACTCATGAGATCAACAGGTGGAATCATTTTGGTATTCAATCGCCGTTGCAACAACCATAATCCATGAGTTAATCCAAGCGCCGCCAATCCGGCTAACCCACTTGTAAGAACTTCCAGGGGAGTGGGCGATATGCAACTCCAACTGATTATGCCTAAGCCAACAGACAAACACAGCTGTGTCTCCAAAGGAACCCAGCATGTCTTGAAATCAATATAAGCCATTGCCAAAAGCAGTCCGCACAGAAATATCATTATCAGAGTGATAATATTCACCATCTGGAAATCCTGATGCATACCTCCTGCTACTAAGACTCCAGTAAAACATCCTAAAAGGGTTATTGGAATAAGCCAGGGAATTTGACCGCAGGCACTCCGGTCTAATCGCTTTAAGCCTTTGAACGTGAAGATTATAATGAGCAGTACACTGAGGCCTATACTCGCCGTTAAGATGAACCAATCAGTCACGATAACATAATGGCAATGTCCAACGAATTGATAGCAATTATTCGTAGCAATTCGGGAACTAATTGGGAATTAATTGAGGCTGTAAATTCAGGCATTGATATAGAATCTCTCCGCAACAAATGATTGTGGTATTGGTTTGCTAATCTGCTTGTCTGATCTTGCCCCATTTGCATTTGGTGTGACTAAATTCTTCGGACTAAAATGACCTGAAGTAATGTACAATGCGAGCAGATTATCCTTACCTTTGCTCTGAACAATCGCAAGAACCAAATCAGACCCCAAATCAAGAGTAGTCATACTTTCCATTTGCAGTGGGGTCATGGTGACTCTATCCCCATGAGTTTGTTTTTCGGTCATTTGATGAAAATACACCCACTTACAAAAGGCAATTTCTAGTTGCAGTGACATAGTATCCATGCAGTCGGATCTTGCCATGCAGTACAAGTGAACTTGACTTAAGAGTGTAAGTAGAAAGAATATTACCATTGTGGGTTCAGACTAATGCGATTGAGACTGTGTCGCTAAATTGGCCAAACGCTTCCCTATTCGGGTTCGCATTTTGACAATCTTTTGTCGGAGTTTGATTTCCTCGGGTGCCAATTCCAGATAATCGTGCAATAAAGATCGTGATACCTGAAAAACCCTTTTGCAATAAAGCGGCATTTGGGCTTGTACTTCGGCTCGGTAATGGGCATGAACACCCGCGGCCTCCACTGAGGCAACGGCATTACCAGTATTGTTGAGGGTGTACCACAGAGTGCGGTCAACGTACTTTAACCACAGAAATTGTGCGGTTGATAGGACACCAGTTTCTT
>MPNP01000370.1 GCA_002239085.1 Rhodobacteraceae bacterium bin131 | reverse complement strand
GTTTCCTTATGGATAAGAAGGGAACATGGAATCTTTCACCAGCCTATGATCTTACTTTTTCATCTGGACCTGGTGGTGAGCAAAGTACGTTGGTTTTAGGGGAAGGTCTTAATCCAACGGTTGAGCATCTCGTTAGACTGGGAGAAAAAGCCAGTATTAACAACCACCTTATTCTAGAAATAATAGATCAGACTCAAACGAGCCTAAGCAAATGGTCAGAAACAGCCAGAAAGTTTGGAGTGAGTCGAAAAAAAATAAATTCAATTAAAAAGAAATTGAAGGTATGAACTCAAAGATTGATGCGACCAATTATTGCAACTAGGGCGTTGAATACTCCAGAAGGTAAGATGAAATAAACATGAAAAAAACCAAACAAGAAGATTGAAAATATACTATTCAATTACCCCATCATCACTATTAGACAGCAGAAGATGAGATGAGAGAAGAAATTCATATACCAACAAAACCTGATGAACTGGTACGGATAATCATTAAGGAATATGAAAAGGAATAAAAAATAAATACCCACACACCACCAGACCCTCTGCCTTTGCCGTTAACATGCTGGATGACATAGACAGAACTATGTGGCAACAGCAAGGTTTGTCTGAAGGAGACACATTGCTCGCTCTCACTCTTAACGGCACCTAACTGTCGTCCACCAGTATTGAATGCTGGCTTCAGAACCTCCTAATGAGTGCTGGACCAGGGGAAGAATAAACTCAATCCCTAGTGCTCTGGGGTCGCCTACCAAGTGAGTTGCAACAGTGGATAGCAATTGATTGTGCTTCAACTATGAGCGATATTCGTATAGTGATAGAACTTTGCCGAACTGAGTCAGCTGCACTGCAGCGACCATGAGTCAGTTATATTAACCCTAAAATAAAGAGGAAAATGTTACTAAAGAATAAAATTCTCATCTTTTTTGCTAGAATAATGTTTAGTTGGGATAAATCAAACCTTGTCTTCCCCACCTTCACAGATAAGGAGTAACAGGAAAAGTGTTAGGGCATTTAAGTTTTCTTATGCCAGTGTCACCCCCACATACCCTCAGTACCATTAAAGATAAATTCATTCAAAAAGAATCGCTGATCAAACAGGTTTCGATCTACTTCAGTTAAATAAGCTTCTTTACAAATGGTTTCAAAATTGTTCCGAATCCCTTTGATCTGTTGATCAATAATTTCCTTGGCTTCTTGATTGCGGAGCAAAAAATTTGGTGCAGCTTTAAGACAGTTGGCAAGAGTACTAAAACGGTCGTTTCCTACGATCAACATTGCCTGACTTGCAATAT
>MPNP01000029.1 GCA_002239085.1 Rhodobacteraceae bacterium bin131 | reverse complement strand
TTTTTCTCGTCATCAGAAACGTTGTACTCTAACTTAGATACAGTAATACCTTGCTGTGTTTTCTTTAAAGAACGTACATGACTTAAATCTGATACTGCTACTAGATAGGGTGAATGCGTGCTGAAAATTACTTGTACACTAGGTTCCAAAAGTAATTTAAATAGAGTTTTCTGTGCGTTAGGGTGTAAATGTGCTTCTGGCTCTTCGGCAGATAAAATAGGAAAAAAAGGTTCAGATTCCTCTTTATATTTACTTATCAGATTTTCAATGAACGCAATGACTGTCATCATCGTTGCACTGCTTCGTGTACCCATACCATGATATTCTATAGAAAAAGTACTTTGTGCGGTTTCTCCAAAATGAATGGAGAAATTTTTAGATAAATCACGAACTTTTTTAGGAAAAGGAGTAATTTCTGCAATTCCAGTACCTTGGAATGTTTGATTCAACTGTTCAAGGTACTCTTTTAGGCGTTGAAGTTCCAAACTATTATCAACAGCCTTTTTATTAATTTCTTCTATCTCTTTTTCGAGGTTATCAATTAAATCCTTATTGTATTTAATTCTAGATAGCTCCTTTCCGATAAAGGATGACTTGTCTTTAAGCTCAGTATGAATATCTCTTTGTGCTTCGATTGAGAAAAAGGAATGCTCTCCATTCTCAGGGATGTCTTACGTCCAACTTTATATTCATTCCACAAAGCTGAATCAGGCCACTCTCCCATAAAATAACGTTCAGTTTTAAATCCCCCTTTAACTTCATCAGAAGTGGCAGTTGTTCTTATTGCGACATATTGTTTCTCATTCGCTTCAGCCTTAATTTGGTCACCAAACTTAACTTGCCAACCATCCTCAAAAATTGATGTACGCTTTCCGTCAACTCCTAATGGAATAATGCGAATATCAACGATTATTTCATCTGTACTTTTTTCATCGTCATCAATTCCGATATGGAAGTCTTCTTCGCTTAAATACCTTCCATAGTTTCATAAGGCCAAATTTAGGGCTTTTAATACAGTTGTTTTGCCTGAATTATTTGGTCCAATAAGCAACGTCTTTTGCTCTAAAGTAATCTCAAGATTTTTTATACCACGAAACCCAAAAATACGAATAGTATCTACCAGTATATTTAGCGCTTGATCAGTAGAATCGGTTTCTGGTACATCCATAGCTATTACCTGTCCTATCATAAATATTGAGACAGTAGGCTGCCTCTTCAATAGTAATTTGATCGTAATCCTTTACAGTCTTTTATTGAAATTTACTATGAAATATAGGGGAATTCTTATGAGTCAAAATAATTTAAGCGCACCTCTATAAAATAATTCGACCATATTTTTGTAAAATACCCCTTTGACCCTAGTATCATGACTGTATTGAATTGATGGGTAAAGAAGGATACCCTTAAGAAACCTAACTGATTTGTTAGTTGGTACTATAATTGTCATGGCTAGAACTTCCTTGGATTACATTTGAGTAAACATAATGAGAATGGCGATTAACGATCTCACCTCAGTAGCTACCAATTGATAATTATAAGTACTTTAATGGGGTCAGTTATCTCATAAGATTCGGAAGCCATGTCGCGATTTCGGGAAAGAGGAACAAAAGCACCAACCCAGCCAACATCGCAAAAATGTAGGGTGTTACACCAACAAACATCTTGGACAAATCCACATCACCGATAACCGCCTTGACGGTAAACACATTCATTCCTATAGGTGGCGTTATCAGACCCAATTCGACAACAAGAATGATAATTATCCCAAACCAGATCATATCAACACCCAAGGCATGTAGCGAAGGTAGAAATACCGGAACAACCAAGAGTAAAATTCCCAGGGCTTCAAAAATCATACCCAGAATGACGCAAATTATGCAGATGCCTATGACGAGTTCGATGGCAGAGATTCCTCCCCCACCCTGCACGACATTGACCAATTCAAACGGCATACCGGTAATGTTGACAAACTGGGCAAGCATCAAACCGCAGAACACTATTGTGAAGATCATTGCAGTCGTTTTGACTGTATCAGTGAATACGTGGATAATTTCAGGCCAAGTACGCAAACGACCACGAAAAAAAGCAAAGATATACGCAAACATTGCTCCGACAGCCGCTGATTCCGTGGGAGTAAAGACCCCTGTGTAGATACCGCCCAAGACAATTCCAAACAATATTATGATGGGCCAGGTTGAGCTTGAAGAACGTATTTTTTCCATCCAGGTGGTTTTTTCGCCAGCGGGACCTGATTTAGGGAATATACGGACAATGAGGGCAATTGACAGCAAAAACAGGGTCACAAGCATGATCCCTGGAACGATCCCGGCAATGAACAACTTCCCAATGTCCTCACCAACAATAATCCCATATATTACCATGGGTACTGAAGGCGGTATCATTATGCCGAGTGTACCTCCGGCGGCTATCGTACCGGTAGACAGGGAGTCGCTATAACCGAATTTCCGCATTGGGGGCATGGCAACCTTGCTCATGGTAGCCGCAGTAGCCAGGGATGAACCACTTACCGCAGCGAAACCAGCGCAGGCAAAAACAGTTGCCATGGCCAGACCGCCCTTCAATCGGCCAAGCCAAGCATAGGACGCATCGTACAATTCATCGGATATTCCAGCCCGATGGATAAATGTTCCCATCAATATAAAGAGGGGTACAACCGAAAGACCAAGATTCATGGTCATTTCAACGATCCATTGACCGGTAATTGCAATGGAGGCCTCAAATCCTCGATAAGCCGCAAAACCGATTACACCTACTGCAAGGGTTGCATAGGCCAGTGGTATGCCAAAAAAGGCCAAAAACAGAACAATAAAAATCCCAAAAAGAGCGTCAAACATACCGATCTCACTCCAATGAATCTTGGCCGATCGGGCCTCGTTTGAAAACGGAGATGCCCGTTATCAATGCACATGCAGATGCAAAGGCCAATACCAGGAAAATCCAGATGAATGGAATTTCGAGAACCTCGGTGACATCCTTGAAAACAAACGAATCCTTTGCTGCAAGGATCAGCACCCAGAGTATAAATGCCGTTCCGGCTGTATTGGTGATGGCATATAACAATCGGTACATCTTTGGTGCTACCCGGGTAAGCGCAGGCTCAAAAAGCGAAACGACAATGTGGCTGCCATCCCGACTTACGAGGATAAATCCCATGAAAACTGTCATCGAAAGCATGATTTGCGTCATTTCTGCCGCACTGGGAAGAGGAGCAGAAAACACATACCTCATGAAGACATCAATAACGGTCAGAACCATCATCATCGCCAACAGAGCTGATCCAACTATCAAACCAAGTCGACTTAACAAGTCAACTATCTTGTCAAACATCATGCGTGATCTTCCAGAAAAGAGAGAAGTCAGGCATCCATTGGATGCCTGACTGATATGTTTTAATTAAGTTTAAAGGTGCTGAGTCGTTCGACTTCAGAACGCATAAAATCGAGGGCAGCCTGACCGTCAACGCCCATTTCTGCGACTTTGGCCAGCCACTCATCTATAATTGGTTGTGCACTTTTGGTAAAGCTTGCCATCAAGTCGTCGGAAGCTGGTATGTACTCGGCAGTCTTCCCAAGTTCAATTCGCCCTTCCAGGAGTTGTTGGTTTACCTTTTTTCCAACCATACGGGCTAAATGTTCCCCAGAAAGATCCCTTAAAACCTGTTGGTCCTCGGGAGAAAGTCTTGCCCAGGTTTTCGCATTAATGAAGTGTGTAAAGTTGATTGCAAAGGGAGCTTTCTTAAATTCAACGCAAGACTTGGTGTATGGAGCGGCCTTAAACTTGATGATTGAGTCATATGTGATCCCCGTATAAGCCTCAACGACGTTTCGAGACACCATCTCATGTATTTGGACGGCTGGGCCTGTAACCAGTGACACGTCCATATTACCCAATATTTTCGCAAGGTTGCCTGGTAAACTCCAAACCTTTCGTTTCCTCAAGTCATCGGCAGACGTAATAAGTTCGTCTGTCATTGAACACAGAGAAGCTCCGGCAAAATGGTACATTCCAAGGACCTCAATACCAGGCCATTCTTCCTTGTCTGCAAAAAATTTCTGGTAGGTGTTCCACAAAGCGACCGAAGTTGCTTCAGAATCGCCCAAATGGACCCAGGGCATCAAGCCGACCAGAGCACCAGGATTATCGGGACCAAGGAAAATATTTGCGACCCAACCGGCATCAGCAGCGCCTTTGCGTACGGCATCCATGATCTTAGGTGGCGGGGCAACGGATTTAGCTGCAAATTCGATTTTCAGGCGCCCTTCAGACTTTTCATTAACCTGGTCTGCCCAATCCTGCATAACTTCCCAGGAAAAGTGACTAGGTGGCGTGAACATATTGAATAACAGTGTTGTTTCCGCCTTGGCTGAAAGCGGAAGCAATAACACAGAAACCAAACAGGTTAGTACCACATGCTTAATATATTTAAAGAACATTTTATCCTCCTTTTGAGATGAATTGGTCGGCATGGACCTTTTCCTTTGACAGTTACAGTTCTCGCTTGGGCAATATTTTTGGATCCTTGCCTTTTGCGTCTTTTTCATTCCAGTACCCGATCAGAACCCCGAGTTGCTCTTCAATTCCGGTCATTTTGATGTTATGCTCTTCAGACCAAGTTTCTCGCTGGCGGTATTGCAGGGCCCAGTCGGCAAGCATTTTAAATAGTGCTTGACGGATTGGTGCATGCTCTGAACTGTGCCCAAGATCATTCAATTCGTCTGGGTCATTGACCAGATCGAACAGCACCGGTGGGTATCCTGGAGCATGGATATATTTCCATTTGTCGGTTGCAATCATGTACGAGCGACAATCAAGGGGCATTTTACCGGTTTCGGGTCGGAAGACCTGACAGGAATAATCGTATTCGCTAATTACATAATCTCGCCATTGACTTTCTTCGCCGCGGATTTTCGGCATCAGCGATAATCCATCCAAGATATGTTTGGCGACCTTGCCCCCCTGATATTCAATGAAGGTTGGAATCAAATCGATTGATTCAACCAACGAGTCATCAACAGTACCTCGGGTACTGTCAGCGACACTGCTCGGATCAACAATTATAAGCGGAATTTTTACAGCCGGGTCGTGGAAATAATCCTTATCCCCCATCCAGTGATCGCCCAGGTAATCGCCATGATCAGAAGTAAATACGATCATTGTGTTTTCGAGCAATCCACGCTCTCGCATGAACTCGATCAAAATCCCGAGCTGATCATCAATCTGGGTAATGAGCCCCATATACACGGGAATGATCTTTTCTCGGGCGGACTTATTACTGAAAGTCTTCCCGCTAACCCGGTCCATAAAATGTTTAAAGAGGGGATTTGTATCAGTTAATTCAGCCTCCGACTTGACAACAGGAAGCACATCCTTTTCCGAATACATGTTATTGTAGGGTGCGGGCGCAACATATGGCCAGTGTGGTTTGATATAGGACAGATGCAATAACCATGGTTTTTCACCCTTGTCCTTTGACAGGAACTCCATGGCACGTCTCGTCATGTAGGGTGTTTCAGAATCTTCATCGGAAACCCTGGCGGGCAGGTTAACTCGATCATTGAAAAAACCAGAACGAACTTCCTCCCCGGTGTCAACTGAGTTTGCCGCCCAGTGCCAGGGATTACTATCTTCGGTATAACCCTTGGTCTTCAGGTAGTTATTGTAGGTTAGATCAGGACGAACCATGGAATCCGGGTGAATACCGTCATCACGTTCATAATCCTCAAACCCGGCTTGGGAATGATGAACACCGACAGAACTTCCGGGGTTGATCCCAAGTCTGGTCATTCCCTCCTGGTCGCCAACAATATGCGTTTTTCCAACCAGGATAGTCCTGACACCGAGTGGATTTAGATGGTGCCCAATGTTCTTTTCGCCAATTCGGAGTGGGGCAAAATTGGAGGATGCACCGTGTGAGGATACATATCTTCCCGTATAAGTACTCATGCGAGAGGGTCCACAAATCGGTGATTGGCAATAGGCGTTGCTGAATCTTAGACCACGTTCCGCCAGAGCATCAATGTTTGGCGTCCGGATGGTTGGATGACCGCTACAGCCCAAATAGTCAAACCTCAACTGGTCACACATTATGAACAGTATATTTTTGTGCCCCACCTGTAGATCCACTCCTTTGGTATTACTTGATTGAAAGAATATTAATAACTCAGAGTCTCTTGAAAGATCGTGGTAATCAATCGACCTACCCTGAACTCTGAGCATCTAACATTTAAATTCCATACACTTTTACATATTTGGGATCCCAAATTAATATAAATTTTAGAATATTGCAAATTAAATCTTATATTTCTTATACTAAGGATCCCAAATTGACAAACTATATTCTAAAGTCAGTAGGTGATGATACTATCTTTTCCTTCCTGAGGATGTCACACCTGCCAACCTCAGACATTTACCTTGCCGCCGTCCACATTCAGGGTCTGACCAGTTACAAAGTTGCTATCAGATGTCGCAAGATACATCAGTGAACCTAGCAGGTCTTCCGGGAGCATTTCACGTTTGATTGATCGTGAGGCAATTGTCGGAGCTCGGGCCATGTCCAAGCCTCTATTGGCTATCACACCTTCGCTTTCAGTCAACCCGGGAGCGATAGCGTTAACCTGGATGTTCTTATCACCCAATTCACGTGCGTGACAACGGGTCAGAGCAATTACGGCACCTTTGGACGCCGTGTAATGGGACAGTCCTGGAGGTCCATAATAGAACGTCCCGGAGGCGATATTGATAACTTTGCCACCCCCGGCCTTAATCATGGTCGGTACAATTGCTCGCATGACCTGATGCACACCCCTGGCATTAACACGCATGATAAGATCAAATTCATCATCGTCGATTTCAAAAAAGGGTTTCGGTTTTAAAGTTGCAAATATCGACGCGTTGTTGACCATGATGTCGATCCCACCCAATTCGGTCGTGGCCACTTCGACCATAGCAGCAAGATCGTCGTTCAAGGTAACATCAACTTTCATGCCTCGTGCTGTTCCACCGGTATCGGTAATAGCTTTTACGGCTCTGTCAGTGCTCTGCACGTCTGTTACTAGAACTTTGGCACCTTCTGTGGCCATCGCCTTGGCCATAAGAGCACCTATGCCTTGAGCGGCACCAGTAATAATAGCAGTTTTTCCATCTAATCTTCCCATGGATTCCTCCTTCTGTTCAAGTGTTTATATCAAGAATTTTTGCAACTTCTGGCCAACTCATCGCACCATTTTCACGCAGATCGTTAGTCAGGTCTTCAGGTACCCAGTCAATCAGGCATCTTTTGAAATTTGGTCGTTCTTCTATCCGGGCAAACCATTTTTCTACATTTGGCAGCCGCCCTTTTTCCCACATGTTACGCATGGACATCATGGCAAGACGATTGACATAAGGCGTCAGGGCAATGTCAGCGATTGAGAATTTGTTGCCTACAAGCCAATCATTCCCGTTACTCAGTGCATCCTCCATCTTGTGGAGATACTTGTCATATAGACAAATCTTTTCTGCAATACCGGATGATTCGAAACCATGGCGAACTATGCTGTCCTTCTGGCTTTTCCAATTCGAAGTGACCGAGATGGAAGGGGTCGAAGCCAGGAATTCCTTGACACCTTTTGGACCAAGGTTTTTAATTACTGTGTGCCGATGTGAGCAGACAAATGTGACAGCACCGCAGGCGGGGTGCAGGTCCTCGTCAACCGCCTTGGTCCAATATCTGACCTGAGCTCGCTCCCATGGTTCGATGGGATGTACGCTCGTTTCAGGTGCTATATGGTCAAGATATTCAATGATAACTGTTGAATCAGGGATAACCAGATCATCGTGCACCAGAGTTGGAACCACACCTTTCGGATTGAGACTCAAATACTCAGGTGTGAACTGTTCACCCTTCAGAATGTCAATATATACCCCATCCCAAGGCAATCCCTTTTCGTCCATCGCGAACCTGACCTTAGCGGCACAGACAGACGAGCCGTGATGGTAGAGTGTAAAAGTCATAATTGCACCGTAACCCACTTAAGTTCAGTCATAGCTTCCATATCCGCATCCGTCCCCTCACGGCCCACACCGGATTCTCCATTGCCACCGAAGGGCACATGAGCTTCATCGTGAATAGTCATACCATTTATATGACACATACCAGCACCGATGTTCCTGGCGAAGTGAAAGGCACGATCTATATCCTTGGTAAAAATCGCGGAAGAAAGACCATATTCTGTATCATTGGCTTTCGCCAAACCTTCTTCATAACTGTCAATTGGATAAATCGATGTGATCGGTCCGAAAGTTTCGGTCTTGCAAACAGTCATGTCCTCTTTGACATCTGTTAACAGTGTCGGTTGACAGCGATTACCTACCCATCCGCCACCAAATGCAACAGTCGCACCTTTAGCCACAGCATCAGAAATATGATCTTTGACTCGAGCACGTTGCCGTTCAGAAATGATCGGTGCAATAACTGTGTTGGGATCGCGCAAATCGCCCATTCCCAACTTGGAAGCTACCATGGAAAATCGCTTGACGAATTCGTTGTATATGGGACGCTCGACGTAAAATCTGCTCGAGCCGATACATGCTTGACCAGCATACATGAAGATTGATCGGGCGGCTAGCGGGACAACCTGAGCAAGATCAACATCCGCCAGAATAACGGTTGGGTTTTTGCCTCCAAGTTCAAGTGTATTTGGTGTTTTGTTCTTGGCACAGACTTCATTGATGTGCTGACCTACAACCGATGAGCCCGTGAAGGAGACAAAACTCACATCTTTGTGACCAGTCAGGTAATCACCAATCTCGTGTCCATTACCTGTTACAACATTATATGCACCTGGCATGAAGCCGGCCTCGTTTACAATCTCAGCGAAAAGCACCGTCAAATGCGGTGCCATTTCTGAAGGTAGTTGAACAATAGTGTTACCAACTGCCAAGGCGTTGGATACAAGCCGGGTGTTTTTGATCAGTGGGACGTTAAAAGGGGTAATTATTGCGACCACACCCAAAGGTTCTCGGATTGTCATGGAAAATTTACCCGGTGCATCAGAGGGAATTGTTTCACCACGCATATATCGACACAATCCTGCGGCCGCCCTAACCATAGTCAGTCCCTTATCGTACTCGAATAATGCTTTTTGTACCGGTGAACCGATTTCATCAATCAGACAATCAACCAAATCTGCTTTTCGGGCCTCCATAATTTCGGCAATTCGTAGCAACCATCTTTCGCGGTCTTTGGGCAAGGTATTCCGGTAAATCGGAAAGGTCGCTTTGGCCGCGGCAACAGCTTTGTGAATATCGTTAGCAGAGCTTTTGGCCGCACGGATGTAGAGACTATCGTCCAGTGGATTCAAATCGTCGAAAGTGGCATTAGTTTCCGCATTGATCCACTTGCCTCCGATGAAATTCTGTAGTGTTCTAATTTCTTTTTTATTGTTCATATAATTACTCCAGTTTTGCTATCCGCCGACAATGGTTTGCGGCAGGAATAGTGCGATTTGGGGGAAAAGGATGAGAAGGACAATCATTAGGGCCATGGCGAACCAAAATGGCCAGATGCCACGAAAAATCTGTCCCATTGGAACATCCGGTGCTATGGATTTAACAATGAATACATTGATACCAACAGGGGGACTAATCATTCCCATCTCAAGCACGATAACGATAATGATCCCAAACCAGATAAGATCCCAATTGAGCCCTATCGCGATGGGAATTACCACCGGAATGGTCAGGACCAACATTGCAATCGATTCCAGAAACATGCCCAGGAACATGTAGGCCAAAATGATGACGAGCAAAACACCGACATCTCCAATTGGGAGCGAGGTGAGAAATGTCACCAAATGGGAGGGCAATTCAGTCAGAGACATGAATGGGATGAAGACAAACGCACCGATAATAATAAGAAAAACGGTAGCCGTAGCGTTCATCGTCTGCAGAATGACAATTCTTAGGGCCTTGAGCGATAAAGACCGACGCCATGCAGCAACCACAAAGGTCAAAAAAGCTCCAACCGATGAAGCCTCGACCGGGGTAAAAAAGCCGGTATACATACCTCCAATGGTTACAAGTACGACACCCAGAATAGGTGTTGCACGAAGGAGCGAAACCATACGATCAGCTCGCCCCGCACGGTCACCCGGGGGTCCAGCCTCAGGTTTGCGGGCCACTACCCAACTAATCGCTCCGATGAAGAGTAGTGTCAAGATTATGCCAGGGAATACCCCGGCCATGAATAACCGCCCAATTGATTGCTCAGTCAGTACAGCATAGATGATCATACCTCCAGAAGGTGGAATCAGGAAACCCAGTGTTCCGCCTGCAGCAACTGATCCAGTGGCCAGACTGTCTGCGTATTTGTAGCGTTTCATTTCCGGGAGGGCGACACGACCCATAGTGACTGCTGATGCAAGTGAGGAACCAGATAGGGCAGCAAATCCAGCACAAGCGGCAACGGTTGCTGAGGCCAGCCCACCTCTTAAGTGCCCCATCCAGCGATAGGCGGCTGTAAACAGGTCATTCGACATCCCCGAAATCCCAGCCAGATTACCCATAAGAACAAACATTGGAATTACCAGCAGATTAAAATTCGATGCAGCTTCAAAGGTTTCACCAGCAAGGTTGGAAAAAGCAATTTGCCAACCTCGGTCCCAAGCCCTGGAAGGATCCATTCCCACCCCGATGAACTTGTTGGTGTTGACGATTATTGTACCAACAAAACCGACGCTGAGCATCGATAGAGCAACCGGCATCCGTAAACCAAGCAATGCAAATAGGACAAGAAGTCCTAAAATCCCCAAAAGGGACATGGCAATCACAACCGCTCTCCATCGATTTGGAGAGTGTCCACCTTACCAGATCCAAGGAGTTGCCAGATCTCTAGTAACAATACCAAGCCATAAAGGGCGACTGAAGCAGAAAGCAGGTAGTAAAAAGGTTCGTAGGAGATCAGCAATTGTTGCGTGGTCTCGCCAAACCGAACAGCGTTTTGTCCGGAATGCCAAAACCGCCACATCATCAAGAAAAGTAGAACTGAACCAAGTAATTTAACGAGGATCATCGACCATTTGGCAAATCCCGCGGACATACGAGATTCCAGTATTTCAATTTCGATATGTGATCCCGTTCTAGCTCCAAGCGGGATCGACAGTGCCACGATTACAACAAGTGCAAGAATCAGTAGGTCCTCTGCTCCGATGATTGGATTGTTGAGCGCTTTGCGCATGATCAGTACATTCCAGACGGAAAATCCTGTCATAAACGTCAAAGTGGCGCCGCCAAGAACAAGCGACGACCACTTTAGTAACCGATCAACAAACTTTAGTGCGAAGAGCATTTCACTAGGTTTCGACACTGAGATACTGATACTACAACTTAATTATTGATTGCGTTATAGATTTCTTCAGCATTATCAATGCCACGTTCAGCGTAATCTGCAAATATCACTTTCAGACCTTCAGCTACAGCAGCATCCATTCGTGCTCGCTCTTCAGGAGAAACTTCGATCAATTCGTAATTTTTACCAGTAGTCTCTTGCATCAAGGCAAGCGACCGTTCATCGGCACCATCAAAGCTTTCGGCAAGTTTCATGGAAGCAGCTTCACCCGACAATTCATCGATTATTGCACGATGTTCAGGGCTGAGACTTTCATAGCGTTCGCGGTTCATGACAACAAATATTACGGCATGCTGAACGGGCACGTTGACAACAAAATGGGTCGTCACATCCCAAAAGTTCCAGGGCGGTGTCATATTGTTATAGGTAGCGTACGCACCATCGATGGTACCGGTAGATAAACCAGTGTACATTTCAGTAACTGGCATCTGTATTGGTACCGCCCCCATTGCCTCAATGATTGGTGTGGTCAGGGCAGCATACGGAACAATCTTTGCACCCTCCAACCCTTCTAAGGTTGAGACATCTTTAGTTGCAGCGATTCCGATCCCGGCAGCAGTGGTCAAACCAATGACCTTTACGTCGGAATATTCATCGGCAAGATACTCATCAAACACAGCCAATATACGGTTTGTAGCGTCATGAGAGTTTTCGGATTTTCCTGGAGGTATGGCAAGCATTGTCTTGGGGAAAAGTGCTGGTGTGTAGGCTGAGACACCGAATGTGATATCCGCCACCCCTTCGACAGCCCGTTTATATTGTTGAACAGGACCAGCACCAAGCTGACCAGCGGGGAAGAGTTTCATGGTCAGGGTACCGTTTGATCTACTTGCCAACTCTTCACCAAACCACTTGAACATCACAGTGTTGGTGTGGTGCTGGGGTGGAACGAAGGTAGCAACGGTTAGTTCTTCGCTAATTGCGGATTGTGTTGAAAATCCAAATGCCGATGCTAGCACCAAGACCAAGCTAATACGAGTAAATTTCATTTTATCCTCACTAAAATTGAATTGTTCGGTCTTAAGAAAATCACTATAATTGATAAGGAAATTGAATTAGAAACAGCCTTGTGCTACCAATTCAGACCGATAACTAGATCAAGATTATTACACATAAGGGATCCTTAATCAAGCAAAAAACCAGTATTTTATCACTTTTTTAAAAAATAACTTGACTTTGGGATCCCAAAACTAGTTAATAAAACTATGAAATCCGTTGATACAGAACTAGCTTTAAAAATCCGAAAAGACATTTTTCAAGGTGTGTATGCCAAAGAGGAACGCCTGTCTGAGCTTCAACTCTGCGAGACCCACCAAGTCTCACGAACACCGGTCCGATTGGCACTTCGCCTTCTCGAACAAGAAGGAATCATCTGTCGTGGGGAAGGTCGCGGATATATGGTACAAAGCCCTTCTGTGGCGGACATTCTCCAAGCTGTTGAGGTACGAGGCAATCTTGAGAGTCTGGCGGCTCGGCTTATGGCTCAATCCCCAGACCGATTTAAATTCCTACCCGAGATGGCCAATGCTATGGAAACATATACCAAATTTATCGGGTTAGGCCGGATAGACGAGCCAATGATTCGTCAGATGCAGAAAGCCAACGAGATTTTTCATACCACAATTCTGAATGGCTGTGGCAACGATTATGTTGGTTACACATGTAAAAGAATATGTCATTTACCTATGCTTGCAACTGGCTCAATGGTTTTTGATCGGGCTGTTATGGATTCGCCGGAAAATATGGAAAGAGGCCTCTTTCGATTACGTTTGGGAAGTGCTCAGCACCAAGTAATCTTCGAAGCAATTGAGAAAGGTGATCCGGTTCGTGCCGAGGGGATGATGCGCGAGCATTCGCATACAATGATTGAATACATCCAGACATTCGAAAAGCGGAACGAGAGCCTTACTGTTGCCGATTTGGTCGCATATTCAGCTGCTGATATCAATCAATAATAATTAAAAGGGCAAACATGTCAGCACATCCTGACCTACTCGAACAAAACGCCCAGTTTGTAAAACAAATCCATCAGCTTGAAAGCAACATTTATTCTGCTGTCGGTTATGCCGCGTCTAACGTGCATTTTCTCGTGGGTACGGAAGGTATTATTGTCATAGACACAACTGAGACTACCCAAGCGGCCACGAATATTCTGGCAGACTTCAGGAAGATTTCCGAGTTGCCAATAAACACAATCATCTACACCCATTCACATCGTGACCACATCTCAGGTGCAATAGTTTTTGCCGAAGGTCGAGACGTGGAAATTATTGCTTCGGATAATTTCACCTCTGATCTAATTGCAGTCGACACCTCACGACCGGCACCCAACGCCGTTCTTGGGGCAAGGACAAAACGTCAATTTGGCATAGGTCTTCCCCAAGGCGAGCTGGTAAGTTTGGGAGTAGGTCCCAGCGAAAGGCCCATGCAAGGATTGGGAGCGGGGTATATTGAACCATCGGTTCGATTCTCTGAAACGATACAAATTACTCGAGAAGGTTTTGAATTGGAATTTGCCAAGGCTCCAGGTGAAACTCCAGATCATCAAATTGTATGGTTGGCATCAAAGCGAATTCTTTTCTGCGGTGATAATTTCTACCATTCATTTCCAAATCTCTACGCCATTCGTGGTACTCCCTACCGGGATTTCGATGCGTGGGCAGACACAATGGATCAATTGATGGTATATGATGCAGAGATCTTGGCTACTGGTCATACAAATCCTGTTGTCGGTGCGACAAATGTTCGTCAGGTACTAACAGATTACCGAGATGCAATCAGTTATGTGGTGGCCGAGACAGCTAGAGGCATGAATGAAGGACTTGATCCGGTTACAATTGCGGCCAACCTTCGGCTTCCAGTTGAATTAGCCCAAAAACCCTATCTCAAGGAGTTTTACGGTCATATTGGCTACGCCTCACGGGCTTATTTCGATGGAACACTAGGTTGGTTCGATGGAAATCCAACCAGCCTTGGTCAACTTCCACCCAAAGTCGAAGCGGATAAATTTATTCGGCTGGTAGGTGGCAAGGATAAGGTGATGTCTTCAGCTCAAAAGGCTCTTGATGAGGGTGAGGCCCAATGGGCCATGGAATTGGCTGATCGTCTGATTGCAGCTGATGTCGAACTCGTGGCAGCACACCAAGTTAAAATAACAGCGATGCGAATTCTTGCTGACCAGACAGTTAATGCACCGACCCGAAATTACTACCTACATTCAGCTCGTGAACTGGAAGGAAATTAATGTGTACAATCGGTAAAAACATCATAGGTACTAGCGGTCTTTCGCCTTTCTTTACCGTTGCAAATGCGGATCTAGTATCAATTGATGCCCCTGAAAACAGGAAGGGCGATGCCCTGCGTACTTGGGTACGTGCGCTCAGTGGTTTCCAGAAAGAAGCACTCATCCGTTCAGCCCTAACCGACCGTACTTGGCGTCTGGTATCTGATGAGGGCCCTTATCTCAATGGGCACGATGCGGCTCCGTGTCCGCTAGCGTTTCTGTCTTGCGGTATGGTGGCAAGTTTCATGAATGAAATTCTGGCCCTCGCGAAAATTCGGGGAATTGAAATTCGGACTCTCAAGTTAATCCAAGATAATTATTACACGATGAAAGGTTCTATGCCCAAAAGGACCATGGTTGGTGGGGCCGAAAATATCGACTTGCAGGTTGAGATTGACTGCGATCTGGAGGATGTTGCTCTACAAGATTTTCTTATCAATGCAACCTATGCATCTCCACTAAATGGGTTAATGCGAGGGAAGCTCAAAAACCTGTTCAAGTTGTGCAAAAACGGCGCAGAACTGCCGACCAACAAGGTTGCCGAATTAGAAGGGGAACTTTTCCCGGATCCAGGTAACCATTTTGCCCAAGCAATCCCGGAAGAAAGTGGCTTGACCCTTATGGAACCAGTAGGTCCAACCCCGAAGAAAAAGGTTGTGTTGGGCACTTCCTCTGCTGCTGATAGCCTCGCCGAGGAACAGGATAGACGTCTGAACATTGGTGCGGTTGCGATAATGCGGGACGATGGGCTCAAAGAGATTCAGCAAATGCAGTATTCACCTTACGGTACTTCATTTCGGTTTTTGAGTTCGGAAGACGGGCGTGCCCCTGATGCCAATACCCTTATAAGTGCTGGGATCGGATTTTGTTTCATGACTCAGTTCGGGCGGTTCGTGTCAATGCTCAAGCTTGACTTGCCCGATTACCGAATCGTACAGGATACACATTTCAGCCTTGGTGGAGCTTCTGGAGGTACAGGTAAGGCTGGAGAGGCAGATCCAATTGAGACCCATGTCTATCTTGAAACCTCGGAATCTGATGAGATTGCCCAAGAGATGCTGGATATTTCAGAACGAACTTGTTTTCTGCATGCTTTTTGCCAGACAGACTTAAAAACGAAGCTGAAGATCGTGCAATAATCGATGAATTGTCGGGTGAAGCTGCTTCCATGAAACTTGCCGAAAGCTTTGATGGTGCCGATGAACGGTCGCTTGCCTTGATGCAAGAGACTACTGGTAAAAATTACGAATTGATCCCACTTTTTTTCAACAATGATCCTTTTTCTCTTGACTCAGTGAATCAGCTCTGATTCACTAGTGGTGAACAATCAATTATTGGTTTCCATTGAGGATGAACTATGTCAATACGACGGTACTAGGGAATTCTGCCCCGCTCAGCGGTTCAGTTGTTACCCCCGGGTGTGGACGATTATGTCGCCATGGACAATCCGGTCCGGGCGATTGATGCGTTGGTTCAGACGCTTGAACTGGACACGTTGGGATTTGAGCATGCCGGTGCATGGTCGGGGTCGGGTGAACCTCCATGTGACCCGGCGGTTCTGTTGAAACTGTATATCTATGGCTATCAGAACAAGGTTCGCAGTTCCCGCGGTTTGGAAAAGACCACCCGCTGTCATGTTGAAGTGATGCGGCTGTGTCAAGGAGCGACGTCAACTTACAAGATCATTTCTGATTTTCGTAAGAACAACCTTGAGGCCTTACAGAAAGTCAACCGTGCGTTTGTTGAGTTGTGTCGGAATTTGTCTTTGGTCGGTGGGACTACGGTGGCGATTGACGGGATCTTTTTGAAGGCTAGTGCCCATCGTGGAACGGTTCATACCAAGAGTGGATTGACCCGTGAGATTGATCGTCTGGAGAGCTAGATTGCGGCATACTTTGCCGCATTGGGAGTTGCGGATGACACCGATACAGAGGATGAATTATCGGGCCCTGACCTGGTTGCCAAGATGGCGGCTTGAGTGGCGCGTTGACAGAAGAAGAAGGCTTGACAGGAGCGCTTGGAAGCTCGTGGTGAGACGCAACTGTCAGAAGTGGATGTCAATAGCGGTTGAAAATTCCCCCAAAAGTAACGGTTGAAAAAGGGGAAAGTAATGGGTTCGCCAGCAATGGAACCGTGATTATAGATGGGTTTGGCTTCACGGAGTGCTGTACCACGCATGTGGGATTGGGGTCACGGAGCTGCTTGCGGGTCAGCCACCGAACCGGATAAGAGTTTGGTATCACAGCAAGTGGTATCCCTGCATTGGAAGACATGCAGCGTTTGGCACTCCCCCGGATTCTTGTGCAATCGATAAACAAGGAGAAACAAATATGCTATAAAAGAATCAGGAATTCATAAATAATTGTTGCATTTGTTGCCCATAAGAATTCCCTAAAATTATCTCTTGACTATTGGGGAGGATTTAAATGAGTAATCTTGTTCATCGACCTGAATTTTTTTCCTTGGATCAGGGCACAAAGGCCACACTCACCTTCAGTGCCAATGAATATCAACGACGCCTGACAAAGCTTCGAGCCATAATGTCCTCGCATGATATACCTGTTGTACTCCTGACTTCCATGCACAATATCGCTTACTATTCGGGTTTTCTGTATTGCTCTTTCGGGCGCCCCTATGGCTGTGTAATAACCCCAAATACCTGCACAACAGTATCGGCCAATATTGATGCCGGCCAACCATGGCGACGCTCAATTGAAGATAATGTCATCTATACCGACTGGAAGCGGGATAATTTCTGGCGCACCGTTAAATCATTAATTAATGGGTCAAAGCGGATTGGCATTGAACAGGACCACATGACCCTATCAATGCAAAAAACAGTAGCGGATATGCTTGATGATCCCGAGTTG
The DNA here is from genome assembly GCA_002239085.1 of Rhodobacteraceae bacterium bin131. Taxonomy (GTDB): domain Bacteria; phylum Pseudomonadota; class Alphaproteobacteria; order Rhodobacterales; family Rhodobacteraceae; genus MPNP01. Next base: position 9,486 of record MPNP01000029.1, on the reverse strand, counting down.
GTGGATATCGCTGAAAGGACGATGGCAATTCGTATGGTGAAGTCCCCTGAAGAAATCGAACTCATCAAATGTGGTGCTCACATTGCTGATACTGGCGGTTGGGCAATTCACGAAGCCATTCAAGAAGGAGCGACAGAAATCGAAATCGCTATGGTCGGACGAAATAAGATGGAGATTGCTATCGCCGAAGCGTATCCCAATGCAGAGTATCGTGACACTTGGGTGTGGTTTCAATCGGGTTTGAACACTGATGGTGCACATAATCCAGTAACCCATCGCGCGATTCAATTGGGTGATATCTTATCTATGAACACATTTCCTATGATCTCAGGATACTACACGGCACTTGAAAGAACCTTGTTTCTGGGGGAGCCTGATGCGGCCAGTTTACGGATTTGGGAAGCCAATATTGAAGCTCATGAACTTGGGCTCAGCTTAATCAAACCGGGTATCACCTGCACGGATATTTGTGCTGAGTTGAACCAGTTTTTTGCTTCGAAGGATTTACTGAAGTATCGTTCGTTTGGTTATGGACATTCATTTGGCGTGCTGAGCCATTATTATGGTCGGGAGGCAGGATTGGAATTGCGTGAGGATATTAACACGGTGCTAGAGCCAGGCATGGTGGTATCCATGGAACCGATGTTATGGATTCCTGATGGGCAACCAGGGGCAGGTGGATATCGAGAACATGATATACTGGTGATTGACGATAAGGGAGCTCAAAATATAACCCAGTTTCCCTATGGGCCCGAGAACAATATTATTGACCCCAATTAACGATTTAATTTGTCGATTAATGTCGCCAAATGAATATCTTTTTCGGTCAATCCACCAGCATCATGGGTGGTAAGTAAGATCTCAACCCGATTGTATGAATTTTTGATTTCGGGATGATGATTAAGTTTTTCGGCGGTCATTCCTACTTTAATCAACCACCCCATGGCATCAATGAAATTCTTAAATTTAAACACTTTCGTGATCGCCTTGCTTGATTCCGAATAATTCCATCCGCTCTGAGTGAGACTCGTCATCGCCTCTTGGATTTCAGATTCATTAAATGCCTTAGTCATTTCTGGTATCCTTTTTAAATGGTCCTGTTTGTTCAAGATAGTTGATTCCGTTGGTATACTCTAGCCGTTCCTGTTCAAAATAATATTCCAAGGAACGGTTGAATTGGGCGTCGCTAACCCAATGCAAAGAATGCGTTGCAAAAGGCAGATAGCCGCGTGCTAATTTATGTTCTCCCCCTGCACCAGCTTCAACGAGTTCCAGCTTATTTGCTATAGCAAATTCAATTGCCTGATAGTAGCACAGTTCAAAATGGAGAAAGTCATGATACTCGCTGCATCCCCAATAGCGACCAAATAGAGCATTCTTGCCAATAAAATTAAGTGCCCCAGCAATATAGCGTCCATTGCATTCACAAAGGATCAATAAAATCTCTTTACTTAAGGTTTCTCCAGCGATACTGAAAAAATCTCTCGACAAATAGGGTGTTCCCCACTTTCTGGATCCTGTATCTTGATAAAATTGCCAGAAGGCATCCCAGTGTTTTTCTTGCAAGTCATTGCCAGTCAATAAGTGAACTTTACCACCAAATTCGGCTAAGCCTCGTCTTTCACGACGAATGTTTTTGCGTTTTCGCGCCGACAAGTCACCCAAAAACTCTTCAAAATTATTATATCCTTTATTGACCCAACGATACTGCAAGCCCAAGCGGTGCAACAGACCATATTTTTTCCCCTTTGCAGCTTCCTCCTCGGTACAGAAATTAATATTGGCGGATGACAGAGAGCTATTAATCACTAAGCTTTTAAGGGCTTTTACGAGTGCTCCTGTTCCGATTAATTGACCCTTTGGCTTCACTAAAAACCGGCGCCCCGTGGCGGGTGTAAAAGGCACGGCAGACAAAAGTTTGGGATAATATTGTCGGCCAAGTTTTTCATATTCATGAGCCCAGACATAATCAAAATTGAATTCGCCTAAATTATTCAGTTTGATATAAAGAGGCATTACAGCAATGCATTTGTCATTTTCTTTAACCATTAGATGGTGTGGAATCCATCCGGCTTCATGCGAAATAGACCCAGAATTTTCTAAGGCCAATAAAAATCGATGAGTCGTAAAGGGATCACAGGTTTCCCCCTGTGCTGATTCCCCTTCGGCACAAGCGTCCCATTCATCAGCGGGAATATTATTGATCCGGCTATGTGCAACAACTTTTATGTCAATTTGTTTGTCCATACTGAGAAGTACTTGTGGCTTGATTTGCTTTTTCTTTAGGACTTAAATTCAAAAATGCCTTCAACTTCAACAGCAGCACCTAAGGGAAGATTGGCCATGCCTACGGCCGAACGAGCGTGCCGGCCTGATTCACCGAGAACGTCAACAAATAAATCTGATGCTCCATTAATCACCATTGGGTGATTATCAAATTCTGGTGTTGAATTAACAAACCCAGTCAATTTTACGACTTTGGTTAAGCGTTCTAGATCATCACTACAAGCATCTTTAACATGGGCGAGTAAGTTAATGGCACAGACTCTTGCTGCTTCAACACCTTGCTCTATCTCTATTGTAGCACCGAGTTTACCCTTGATAATATCACCATTTATCAGAGGAATTTGTCCCGAAACGAAGAGCAAATTACCGGTTATCACATAGGGGATGTAATTGAATGCGAGCTTAGGTGCTTTGGGTAGATTAATTCCTTTCTCCGCTAGTTTTTTTTCTACTGATGTCATTTTCACTTACTCCTTTAAATTTAAATTATACAGTGAGGGTGGATTTTAGCCCATAATAGAATGCTTTTAAAAAATCTACTAACGGGCAGGATTAATCATTGGAAGCCTAACTGGCTCTTGACCAGCATGAATTTTTTCCATAGCTGTACGCCATAGCTCGGCAGGCAACCCTCCACCAGTTACTCCCTTCAATGGTGTATTATCATCATACCCCATCCAAACACCTGTGATATACTCGGCAGTAAAACCAATAAACCATGCATCACGGGCTTTTTGAGTGGTTCCGGTTTTCCCCGCAACCTCCCAATCCAAAAATGCAGCTCTTTTACCTGTCCCAGTCTCAATAACCTGATTGAGCATATAAATCAACTGGCGCGAGCTGTCTCCTGATAACACTCTATCACCAATTCTTGAACTCGTGACAAAAATTGGATCACTTTCATCACGAAATTTTATTTCTTTAATCCCATAGGCCTGAACGGGCCAACCACCATTCAGTATGCCTGTATACGCGCCCGTCATTTCCAATAAAGTTGCTTCAGAAGTACCCAATGCCAAGCTTGGACCATCAATCATTTCACTATTAACTCCCAAGCTACGGGCAACTGAAACAACTTTCTCACGTCCTGCATGGAGCAGAACCCTGACGGCTACAGAATTAAGTGATTGTGCAAGGGCTTCCACTAATGTGACTGGACCAAAGTATTCATTTTTGTAGTTGCTAGGTTCCCACAGTTTATTCCCATATCGAATTCTTATTTCCTTATCATCAATTATGTCATCATAAGCCAGACCAGACTCAAGGCCGGCGGCAAAGACCATCGTTTTAAATAAAGATCCTGTTTGGCGTTTTGCACTAACCGCACGATTAAAAAATCCAGCACTCCGAACATTCTTTCCCCCGACCATCCCTCGAACTGCTCCATCTCTTGACATGGTTACCATAGCGACCTCAACCCCTGATCCTTGGTATATCTTGGTGGAGAAAATTTCGTTGACAGCCTCTTCCAAAGAGCTTTGTATACGAGGGTCATAAGTCGTCTCAATGACCACATCATTGATTGATAGATTAACTAAAAAGTTGGGAACAATTTGTAAAATCCAATCAACAAGGTGACCCCCTGACTTGTTTGATGCGGCAATTGATAATTGGGCAGGTTGGGAAACAACTTGAGTGGATTGTTCTTGCGAGATATAACCCTGCTTCACCATCAAAGAGGCGACTATTTTTGCTCGCCCTTGAGCTTCTTCCAAGTTTTTTGTCGGAGTATATCTTGATGGAGCTGTCAACAAACCCGCTAATAAAGCACTCTCGGCTAAGTCAAGTTCAGCAACATTCTTATCAAAATACCGGCGACTAGCAGCCTGAAATCCTGTTGCCCCCGCTCCCAGATAAGCGCGATTCATGTATACAAGTAGAATTTCTTCTTTCGTGTATTTTAGCTCCATTGCCAGCGCGAAAGGAACTTCCTTTAGTTTACGCCAGAGGGTGACCCTACGACAATCACGTTCATATTTCTCAGGAGTAGTCCATTTTTCAGGGTCATAAGGGATGTTATAACATATCAATTTACTTGCTTGTTGGGTAATTGTTGAACCCCCATGCCCCTCTAAAGCCCCACGACCTTCTCGAATATTAATTATTATGGCCCCAATGATACCTCTAGGACTAATGCCCCAGTGTGAAAAAAAACTTTGATCTTCGGTCGCCGTTATCGCTTGGATAAGTTGTGGCGATACCTCTGATACTGAAGTCAGTAAATCCAAATGTTCACCCCACCAGAAAAAGGGGCGATCATTCATATCCAGAAAGGTAATTGACCCTTTTGAACGAGCTTCTTTTGAAACAATTTCATCGGGTAACTCCGAATAGTAAAACCATGTGGTACCGGCGAGGATAATTCCCGATACCAAGGACAGGCGCCAGAAAAATGCCCATATCGCCCGGAGCAATAATCTTAAAATCTTCCCCCGAAAATTGGAGGGTTTTGAATCATCAGACTTAGAACTGTGCTTATTGAATGACCTTTCCGGCCATTGCAGTCGGGTAATTTTCACTTGTTTTGCTCAACGCCTCAACTTCAAACGTATAATTTATTAACGTTTGGATGAAATTCTTTTATTATTGCACAAGAAGTTTACATGATTTTTGGTGAAACCTCAATCAAATTCACTTGTCCCTGATTTGTGAACTCAATCGATATTTAGGGTCATTATCTGTTCTGGCAATATTTAATTCCTGTCGCTTGCAGAAATTTTCCAAAATAGATTCCAATTCTCACACAATGGGTAAAATGATCATGTAGGTAAAATTATAGCCGTGCCGGTTTAGTGTACCTTCTTGACGTACTTCAACCAGAACAATGAATGACTTGGGGTTAAGTATTGTACAAAACACACAATTGACAGGATACACCAAAATTCTGGGTCAAGCCCCACACCCTGTGGTCAACACCTCTGGGGTAGCTGGTTACAAGCATAAGTAATTTATATATTTTAATTAAGTACTTTCTGTACCGTTTCCCCCTTCTAATCCTTATAGGAGGAAGTGGTCGCTGAGTTGATAGGTATTGCTTTGCCCCAGATTTTTGGAACAGTGTACCCATCTTTAACACTATGTGTTTTAAACGCCTTTTTCATAGGATTCTAGAAATCTGAGTGACACTACCGATTCGTTTTCCGCATGTCATGCCTCCATTCCCGTTAGCAAGCTTATCAAGAGCACTTCATATATTGAGAAAGGCTATGGCATCGCGATGGTTGGAAGCATGGACACGGCCATCGTGAGCCGGATATTTAGCTTCAGCGCAAACGGCAACACATGGGAAGGTGCATGAACCACCCCCATTCGGTAAAAAGTGGCTAAAGGGTGTTTATGAAAAATAAATTTTACGGTATATGGGCAATTATATAAAGGTTGACCTCCTTTATAACAATAAAGAGGGAAAATACCCTTCCCTTTTAGTGGTTACTATTTTTTGGATTGTACTAAAAGCATGTCTCTTAACTCAATGGCAATAACTTCCTTAACTTGATTTAAACTTAAACCAGTGTGATACGCTTGATGATGCATTTTTGACAGGATTTCATCAGAAGGTTTGTATTTATTGCGAATGTAATCCGAACACATTTCCTGAATTTCATATTCTGATTTAGATTTTGCTTCTTCTGTCAAACTTTCAACCAGAGAATTAGCTATTTCCATAGCACTAATTTTCTCTGATATATCTTTTCCTAAATCCGTTAATGATAATGGGCTATTAATATTAATCGCTTGAGCTCCGGTAATAATTTTTATTATTTTTTCAGGCATGGAATTAATGTCTTTTTTTACTTCATTCATGTCTTTTTTTAAAGTATCAATATCTTTTTTCATAGTATTGATGTCTTTGTAAATGAACTTCCAAAGCATAAAGGTGAATAAAGCTATTAATAAAATATCATCAGCAACTAATTCAAAAAGATATCCCATAGTAAATTCCATAAAACCTTCTAACAATATTTTAGTAGTAGCATAATTTTAAATTAAGTTGGAATTTAGATCTGCCTCCTTTACTTAACTTGAGTTATACAACCCTCCGAGTTTGATTCTATCCTAATCAGCTTATTGCTTATCCAAGATAGTATCACATTATAATTAAAATGCAAGAAGTTTGATTGAAATTACAAATTAACTCAAATTATGACTTGGGAATATCTTCTCAATTCGTTTCGGATTAACCTTCTTAACTTTTAGTCGTAGAATTCTAGGCAACCTTCTTTTTGAAGCTCATCGTAAACCTGTCTAGGTAAATCTCCTAATGAATGTAATTCTAAGGCAATGAAAAGCGATAACCAAGATGACAGTTAAATGATGCTACAGCTGAACTAATAATGTAGGCTTTTTTGCTATAGAAATTTTTTTTCAAGACTCGGGGCGGACTTAATTGCAGTCCTTTGTTTCGACGTCGCACGTGACATCTGATTACAATCATGTGGGAGTTCATTTTTAGGAGTGGGGTTCTATATTGTTTCAGTTACCAGCATTCCCCTTTCAACAAAACCGCCCCAGAGGCCTTGCATGACCATATGTCCTACGCCTTGAGTGGTCATGCCTACACATAGTTCTTCTTTGTAGCATGGGCTAACTTTTGAGCTTACAGTTTTGACCTGTATGCGTATCAAGGAACCTCCGTCTGTTTCTACAACCATATCGTAAGCGGAATGGGGTAGGTCAACCCGAGAAACATTGTACCCTCGCCCAAGTAGTGCACCAAGTAGTCGGCTTTCGTTAGCGAACCCTTTTGCAGAAGACAATTTGCCTGAGCTAACCTCTTTGATCATTTCTGCAACACCAGCACATAATCATCATTGATACGCTCCTTCCTGGGAACTTTGATATAGTGATTGATAATTTCAGAGATGAAATAACGCTCAATCCGAAAACCAACGCTGGGCGCAATCTCTTTCAGGTATCGCCAGGTTTCAAAGTTATATCCTCTGACCAGATTGTTACCGACTACGATTACATACCGTTTTCCCGGCTTCAACACGCGATAAACTTCTATCAAATTGCATTCCATGTCCCTGATATATTTCGTTGCGATAAAGGCGCGTCTATTGTCAACACTGTATATGCTCTTTATCAGCCTATCCGCAGACCGGCATCCAGTTTTATGCAGTTCGGAATAATCCTTTGCGGTTACTGATTCAGTCCCCACGTGCTTCCTCTTCAAGTTAATCAAAGAACCGTTTTCCATACCCAGCCAGTACATTTCCAGTTGATGGGTTCGCGGGTAGTCAACCGCGTTGAGATACGGCGGAGAAGTCAAAGCTAGGTCAAAGCAATCATCTTTGTATGCGCTCAAGTCCCTTGCATCAGCCATGTCCGGGATCGTCACAGCACCGGACGGACAAGATGCAATTAGGGCCAGCATTCCATTGACGCAATACTCCATCCGTTTGATAAATCGTTTAATCGCCGCACCAGGCAACACCTGTTTATTCAGTTTCTTCCTGACCACTGTGCGAGTGCAGTTGTTATCAGCTTCCGATACAGCCCGGATGATTGAGGAAAAGCACACTAGGAAAAAATCCTTTATTTCTTGCGTTGTTTCCTGTTGTTCAATTGATGATCGGATATAAGCCAACTCAATCAAAATATATGACTTGAACCAGTTGTCACGATAAGGAAATTCAGGGACGCCGTTGTGTTTCTTACTAGGGGAGAACTCATTCATCAGTCGGAGCAGGTTCTCATGAACAACCGTCAATTCATTATCCGGCAACAGGGTTGTTTTCGCTTTCGCAAGGAATCGGGAAAACGGGTCAACATCTACACCAATGCTATTGCGCCCCAACAATGAACATTCCAGGTTTGTTGTGCCACTTCCTGTGAACGGGTCCAGCACATACTCCCCACATTTTGAATATCTGCTGATTATCCAGCGGGGCAATTCGGGAAAAAATTTCGCAGGATATTTGTGAATGCCATGCGTCAAATGTCTTTGGTCTTTACTGATGAAAAGGAATTTCTTATTGTTACGGATTTTCAGATTGACCGGAATATCACCTTCAATTCTTGTAGTTTGCGGGACAGGCCGACACTGGAATATCTGTTGAGTTGCTCGGTCCAAGCCGTCCATTTTCAGGGTTTCAGTCATGCCTTAGCCTCCGAGTAGGTAAACCGCTTTCCTACGGACTTTTTAATCAGCGATTCAATTTGCTGGTTTGTGTGGAATTCAACATGACCCTCATTCATCCTGAATGTTGCTTCGTTCACATACCGATGCAGATGTTGATAAGACCTGTATTCATCATTGTAGATTGTGGAGCCAAATTCAACCGTGCTGCCGATCTCCTTGTGCATGGTTTTAACATCGGTTGACTGGATGGGTGTGGCTTTCGTTCGTTCCCCTTGCTCCTGCATTCCGGTCACCGCCTGTTTTCCGGCCACTCCACGCCCGGCGTTGACCTTCTTATGGCCATGATTGTTCTTTTCCTTCCCGCCTATGTAGGTTTCGTCAATCTCAACGATGCCGGAAAGTGACCCATCGCTTTCATCTCCACAGGCTTTCCTTATTCGTACCTGCATGAACCAGGATGTTTTCTGGGTAACTCCAATCTGCTTTGACAATTGCAGGCTGGATATGCCATTAGGGACTGTGACGGTCAAGTAAATCGCATATAGCCACTTGTGAAGTGGGACATGGGAGCGTTCAAAGATAGTCCCTGTTCGCACTGTAAATTCTTCCTTGCAGTCACCACACAGATAATATCCTATGCGCTTTCCCTTTCTGGCCGAGATGCGCTCAAACCCACCACAGTGAGGGCAGGTTGTGGTATCACCCCATCTTTGAACCTCGAAGTAAATCCTAGCTGATTCAGCATCAGGGATTTTACGGAAAAGTTCAAAGGTTGATATGTTAACTTTGTCATTCATGATAGTTTTCTCTACTTGATAGACAGATTATACATCAATTAGTTTTGGAGTCAAATATATAGTCCCTTAACTTAACATTAATTTACAACCCATAAAGGCGAATTATTAATTGACCCGAGATATGTGTAGGGTAAATCTTCTCAATTCGTTTCGGATTAACCTTCTTAACTTATAGTCGAAGAATTTTAGGAAACCTTCTTTTTGAAGCTCATCGTAAACCTGTCTAGGTAAATCTCCTAATGAATGTAATTCTAAGGCAATGAAAAGCGATAACCAAGATGACAGTTAAATGATGCTACAGCTGAACTAATAATGTAG
>MPNP01000369.1 GCA_002239085.1 Rhodobacteraceae bacterium bin131 | reverse complement strand
CCTCTAATTTCTTCTACCCTGAAAATAAACGGTATTGCAATAAATTGCAAAATTATTTGCCAATTTAGTCCTGATTGAGAACTCATGAGAGTGCAGATATTTCGTTTTTTATGGGTAATATATAGTTAAAGGAATGATTTCCCCAAACTATCCGCTTCATTGAATTGGCCAATGCCAACGCCCCTCGCCGTGTAGCTATAACCCAATTCCAGAAGCCAAAATATTCCTTGCCGTATTCACATTCGCATCATCAATATGACCACACACCTCACATTTAAATTGGCCTTCCCGCCGAGACAATACAGCCAATAGTCAAGAAAGAGGTGGCCATATTGGACTTTATCTATTATCTCGCTTTTATTGAATTGGTGGATAAAGCGATATCATCTTGTTGCGTGCATCCTCGATTTTGAACTGCCAATCAATCGGGTTAGCTGTCTCATTCAATCCTCCCAATCCTTGGTATTCCGAACCATCGTCGCACGATCCGCAATACACCGAGCAAGGCATTGGACTTCAGGACATTGAATGCAATTGCGGCCATAATCAACCCACTCCTGTGCTTGGGTGTATGGTTAACCTCAAACCGTTGGGCCAGACGATGTGACTCAGTGGATTTGAATGTGTCAAACTAGTATCACGCATTCATTGAATTGATGGATAATGGCGAGATACTAGGAAGAAATACTGCTCGCAATTAATTGGTATTGACTGTTGACAGAATGACAGAGAATAATGCAAACAAACTACATCATTTCAATGGTTTTGTGATACTAGATACACTAGCAACCGATGCCGCTGAGGTGTTGGTATTATGGGACCAAAAGGGTCCACTTCTAGACACCTAACACAGGTCCTGACCCCAATAGTCACCTTCCTCAATTGAGGAAACGACAATAATCTGAAATTGAGACGACCTGAGTAGTTACCGTCGGAAGTTAAGAAACTAACTTTAGCTACTTATTAGAACAAAAGTTTCTGCAATCCAAGGCAACACTAATAAGAATACTATTGCGCCGCCAATCGTATACACCCACTTAAAGTTGCTCTTGATTTGGGTAACATCATTGGCCAATTCAGTAACTTTTGTATCCATTTTGTCAAAGCGTACATCCACTTTGTCAAAGCGTACATCCATATCGTTGATTTTTGTTTGGATGGTAGCGAAATTGTTATTTGTCTCGGCTATTGACTTGCTGAGTTCACTTTCAAGTTTAACAATATCAGCTTTCGTTGCAATATCCCCTTCTAACCCGTCCTTAATGACCATCGTAATCGCTTCGGCTTGGTTTTCAGAAAA
>MPNP01000368.1 GCA_002239085.1 Rhodobacteraceae bacterium bin131 | reverse complement strand
GTTGCACGTTAATCGTTTCGTTCATATCACTGTAGACAATCCCTCCCTTGAGTAAGGCTTGCAGGGCACTGATGAGGTGAGGTGGCATTTTGGAAAGATTGGCGAGTGTTTCTCGGCGGATTCGTTTCCCCTCCCGCCACGAGCGTCTGAGGAGGATTGCTGGTGGTGAAGAGCGGTTGGGAATGGTATGGATATTGATGGCCATAATGGAATCCTTTAACATGGCAACAGTAAAATTCACATAAAGATATATATACAAAAACAAATAATGCAATAAAAAAATTGATTATATGGCAACAATAATACAAGATAAAATTACATTCAATTTGTATTTTATGTCGTAATATCGGGGGGGGGGGAAGAGGTTTAATTTGGAGGGAAAATCATTTAGAAGTTCAGCTTAGTGAATCAACAATGATTCACTGGTGATGAACAGTCAATTATTGTTGTCCATTGAGGATGAACTATGTCAATACGACGGTACCAGGGAATTCTGCCCCGCTCAGCGGTTCAGTTGTGACCTCCGTGTTTGGACGATTATGTCGCCCCGGACAATCCGGTCCGGGCGATTGATGTGTTTGTTCAGACGCTTGAGCTGGACGCGTTGGGATTTAAGCATGCCGGTGCATGGTCGGGTTCGGGTCAACCTCCATTTGACCCGGCGGTTCTGTTGAAACTGTCTATCTATGGTTATCAGAACAAGGTTCGCAGTTCCCGTGGTTTGGAAAAGACCACCCGCTATCATGTTGAAGTGATGTGGCTGTGCCAAGGAGCGACGCCAACGTACAAGACTATTGCCGATTTTCGTAAGAACACCCTTGAAGCCTTACAGAAAGTCAACCGTGAGTTTGTCCAAGTGTGTCGGGATTTGTCATTGGTCGGTGGGACGACGGTGGCTGTTGACGGAACCTTTTTGAAGGCCAGTGCTAATCGTAGCACGGTTTACACCAAGAGTGGATTGGCTCGTGAGATTGCTCGTCTTGATAGCCAGATTGCGGCATACTTTGACGCATTGGGAGCCGCGGATGACACCGATGCAGAGGATGACTTATCGGATCCTGACTTGGTTGCCAAGATAACGGCTTGAGTGGCGCGGTGTCAGAAGAAGAAGGCTTGACAGGAGCGCCTGGAAGCCAGTGGTGAGCAGCACCTGTCAGAAGTGGACCCGGATGCCCGTCTGTTGCAGAAGCGAGGAACAAGTATCGTCGGTTATAATGGTCAGATTGCGGTGGACGACCAAGCCAAGTTGATTGTGGCGGTTGACTTGGTTCAAGACGGCAATGACACCCAGCAGTTGGTTCCGATGATGA
>MPNP01000367.1 GCA_002239085.1 Rhodobacteraceae bacterium bin131 | reverse complement strand
TACTAGCTTCTTTCAAGAACAACTTTAAATGGATGTATGCATTTGGTAGCGCTATTTTAGTTATTTTGATTATGTTAGTGATTCCTGTGGTCATGGAAGTTTTCGCCTTATAATCTTTACATCAGGTTTGCGAACATAACATCCCGACTTTGACCCTATTGACTTGGTTGAAATCATTCCCTTATTCAGAATACTCCTTACTCATCTTTAACATTTTTCTCTCCAAAAAGTGTAAATGACGGCTAAATTCAACTTTTTAACATACCCTTAATTTAAAATATTACCCTATACCCGATAGTTACGTGTCCGAGGGCTCTCTACAATCTCTCAAGTAGTACCCACTCTATTTTAGGGGGGTGAAACCGCCACAAACCAACACTCAATCTCCAACATGTTGATCAGAGCAACCAAATCAGGAACCGCCACAGACGGTTCACTAGCATGACCCATCGACTGGCGAGAATTCACGGCATGGTCAATCGGTCAACCAAATGACCTTGCAGCTGACAACGACACGTTTTGCCTGTGCGGATCACGCGACCCTCCGTGATCGCACGACCGCGACACCTGATGCTATCCTAACCAAGATCTCTCAGGACATGGGACTATCACCACCGCTCATGAAGGTACGCAAAGTCAGTGGTTTGATCGGGAATTGATGCGGTACAAGGCGGGATGAAACCCGCACGACACTCAGAACATGATTGAGGGACTCAAGTGCCGGAAGTTCAACTTGGTAGTGCCCTTTGAATTTTATCATCCCCATTGCTATTGGCTGTAGAGCACTTAATGTTAAAGATGGGATAGCTGATTCACTGAGTTAAGAGGAAAAGGATCATTGTTGAAAACAAATTAGATCACAAGGAATGATACGAAAGACGAGGATAAACGTGACTTTCAGGATTGAGGTCAGGCAATCAAAACTGGCACAATAATACTCAATAAAAGGGTGAAGTGAATACTTTCACAGTCTCCAGAGCGTCCGGGTCAACCGGCGTGCTACGATTATGAATAGACACGGAACGGAACGGCTAATCTCTTCATGCTGTCGGCTCCACTGTTGGGATGGCGTCATGTGAAAGTCACGGACCGTCGAGCCAAACCGGACCTTGCCCATGTGTTGAAAGACCTTGCCGATGTTCATTTTCCCGAGAAGAAGATTGTTGTGGTCATGGACCATTTGAATACACACAAACGGTCCACCTTGTATAACGCATTCAAACCCGCTGAGGCACGTCGTCTCGCCAATCGGTTTGAGGTTCACTATACACCCAAGCACGGGAGTTGGTTAAATATGGCCGCAATTGCAATCA
>MPNP01000366.1 GCA_002239085.1 Rhodobacteraceae bacterium bin131 | reverse complement strand
GATATTCATCAAAGGCATCGCGGTTCATCCCACTCGTGCCACGAACCCTATGAGTTCCGACTCCTTCAAGATTATCTTCTCCTTCTAGTTCTCGGAACCACTTATGAGAACGGAACCAGAGATTCCCGTGAAAATAACTTTTTGCAACACCATCTTTCTTTGTAACAGCTCGGAACAGTTTCTGGGTTGGCGTTATAATACTTTTCCTCACTAGGACTAAAGTTTCTGGTGTGGCAATATGGATTTGTCTATTAAGTGATTCATCAAACCAAAAACAACTAATTAATTCTTTTGACCCTACACGTTTAATATCCAAAACATGCATTTTAGGACCACCATCTTTCGATTCGACAATATCACCTTCAATATATGAATTTGACATAATAAAAACTCCACAATTCAGTTTATATTTTGAATATATCTTATCATTAACCAAGGTTAGAAGGAAGCATCAATTAAATCTTAAAGTACCCATTAAAATAATTACCCACAATTCCTAGTATTTTTTCGGCTTGAGGCATTGAAATTAAACAATCAGTAATTCCAATCATTCCATGCAAGTTTCGTAAATTGGCAATAACAATTGGAGTATAAAGCCCTTTGATTAGTTGTTATCTCTATCTATCCAAGAAGCAACAACAAACAAATACTATGTCAATTTATGAAAGTTTGTAGGAACTACTGTCACCTAGCAAGCTTGCAACCGGGACTCTCAATAACCTAAAGTGTCCAAAAAGCCTTAAGTTGAGAGCCATCTGTTCATCTGAGGAATAAAAATTAGGATGCCTATTATTCAAACCATAACAGTAACTATACCTCCTTGTTCCTATTCATCCCATATGAAAAGTTATGAGAGGTAAGTTCATAACCGTCAAGTGGATACTATTCTGAAATGGAATCAGGCAACATATTACTGTTCACTTGAAATTTTCTCTTGAAATTTCAAACAGATTCCCGATGTCCTGTCCCCATCGAAACTTTAGAGTGTCATTTATTGTTCTAAACGAACGACAAAATAATATCTGCAGCCTCCACTCACGCTCTATTCTGTACTTTTCTGGCTTTTGACGGTATTTACGTTCAGAGGCTTCACTTGGAGTAAGTTCATGATCAACTTCAATAGTCTTTCCGTATTCCATTTTGATCCAATTAATCTTTACAAATTTGTGATTAAGCAGTATATTCCTAATCTCGTCGCGCAGCTTTATAGGATTTTGGACTTCAAATAACGTATGACTTTCGCTACCGCGGTCAAAAGATCGGGCTCCTTCAACAGTTTCACTAAAACTCATGAAAAATGCAGGGTGCCGAAG
>MPNP01000365.1 GCA_002239085.1 Rhodobacteraceae bacterium bin131 | reverse complement strand
CTGATTGAGCCATTTGCTTAAGCCGCTTTGGATTACTGAGGAAGTATTTTAGTTGGTTCACAAGATTTGGAAGATCGTCTATTTCAACAACGCTTCCGACGTCCTTGGTAACGATTTGAGGCCAAGCACCAATTGCTGTCGTGATTACAGGAACCCCATTGGCCATAGCTTCCAACGGAATTAAACCGTAGCCTTCCCCTCGACTGCACGCTAAACATACGGCCATTTGTTTATAAAGATCAGGTAATATTTCTGGTGAAACTTCACCAATAAAAACAATCCTATTTTCAAGTTTAGCAAGTTTGATTTTAGCTTCAATGGCTTCAAGGTACTTTTCGTCACTTGGTTTTGAGCGGCCAACAATCACAGCTTTATATTCTGAAAACGATGGAAGGACTTCAATCATGACGTCAACAAAGAGGTCAACTCCTTTTTGATGCCTAATTCTTCCAACGATTCCAATGGTATTTCGAGGCACGGTATCACCGCTGTCTTGATCAATTGAATACAAACGCTTGGCTATCCGGTCGGTATCAACGCCATGATTGATAATGACTGAATGCCATTCAAGGAACTGAAGATTGTGGTCACAGGTCGCAATTATGCAGTCCATCTTATTAATCAAATACTTAAGAATTTGCCTCGGATGACGATTTTGTGCGCTCGTAAAAATAAGTTTCCATTTCTGACGCAATAGATCCCGGAGTATAATCCCGATAATCATATCTATATCGCGACGACAATGGAGAATACGATACTTTGCCCGTCCGCGGGGACGACTAAATCCACCTAAAACAATAGACCACAGTGATTGTGCATGATCTGATTTGTGCTGACTCCAATCGACTAATTGAATGTCACGGGTTTTTCTTTGGTGTGGTAAAAGGGTCCTGATAGTTGCCGAAACCCCTGTATAGCGCCTATGCAGGTTGGTGACAACAATATTGGGAAGCTCAAATTGCATGTCAAGTTAAAAAATTAAACTAACATGAAGTTCATAATAGACCAATGTTAAAATCCTGTTAATAGTGATTGAGTTGACTTAATTATTTAATACGGAATATTAAATCGGAAGAATTAACAATGCCATTGATACTTTCAATTGACCAAGGTACGACCTCATCAAGAGCCATTCTCTTTAACGAGAACTTCGTTCCACAAGCGATTGCTCAAGAAGAGTTCAAACAACACTACCCAAATTCAGGTTGGGTTGAACACAACCCTCAAGATTTATGGAAAACAACTTTATCAGTTTGCAAGAAGGTAGTCAATGACACGAATCTTGATCAAGTTGTTTCGATTGGAATTACTAACCA
>MPNP01000364.1 GCA_002239085.1 Rhodobacteraceae bacterium bin131 | reverse complement strand
CTGATTGAGCCATTTGCTTAAGCCGCTTTGGATTACTGAGGAAGTATTTTAGTTGGTTCACAAGATTTGGAAGATCGTCTATTTCAACAACGCTTCCGACGTCCTTGGTAACGATTTGAGGCCAAGCTCCAACTGCAGTCGTGATTACAGGAACTCCATTGGCCATAGATTCCAACGGAATCAAACCAAAGCCCTCCGCTCGACAGCACGCTAAACATACTGCCATTTGTTTATAAAGATCAGGTAATATTTCGGGTGAAACTTCACCAATAAAGACAATCCTATTTTCAAGATTAGCAAGTTTAATTTTAGCTTCAATGGCTTCAAGGTACTGTTTGTCACTTGGTTTTGAGCGGCCAACAATCACAGCTTTAAATTCTGGAAACGAGGGAAGGGCTTCAATCATGACGTCAACAAAGAGGTCAACTCCTTTTTGATGCCTAATTCTTCCAACGATTCCAATGGTATTTCGAGGCACGGTATCACCGCTGTCTTGATCAATTGAGTACAAACGCTTGGCTATCCGGTCGGTATCAACACCATGATTGATAATGACTGAATACCACTCTAGGAACTGAAGATTGTGGTCACAGGTCGCAATAATGCAGTCCATCTTACTAATCAAATACTTGAGAACTTGGCTAGGATGACGTTTTTGTGCGCACGTAAAAATAAGTTTCCACTTCTGGCGCAATAGATCCCGGAGTATAATCCCGATAATCATATCTATATCACGACGACAATGGAGAATACGATACTTTGCCCGTCCGCGGGGACGACTAAATCCACCTAATACAATAGACCACAGTGGTTGTGCATGATCTAATTTTAGCTGACTCCAATCAACTAATTGAATGTCACGGGTTTTTCTTTGATGTGGTAAAAGGGTCCTGATAGTTGCCGAAACTCCTGTAAAACGCCTATGCAGGTTGGTGACAATAATGTTGGGGAGCTCAAATCGCATATAAAGTTAAAAATTTATACTAACATTAAGTTTACAATAGACCAAAGTTTAAATCCTGTTAATAGTGATTGAGTTGACTTAATTATTAAAAACGGAATATTTAATCGGATTAATTAACAATGCCATTGATACTTTCAATTGACCAAGGTACCACCTCCTCAAGAGCCATTCTCTTTAACGAGAATTTCGTTCCACAAGCGATTGCTCAAGAAGAGTTCAGACAATACTACCCAAATTCAGGTTGGGTTGAACACAACCCTCAAGATTTATGGAAAACAACTTTATCAGTTTGCAAGAAGGTAGTCAATGACACGAATCTTGATCAAGTTGTTTCGATTGGAATTACTAACCA
>MPNP01000363.1 GCA_002239085.1 Rhodobacteraceae bacterium bin131 | reverse complement strand
CGATGGTGGATAATTCGCGCCAAGTGTTCAGACGTTCAGGGGGCATGACACCCAAGGAAAGCCATTGTCCCTTAAACTCATCAATTTTGGCCACTTGGTATAGAATTTCGTGGGTAATTGTGAGAGTTTTAGTGTCAATCATTTATCCGATATTGATATCAATTCAGCTGAGTTACAACGCTATTATACACCCAAAGACACCTTATTCATAGAATTATTTTAACCCCCACTTAGGATATTGAGTGTTTTAGCCGTGATAAGTGGTAATTATTTGCACCCCAACAGGATTATTTGCATCCATAGTGGATTTATCAATGTCTCCTTTCTGAGAACATCGCAATTGAAGTTTATGCCGCACAACCATAAACCTGAATGTAGTAATATGAATAAGGGATCTAGTCTTGGAGTTGGGGCTTAATCAACCATGAGCATATTCCAGGAAGGCAACATCCTTTTCACCATTCCCGGCAAGCATTGCATTCAGCCACATGAGACATAAATCTCTTGATAAATATCCTCCCCGGGTCTCATTGGCTTCGCGCTCTACAATCGGAAACGTTGAGTAAACGTATCGTATATCTTCGTGATGATGAACGCCATAAAGAAGACAATACAAGGCGTCAAGTTGAGCCATGCGGATTGTTCGCTGCCGAATATCCCAAATAACCGGGGCAGAACTTTGCCCTGAGCATCAACATAATTGAGGTCTTGGGTAAACGAGGTCATGTCCTGAGCGGTATAAGTCAACGCAATGACAGCTTCGCGTGCAATCTCCAGTGCTGAACGAGAGCCAATATAGGTTGTCTCATAAGTCTCAGGTGGAATGAGTGGTAATTGGTCAAGAATGTATTTGTTGAGGTGATTACCATGGATTTTGGTTCGGGCAACGAAGTCAAGAATAATAGAGTTGAGATTCGCACATAATGTCCTCCACAAGCAAATTTCATTCAGAGTAAATAATAAGGGGTGCTATCTTATGTGGACCTTAAAGACGACAAAGAGTGGGTTTAAAATCGTCATGTAGAAAATGATTTGACCATTTATACGGCCACATGTTTGCTTAAATTTAGCGATTCATCAATAATGCAATCAGGTGTTTGATGTTGGCCTTCTTTTGGCTAGAAGATCATTGATTAACCCAATCGGCACTTTGCATTTCATTCAGCCTTGAAACGGCTCGATTAAATTCAAACGAGCCGGTCCCCTCTAGGTATAAATTTTCTGGTTGAGTTGCGGCTGAAAGGATGAGTTTGATTTGATTTTCATAGAGAGCATCAATCAGCATCACAAAGCGTTTGGCTTCATTGTAGTTTTCGCTGGATAATTGCG
>MPNP01000362.1 GCA_002239085.1 Rhodobacteraceae bacterium bin131 | reverse complement strand
GCAATCCAGTTTTAGTGAAGAAAACGGAACCAAAACGACCACGGATTTAGTCTGCCCTTTATTTCAATTTCCATTTTGTAGCAAATAGTAAGTTCATAGATTGGCAAGCATATCGGAACAGATACATGTCAAAAGTGGCGATTCTCCATCGCTTTACATTATTACCGACTCGTTGAAACAATCATTTCTTACGTAATCTAACAGGTTTTTTAATACCTGTTGATGCCTTCGAAATCTCCTGAGCTTGTTCCATAAGGTTCCCTTGCAACCGTAATTAATGGTGTACGTTTAAACCGTAACTGACCGAGAGGACGATTGCTGAAGATATCACACTAACGATTAATGCAGCCAACCACGCACGATGTGAATACAATCTCCGTTTACATTTTTCGCAAGTGGAGAGGGATTTGAAGTATTCTTTCCAAATCTCGTGAATTGGTGTATCCAAACGATTTGCATCAAGATATTTATTCTCGGCTCCCCATCCTTTTATTACGACATTGTAATAAGTCTTTCCCTCGTTTATTCCAAAATGTCCTATTAAGGAACCGCGATACATCTCAATAACTCTACCCTCATTTGGGCAAGACTTTTTTGTTCCCCCGTTTTTCCCGTGAGTGATTGAGATTGGATCCATTTCAACTTTATACATTGGTTCTATCATTGACTGAGATCCTTCAATTTCAAATCCTCTAATTCTGTACAATAAGTGCGAATTGTATCTTGTAATGTAACATCAAAATGCAAACCAGGAGAATTCATTAAATCAATCTCTTCCAAAGTCATCTTCAAACCTAATGATGTCATCTTCGCCTAAGTATGTACCGCACTGAACTTCAATAATTTCAAGTTCTTCATTGCCGGAATTCTCAAGGCGATGACGCGCACCAAGAGGAATATAGGTTGTTTGATTGGGAAACAGGTCAAACACTTGATCATCGCATGTAACACGGGCTTGACCTCTAACGACGGTCCAATGTTCTGACCGAAATTTATGCGATTGCAGGGACAATTTGGAGCCAGGATTAACAATGATAGATTTTACTTGAAAGCCATCTCCCATTCGGAGGCTTTCAAAGCTTCCCCAAGGACGGCATTCCATTTGATGACTGGTGGTGTGTGATTTTGATTTTTTATCCATTGAGATGAAACCAACTTTGCTGAGAATTGAGAAGTTATAATTTAAATTGATACAAAGACTTTATGTATAATTCATAGCAGTTTTATGTTATCGCCAATGGAAAAATTGTGAAATAGGTTTGGATAATAGAGTAGCATTTATTTATAATAGAGTAGTTCGGTGGAAAATAATTTGAAAACTATTTTGCGAGTTGGATATTAATATTTTT
>MPNP01000361.1 GCA_002239085.1 Rhodobacteraceae bacterium bin131 | reverse complement strand
TTTTTTTAAGTACCCAGATAAAAATTGCTAATACGAGGGATAAACTCAACTTAATTTGACTCAATCTCAAATAGAGGCACTCCTGTTTCAAAGGACTTTAGTAATTCTAATGTCTTTATGATTCCTTGAATTCCTTCTTGATCCATGAATTCATGCGAGGATAAATTACGCCGCCAGATTTTTGCCCCTCTTTGACCAGTAAATAATCCCAGCATGTGCCGCGTTATATGCCTTATCGGTGTGCCACTTGTTACCTCTTGATCAATGTACTCAACCATCTTGGCTAAAGCTTGATCTAATGAATCATGCACAGGTTGACCATATATTATTGTATCAGCTTCAGAAAGAAGCCTAATCGGATCTTGGTAAGCGGCGCGTCCAACCATAACCCCATCAACACCCTGACCAAGATGGTAAGTGACTTGATCTAAATCCGTTATGCCACCGTTAATACATACATCAAGTTCAGAAAAATGCTTTTTTATGGCATAAACCAATCCATAATTTAAAGGTGGAATTGTTCGATTTTCTTTGGGATTTAAGCCATTCAAATAAGCCTTCCGAGCATGGATTATGATGCGTTTTATTCCAATGTTTGAGAATCGCTCAATGAGTTTAGGAAGAACTTGGTTGGGATTGTCATCATCCACCCCAATGCGGCACTTCACCGTTATTTCAACAGAATCTGAGGCATCAAGCATTGCTTTAATACAATCACTAGCCAATTCGGGGAGAGTCATTAATTTGGCCCCAAAACAACCGTTTGCTACTCGTCCCGATGGGCAACCCATATTCAAGTTGATTTCTTTGAAACCATACTTGTTGCCAAGCATAACTGCTTGAGCAAGTTCATTAGGTTTGGAACCGCCAATTTGCAATGCAAGTGGGTGTTCAATTGGATTGTGGGCCAAGTGCCGTTCGGCATCGCCATAAATGATAGCGGGCGCTGTAATCATCTCGGTATAAAGAAGAGTACAGCGCGAAAATTGCCGAAATAAATAGCGACAATGACGGTCAGTCCAATCCATCATCGGGGCTACTGACAAGGTGTATGAGGGCACTGTCGTTTCCGAAGGGTTGTTTACAATCTGCTTGGCACTCGTATTCATAGCCATATTACTTTATGAATGAAGGCCAATCCTATTACTTCAATTGTCAAGCTTTGATGGATTGCCCCAAATTCCTCAAATGAATTCGCCCTCTTCATTCATAAGATTATTTTTGCTTAATTTATGGAGGCGAGTACCGGAATCGAACCGGTGTACACGGTTTTGCAGACCGCTGCGTAACCACTCCGCCAACTCGCCAAATTGCATTCGGTTATATTCTATATAATTTGCCAAAGC
Source organism: Rhodobacteraceae bacterium bin131 (assembly GCA_002239085.1). GTDB lineage: Bacteria > Pseudomonadota > Alphaproteobacteria > Rhodobacterales > Rhodobacteraceae > MPNP01. Next base: position 18 of record MPNP01000361.1, on the reverse strand, counting down.
GTAAAATACAGCCCTTAA
>MPNP01000360.1 GCA_002239085.1 Rhodobacteraceae bacterium bin131 | reverse complement strand
CAAGTAGGGATTTATTCCCAGCAATTCGCTGAGCGGTCACAGCAAAATCAATGGAGGTGGGTTGCCGCGTTTCCCCTAATCGTAATGCCATTTCAGTTATGGGAACGAGCATATTGTTCGCATTCAGCTCAAGCATTCGCCGATTATAGAGGTCCCAGGCTCTCTGACTAAATTCAACACGGGCCGCATCAATTTCAGTTTTCCCAACATAACCTTTTTGAGTACTTGCTAATACTTCCCAGAGTGCATAACCCCACAGCTGGATGAAGTAAGGATAATTTTGAGCTTCGTTCAGTACCGTATTCAAATCGTGGTCATTAAATGAAACAGAAGCACCAAAAGGTTTGATAAGGGCTTGCTTGGATTCTTCTCGGTTGAGACGACCAATCCGTGCAACTTGTATTCGTTCGCTGAAAGTCGCATGGGAACGAGTGAGAACCATTTCCAGATCAGGGGTTCCCGCAATCACCAATAGAATTGGTTGATTCCGGGCCGTGTGTTGAGCCGCATCATAAAACACTTTGCTCACTTCAGAAGGCATATCATGAGCTTCATCAATGAGGACGACAAAGCCCTTCTTGTTGATACTGTTTAATAACTTTTCAAGATACAGGATAACCTGAATATCCGTTTGTGAAGTACGCTTGTAACCCGCATTCAATGACACAAGGTTCAAGATGGGTTCCTTTATCTCCCCACCGACCGATATCTCGCTAGATTGTTTGTCTTTCTGGGTATGGCTATACAATTTTTGTAGCAGTGAATCGAGGCTTCCAAAAGCCTGTTTGTCGAGAATGATGACAGGTAATTTTAATGCTTTTGCTTCCAGCTGTATCCAAGCAAGCAAGGCAGTTTTGCCACATCCACGCGGCCCCGTAAGTGCAATTGGAGTTGTTTTGATTACTTTTTTCTTAACGGCGATTAACCTCTGCCGTAATCTGTTCAGAACAATATCACGCCCAGCTAAAAGTGGTGGTAATTCCCCATAGCCAGGATTAAAGGGATTGGGTTTTTGTGGTAAATTCAAAATTACCCCTGTTGTGGAATTTTTCTATCACTCATTATCTAAGCATGAAAAGGGGGAATGTCAATTACAATTCGATAATTTATACCTCATGGATAGCGCATGTACATGTGAATCATCCCACAATCACTTCAGCATGAGTGACTTTTCCGGCTCGATAATAAGTTCATCAATGACCATGCTAGCTTGTACCAAAGACCTCAGCGTTTAGGCTTAAGTGAATATCGTAGTTTCAGGGTGCATACCAAAGTCATCATCGCACAGGCTTGAAAACCTTTGTGAATTACCCCGTCAAACTTAATAGTTGATGGCGATATCCCCCGAAATCAGGGTGATAAACCAATC
>MPNP01000359.1 GCA_002239085.1 Rhodobacteraceae bacterium bin131 | reverse complement strand
ATTGTTTTATTCAGATAAAATGAATAGTGCTTTATACGAAACATTGTCTGAAGGAGAAAGAAAATCCCCTGACCAACCACTTTTTCTTGATCCTAATGGACTAAATATTTCCTACAAGACATTTTTTAAAAACGTTGCCAAAGCAAGTTGTTTATTGCGACATTTTGATATCTTGCCCGGTGATTGTGTAGCTGTTCTCGCCCATAAATCGCTCAGTGTTATAGAAATTTATCTCGCCTGTATTCGTCTTGGTGCAGTTTTTCTTCCTATCAACCCCGCCTATACAGACTTTGAGGTAGAGTTCTTTCTCCACGACGCAAAACCTAAATTATTGATAGCAACTAATAAAAGGGTTGAGTCATTATCCCACAAATTATCAAGCGAAGCTAAAACCAAAACCCTGATACTCAATTCTGACGAATCCGGTTCTTTTAATGAATTAAGGCAAACCGTTCCGGGTCATGCCAAAAGTGCTTCACTGTCCGAAAATTCCATTGCTGCATTACTTTACACTTCTGGAACGACTGGCAAACCCAAGGGAGTACAGCTTTCGTACAAAGCTCTTCTTTCCAATGCTCTTGCACTCAATAGTTTATGGCGTTTCAATGCCGAAGATACCTTATTGCATATCCTTCCTCTGTACCATTTGCATGGCTTATTTGTCGCAATAAATGTCTCACTGCTTAGTAGAGGGAGGATCATGTTCATTCGTCAATTTGATACTGATGATATAATCAGCCAATTGACACAGTGTACTGCAATGATGGGGGTTCCGACTCATTACACACGTCTCTTGGAAAATGCAAAATTAGAAGAACTTTCATTTGACCACTTTCGCTTGTTTATTTCGGGGTCAGCTCCTTTGCTCGCTGAGACCCATCATTTGTGGAAGCAAAAAACAGGTCATGTTATTGTTGAAAGATACGGCATGACTGAAGCAAACATTTTAACCTCTAACCCAATTGAAGGAAAGCAATTGGTTGGGTCAGTGGGACTCCCCTTACCGGGAGTTGATTTAAGAATTAGAGATCCGCTAGAAAACTGTATCGCTTGTCCTAATCAAATTGGTGCTATTGAAGTCAAAAGTCCAAGTTTGTTTTCCGGTTACCTAAATAACTCTGAACTCACTCAAAAGGAATTTACAGAGGATGGATATTTTATTACCGGAGATCTCGGGAGCGTCAATGATGATGGATTGCTTACTTTGGAGGGAAGAAGCAGGGACTTAATAATTACGGGGGGCTTAAATGTCTACCCCAAGGAACTGGAAACGGTCTTAGATTCATTACCGGAGGTCAAGGAATCAGCCATTGTCGGAGTTCCTCATCCCGATTTTGGCGAAGGTGTTATTGCGGTTGTGGTCAAAGAAGAAAATTTTTCAA
>MPNP01000358.1 GCA_002239085.1 Rhodobacteraceae bacterium bin131 | reverse complement strand
TAGTCACCCCTGTTGAAAAAGTTGGAATTAAAGTTGAAGATGCACCCTTTATCGCTGTTGATTTCGAAGTTGATAACTTCGGTATAGACCAAAGTGTTACATTCTTTACGAATGTCGATGACCAAGTGATAGCCGGTCTAGCCCATCCCATTCGGGTTGAAAAAGACCCGCTTACTGGTGAGGTATCGCCATATATTCTTATTCGGAGAAACCTTGAAGCGCTGATTGACCGAAAGAGTTTTTTTCGCTTAGTAGAAATCTGTTCTAATCACTGGCATGAAGGGGAGAGATGGTTTGGAGTTTGGTCATCCGGCCTCTTTTTCCCATTTATTCCCTCAAAAGAGATGGAAGCTTGAAAGCATTAATTTGTCCTGACCATTCATGCATAGATGAATTGGTTCAAGGAAATTGATTATATTGTTAGAGCAATTCACTTGTTTGGGGATTATTGAGCATCAAGGGCCTTAGGTCGTCTATTTCTGCTAAGAATTATAAACTGTAGCGAACGTTTATTCTCAATCCTAGGTAGAAAGTGGAATGAAATCAATTAATACGGTGTTAAATTAAGTGCTTCAGTTAGTGGAAATTCAACGATAGGGTCAATCTTATTGTTTTTATCAGAGACATCTTCTTGAATATTAGGCAAGCTTACATCGATATTAGACAGGCTTGCTTCAATTTTGTTCATACTTATATTGATATTATCCAATTTCTCACCGATTGATCTTATTTCTATAATTATTTCGGTGAAATGTGCATTGAACATTTCGGCTTGGATACGGAAATTCTCATTCATTGCCAACTCAAAGTTTTTGAAACTTTGCTGAAAGTTATTATCCCTCTTGATTGCTTCTTGCTGAAAGTTATTATCCCTCTTGATTGCTTCTTGCTGAAAGTTATTATCCCTCTTGATTGCTTCTTGCTGAAAGTTATTATCCCTCTTGATTGCTTCTAGTCGAAAGTTATTATCCCTCTTGATTGCTTCTAGTCGAAAGTTATTATCCCTCTTGATTGCTTCTAGTCGAAAGTTGTTAAGTTGTGAACTTAAATACCAAGTTGCTAACAATATAGATATGACACTAGCAAAAGTTACTATGAGGTAGTCATAAATGTAAAATAATTTCTCAATATTCTTTGCCAATCCCCAAACAACAGGTGTTTTTGATGATTGCGTTGTTCCTTCACCAGCTTTTGGAAAACTCTGTTTTGTCATTAAATATTCTTAATTAAATCCAATAAATTTAGGGAGTCATAAACTGAAAGATCTGAATAAGCTGTCAGACAAAATTTATCATCTGCAAATCTTGAATTGCACTTGGACCGAGCAAAGTTTCATAGAGGAGAATGCAACAAACAATAATAAGGGTATAAAATTATTTTAAGCATTTTCTT
>MPNP01000357.1 GCA_002239085.1 Rhodobacteraceae bacterium bin131 | reverse complement strand
TTCGCTGAGCGGTCACAGCAAAATCACGGGAAGTGGGTTGACGCGTTTCCCCTAATCGTAATGCCATTTCAGTTATGGGAATGAGCATATTGTTCGCATTCAGCTCAAGCATTCGCCGATTATAGAGCTTCCATGACCTCTGACTAAATTCGACACGGGCCGCATCAATTTCAGTTTTCCCAACATAACCTTGTTGAGTACTTGCTAATACTTCCCAGAGTGCATAACCCCACAGCTGGATGAAGTAAGGATAATTTTGAGCTTCGTTCAGTACCGTATTCAAATCGTGGTCATTAAATGTAACAGAAGCACCAAAAGGTTTGATAAGGGCTTGCTTGGCTTCTTCTCGGTTGAGACGACCAATATTCTCACTTTGTATTCGTTCGCTGAAAGTCGCATGGGAACGAGTGAGAACCATTTCCAGGTCAGGAGTTCCCGCAATCACCAACAAAATTGGATGATTCCGGGCCGTGTGTTGAGCCGCATCATAAAACACTTTACTCACTTCAGAAGGCATATCATGTGCCTCATCAATGAGGATGACAAAGCCCTTCTTGTTAATACTGCTTAATAACTTTTCAAGAAACAGGCTCACCTGAATATCCGTTTGTGAAGCACGCTTGTAACCCGCATTCAATGACACAAGGTTCAAGATGGGTTCCTTTATCTCCCCACCGACCGATATCTCGCTAGATTGTTTGCCCTTCTTGGCATGGCTATACAATTTTTGTAGCAGTGAATCGATGCTTCCAAAAGCCTGTTTGTCGAGAATGATGACAGGTAATTTTAATGCTTTTGCTTCCTGCTCTATCCAGGCAAGCAAGGCAGTTTTGCCACATCCACGCGGACCCATAAGTGCAATTGGGGTTGTTCGACAGTCTTGTTGGGTAAGGTCAATTAACCGTTCCCTTAAATTGTTTTGAAGCTTATTACGCCCAGCTAAAAGCGGTGGCATCTCTCCATAGCCAGGCTTAAAGGGATTGCGTTTTTGCGGTAAAGTCAAAATTACCCCTGTTGTGGAATTTTTCTATCACTCATTATCTAAGCATGAAAAGGGGTCAAGTCAATTACAATTCGGTAATTTAATCTTCATTGATAGCGCATGTGCATGTGAATCATCCCACAATCACTTCAGCATAAGTGACTTTTCTGGCTCAATTATAAGTTCCTCAATGACCATGTTAGCTTGTGTTTGCGGCTTAAGCGTTTAGGCTTATAAGAATATCGTAGTGTCAGGGGGCATAGCAAAGTCATCATCACATTGGCTTGAAAACCTTTGTGAAGTGACCTACCAAACTTAGGCCTAAAACAAAAAGGCAAAATGCTTTGATTGTACCTTAATGAACGTTAAAGCAACGTTATCCAGTAATGAGCTTTCTGCTACAAAGCACCACTTGAGT
>MPNP01000356.1 GCA_002239085.1 Rhodobacteraceae bacterium bin131 | reverse complement strand
CAGATCAGTTAGGCAAAGGTAATATGAAGGAATGCCCCAAATGTGGTCAAATAAAAGCTCTGGAAGCATTCAAGGATAGTAGTTTAAGGAGTGGCATGGGAAGAAATTGTATGCCATGCAAGAATAATAGCAACCAAAATAGTAATTTCCATTACAACTCTTTTTGGAAATAAAATCTGCATGGAGAATATTACCAGTATCACAACACCTTTGAGGTGATGTAATTAATTTGCATTATTCTCTGTCATATTGTCAATGCACACCACCAATTAATTGCGAGCAGCAATTCTTCCTCAATAATCAGGTGCATCATGATTGCCTAACTGGTCGGTTGGAGCTAAAACTGGGGAGTATTGATAGAGGATAATGATGATGGAAAAGACAGGCAGAAACATTGACCGCGTTCATTTGAACGAGGGTGAGAAGCAGTGTTGACAAGACCGTATCAAGCGTGGCAAGGGCTCGGCTCAATCACGAGACTGTGAAAGTATTCATTTCACCCCTTTATTGAGTAATATTTTGCCCGTTTTTATAGCCAAATCCCAATCCTGACAGTCACGTTTATCCTCGTCTTTCGTACCATTCCTTTTGCTCTCACTTTTGTTCTACACTGATCTTTTGTCTCTTGACTCAGTGAATCAACAATGATTCACTGGTAGTGAACAGTCAATGATTGTTGTCCATTGAGGATGAACGATGTTGATACGACGGTACCAGGAAGTTCTGCCCCGCTCAGCGGTTTAGTTGTGACCTCCGAGTGTGTACGATTATGTTGCCCTGACTTTGACACTTTATCGCTTAAAACACCGATTCTATGGGGGTACACTCTTTAAATTAGGCACTACATTACCCTCTTTTCTGGCTCGCAAAAGTCCCTTCATTCTCCCCCTATTTGACCCAGCTTTTAGTCCTCATCTTGGCACAATTCATATGCCTTGGTTTCACGCCTGATACCCATCACCTGCCGGTCGCTTTCCCCTCCTTCGTGGTGGTTGAGAGTATTGAGGTCGCTTGCGACGATTGGGACAGAAGCTTTTTTGGTTTGGGGCGATGGTTTCGTTCGGATGGACATAATGGTTGGACTATGAGAAAGAAAAATGAATTATTGTGGTGCTGATTATACAGGAGAAATTTAACAAAGCAAAATTTATTTTTTCGATTAGGCACTACCACGGAGTGAGCCGCATGACAAACTGCAGAATGTAGAGCTGCTGGGGATTTAAAAAAAATGAAAAAGCGAAATTAGGGGTAAAGTGTCGAAGTCAGGACTCAGTGAATCAACACTAATTCACTGGTAGTGAACAGTCAATGATTGTTGTCCATTGAGGATGAACGATGTTGATACGACGGTACCAGGAAGTTCTGCCCCGCTCAGCGGTTTAGTTGTGACCTCCGAGTGTGTACGATTATGTT
>MPNP01000355.1 GCA_002239085.1 Rhodobacteraceae bacterium bin131 | reverse complement strand
TTTTAAGTACCAAACTTCCATAGGAACGAATGCTCTATGATAGGTTTGTGCTGGATTTAAAGCTAATAACCTCAGTGATAATAGTAGCATTGAGTGGGGCATGTCTAATAGTGCTGCACCCACTAAGGCCTGACGGTTGATTTCTGTCTAGCAGTTAATATGTGTTCAGTCACGATTTTAAGAACCGACGCCAACTTGGCAGCTGGGCCGGTCTCATCTCAGAACCCTGGAGCAGTGGAACAGTTGACCACGATCAGGGAATTACTAAGGCAGAGCCATCCCGCGTCCGCAAACATCTGATTCAGATGGCGTGGTGCTGGCTTCATTTCCAGCCCGCGAGTCAATTGACCCTCTGGTATTATGCGAGAACCATGGATGGGCATGGTCGGAATCGCCGCCGGATGATAGCCGCTCTGGCTCGTAAGTTGTTGGTGGCCCTGTGGCAGTTGGCGACCAAGGGTCTGATACCAGAAGGAGCGATGGTTTCTTGACACTCATGCGACGAAGAGTTTCCACTATCAACGGGACGCGGTTGTGGAGGAAACCGGGAGCCACCCGCTTGGGGAATGGGTTCGCCAGCAATGGAACCGTAATTATCGATGGGTGTGGCTTCCCGGAGTGCTGGACCACGCATGTGGGATTGGGGTCACGGAGCTGGCTTGCGGGTCAGCCACCGAACCGGATCAGAGTGTGGTATCACAGCAAGTGGTATCCCTGCATTGGAAGACATGCAGCGTTTGGTACTCTACCCGGATTCTCGTTCAATCGATAAACAAGGAGAAAAAAATATGCTATAAATAAAAACAATCAGGAATTCATAAATAATTGTCGCAATTGTTGCCCATAAGAATTCCCCATATTTCTTTCACTCTGCTGAACCTCCCTCAAGAATTTTTCTAATCATGCTTATTGGAATTGAAGATTCCTTCTCTTCATTGAATCCACGGAATGCTCCAATAAGGAAGGCCATGACTATCAGGGTAGTAGAGACAATTGGGCTGACCGCCAACACGATAAGCTCGTATTTTATCTCTTTTCCAGATGTTTGGATTATGAAGTTAAGGAAATACAATTCAAGAATAGCTAAAGCGGCGAGAAGTATAACCATGACCCAGAAGGCTTTATTGCGCATTTCTACACGCTGTATCTCCAACATCAACCTAGGTTTAATCATATCCTGATCTACAGGTTCTGTGGAAAGGATTTCTTCTGCTTCTCTTACTTCATCAACATCTCTTTATTCTTGAAAATTATTTGCCATTAGATTTTAGTTTCTTGTAGTATTTCTTTATGATTTCGTTGTCAATGTTGGTGTTTCTCTTGCCATTTGATTCTGCGCGGACTTCGGCCCATGGAGAATTCTCACGATGGGTCAAAGAGGAAAGAGCAGCTCCTGTGAGGTTGCCATAAACCTCCC
>MPNP01000354.1 GCA_002239085.1 Rhodobacteraceae bacterium bin131 | reverse complement strand
GTATTATTAGGAGCGTGTTATCATAGAGGATACTCAAGGAAATATTGCCAGAATACAGAATAATTATGCATAATCCACCAAAAAAGGACTGATGGTTTATGGAACAGAAGAACAAGACTTCATGCTGGAAACTGGTTTGGAGAACAGGGATGTAATGCTCAAATAAAAGATGCTTAGCATAACAAAAGAACATTTAGAAAATCGCTAGATGAGGCCTGATCCAGTATAGATTCAATCAAGGCAATAGAATGTTTTGGCGCTGGCAACAGCTTTGCATGGTTGTTGCGGTTGTTATTTCCATCAATGAAAACAGTTATCGGCTGCGGGATCATAGCATGAGTACCGCTCGGATACAGAGGGCTTTGCTCGGGATCCAAATCAGTATCTTGAATGATTCGGCGGGTCAGGGACGGTTTGGGATGCCGAGCCAAGTTTCAAGTTATGGGCGGGAGATTTATCAGACGCTGGGGCTGGTGTGGAACCGATGTTCGTTGACCATGACTTCAGGGCAGCAATTTGGGTCAGGGGAGGACGCTAAACGTTCTTCTGGTGGAGTATGAAACAAACGGACTGGTACAAGGCAAGGTGAACCTTTGTTCAACTGAAACTATTGAAGGTTATTGCAAAAGGAGGTGACCATCCAAGTGCCATTGAGGCGGCAGACTGGTCATGAAACAGGGTGCGTGATTGCGTGTGAAATCATTGATAAAGGAGGGGAGTGAAACGCAACAGAGAATAGAAAAATAAGTCAGAAATAAGGCGTTGGATGTAAACGAAGAATTGGGGAAAAGTAGTGCTCTTTTTGGGATTAAGACCCTTATTTTACTGGAGTTTCAGCGATTACATGTCGGAAGTCAAGAAAGAAATTGGGTCAGAAAAGATATGTCCGAATATAGTTGTTAGTGACCATTTAATACGGTATTGGGTTTCCTAGAGTCTGTATCCAAGCTCAATGTATATGTATTCCAATATCAATATGATGACGGTGAGGTTTTTTGTATATCACACTTAAATCAATCTGACATTATTATGAAAAAAACAAAATCAGGTACCGAACCTTAATAGAGATTTACAAATCAAAACCCTTCTTTCAGTGGGGATTATTTTCATTTTCAGGCGGACTCGAAAAATCCACCTTATGAGGTATAGGAAATATCTTGAATCCTTTATAGTAGTTTACCATTTAAACTCTCAGTTGTATCCATAAAACCACTTAACTTCCAGTTATCCAATTAGATTACATCAACCAGAATCAACTTGAAGTAAGTTATTCTTGAAAAGAAAGGAAAATAATTTGTCTTACCGAAACAAAGTATTTGTTTCTTTTGATGGCGATAACGATATTCATTATTACAGATTAATGAAAGCTTGGAAACAAAATGATAGAACGCCCTTTAATTTCATTGACGCACATGACATAAACAA
>MPNP01000353.1 GCA_002239085.1 Rhodobacteraceae bacterium bin131 | reverse complement strand
ACAGCAACCTCAGAAGATTATCCGATGCAGGAGACTGGATGCTTGCCCCTCTTTCCCATTCCCGCAAAGTTGCCACACCAAACTTGGTTATCTCAGCAAATCTTTCTTGGTTATAGCCAAAGCTATTTCTTAAGTTCTTAATTTCGCTAGGGTTTAATACCCCGAGGTGTTTACAAACAGCATCATGTTTAATCCTTTCACCTTCTCTATCAAGGTATTCGGTTTTACATTCCTTGCATGAAATAACAGGCACTGTGGCTTCTATTGGTGTTGGATTTTCGCCTGACCCATAAGCAAAAGTATGATCGATCCATTCAAAAATAATATTTTTACTGCCACACTGCTGACAGCTAGTGCCTAATTGACCCGATGCTGATTGGGTACAGGCATCTTTTTGATTGCTCATGTATTTTACTCCAAGCCGGTAATAAAAACATCAATTAAATCTACACTCCCACCTCCAGTTTAAAATAAAGTTAGGGTTTAATAGTTTCTAACTTTACCTTGATTATGAAACCTTTCACTCCTGGAGGTTCCTAAATGTAAATACTGACTGAGGGTGGCTTTCGCAAGTAATTCGACAACTAAATCCCAGGCACCTGTAATTGTGAACTCTTGAAATAGCTCCCAGTCTTGAGTTTCTGACTGGATGGGGAGTCAGAGTATGAGGTCTTGACTTCAGACATTATATCGCTGAAATCTCGGTAAAATAAGGGGCATTCCTCAAAAATGGGCACTACTTTTTACCGGTTTTGTAACTACTCAGGTAGTATCTGTGACAGATTAGTACAGGCTCATCGGCTGAACAAGGACCTTGTGGAGGACTGGTATTTTTAAGTATCAGGAGCTGGTGCCTCGGAAGCAAACCCTACCCATCAGTTCACCCGGTTTGGTTCCCACGATATCAAGTACTTTCACCCTTTTATTGAGTAATATTTTGCCAGTTTTTATAGCCTGTCCCCAATCCTGACAGTCAGTTTATCTTCGTCTTTCGTACCATTCCTTTTGTCCTCACTTTTTTTCAAACATTTTTTCCCCCTTGACTGAGTCAATCATCTGTGATTCACTGGTGATGAACAATCAATAATTTTGTCAATTTGGGATTAACTATGTCGATACGACAGTACCAGGAACTTCAGTCCCCGCAGCGGTTTAGCTGATACCACTGCGTGTAGACGATGATGTTGCCAAGGACAATCCGGTATGGGCGATTGATGCGTTTGTCCAGTCGCTTGCGTTGAGCGAGATGGGGTTTGAGCATGCCGGTGCATGGTCGGGTTCGGGTTAACCTCCATGTGGTCCGTGGCTCTGTTGAAACTGTCTATCAATGGATATCAGAACAAGGTTCGCAATTCCCGTAGTTTGGAAAAGTCCACCCGTTGCCATGTTGAAGTGATGGAGCTGTGTCAAGGAACGACATTTTTCTGAC
>MPNP01000028.1 GCA_002239085.1 Rhodobacteraceae bacterium bin131 | reverse complement strand
GTTTGTGAAGGATTTTCCGATCACACAGAATCTTTAAAAACGCCAGGACACCACCAAAGGGTGTTGTGTCTTGTTTGGGGGTAAATTGGACCTTGACAGGAAAGGTATTTGGTAATATCATAATGTTCACCCGTTGGGTTAGGTTTATTTTGTTGTGATAATAGCATGTCAATGCCGTTTTTACAAGTAATCTAACGGGTTTTTTTATTTTTATGATCGCTGATCAGGGTTACTCTCTGCACCGCGAGAGATAAATTTCAATCAAGGTCGCTGGTCAGGGTTCTTGTAATGGCCTTGAGATCTATCTATTTTGTAATGAAATCTTCCCTCAAGGCTAGAATTCGGTTGTCCGTGCTCCCAAAAGCACATGGATAACCATTCCTAGTGGGGCTTTCAAAAAAAGTGCAAAAAATGTTGCTATGGGTCTTGTCCTAGATAATTCTATATAAAAGAGCAATTATTTTCTAAATCAACAAGTTAATTTAAATCTTGGAGCATATAATGACATCTTATAAAAAAGCATTTACAGCTGCTGGAAAAACTTACACATTCACTGTGTTTCCAGATTACCCAATTAAAGATCCAATTGATAAATATAGTGGAGTGTACATATTCGCCGCTAGAAAAGGTCATAAAGAAGAAATTAAATTTCTGTATATTGGACAAACTGAGCATTTTGGCAGAAGAATGGACGAACATGAATTTGATAAGATGAAATGTGTAATGTCCAAAGGATTCAATTGTATTTGTATTCATGAGGAGAAAGATGAAAAGGAAAGAATTCAAATTGAGACTGACTTTATCAAACAGTATAATCCACCCTGTAATAAGCAGTAGTGAATTTTGTATTCAGACATTGATTGATTTACGGTCGTTTCACTTTTCTCGCTTCCCCACAGCTGAGTTTTAATTCAGAGGTGTTTTGCCCAGTGAGTGGAGCAAGGAGTTCAACCACTGAGGCCGCGTGAAGTTTGTTTCCTATCCATCCCTGTATTCAGTTGTTAGAAATATATTCCTAGTTCTCCCTAATCCTGTCGTTTTACGTTTCTTCCTGGATTCACCTGTGACTTGACTTGGCATTCCATTCTTCAGCAAGATAGCGGTGCATTAATAAGGATACTGGTCTGTAATCCATGTAACGCATTTTGGATATGACTAGAACATATCCCGTGACAATAAGCCTTTGAAATAAAGGCACGTTTATTGACTTGACCACTAATCAGGAGAACCTCAAACAGTTGCAAAAACTAGCGGTATACACCTAAGCCAATCTACTTTATGCCAAGCAATCCTCCTTGTTCCTGACTTTGACACTTTATCGCTTAAAACACCGATTCTATGGGGTGCCCTCTTTCAATTAGGCACTACATTACCCTCTTTTTTGGCTCGCAAAAGTCCCTTCTTTCTCCCACTATTTGACCCAGCTTTCAGTCCTCATCCTGGCACAATTCATATGCCTTGGTTCCAAGCCTGACACCCATCGCCTTGTCAACCGCTTTCCCCTCCTTCGTGGTGGTTGAGAGTATTGAGGTCGCTTGCGACGATTGGGACGGAAGCTTGTTTGGTTTGGGTCGTTGGTTTCGTTCGGATTTACATAATGGTTAGACTATGAGAAAGAAACATGAAGTGGTGTGGTGCTGATTATACAGGAGAAATTTAACAAAGCAAAATTTATTTTTTGATTAGGCATTACCACGGAGTGAGCCGCATGACACACTGTAGAATGTAGAGCTGTTGGGGATTTAATAATAATGAAAAAGCGAAAATGGGGGCAAAGTGTCGAACTCAGGATAATGATGGTGTTGGCCGTTAAATCGGGGCCATTTCTGCTCTTCGTGTATGCGCCAAGAGCACACTGGCAAGATAGGAACTTGATATTATTCTTGCGTACTTCTTGACTCACCGTCACCGAATGAATTATGCGTCCTTAATGGCAATGGGATTACCTATCGGCTCGGGCATTGTTGAAGCCGCGAACAAAACGCACATTGGAGAGCGTCTGAAGAAATCTGATATGGTGTGGGGTATGGAAGGAGGCCGAGCAGTATTGCGTTTCCGTTCCCTGGTGAAATCCAACCGTTTTGATCAGGCTTGGAAATGGATTGTGAAGGAGATTGATAACCGAAACCTGGACAATGATAACTGGAAACAGTATGATGTCACTATACGGCTAAAGAACCAATGTAATTACTGTATGTGTATGCCCCAGGGTGTTCAAGAAAATCTACACTGTAGTTTGAACTACTAACATAAATGTGAACCCAGTTTTTAACGCATTCGAAATAAATTGTACCAGCAGTGTTTTGAGTGATCGTATTGTAATTCCCATAATAATTTAAATTGTTGGATGGAGCCTCGCCAATTATTATTATCTTTGGATCCATTGTACGTAGAATGGAATTTGGTATTTTTCCACTTTCTCTTCCATGGTGAGGGGCAAAAAGAATATCGACGCTAGGCCATAAAATTTCACCTTTTATGTTCTCCAAGAAATTTGTTTCAAGATCACCTAACCAAGCCATATTTACTCCATCCTGAAGGGAATACGTAATTATAGGTGAGATATTATTGGGGCTTTCTCCTCCTTCTGCCTTTTTCAGTGCTTCTTTGAAGTATTCGTTTGATGTAATTGGCCATAGTATACCTATACCGGATGAATCACGTTCATAGCTAGTTTGATTCATCCAAAACCTCGTACAATCCTTTTCAAGATGAAATACATTATTTCCATCTCGAAGCCGCTTGTAACATTTGAAATCAGGGGTCTCGTTTTCCTTGGTTGCTTTGTTTTCTACAGTATAGAAGTTTATAATTTTGATATGTTCATCCAAAGTGGCCAACCCCATAAGGTGGTCTTCGTCAGGATGAGTCGAAATGAATCGAATTATTCCTTTTCCCTCCCTTTGTTTGTCAATCTCTCCTAAGAGCCAATTCTTGTAACCATCCGAAATACTACAATCGATAATAGTGCAATTATCTGAATCGTGTCGAATAGAAAACATATCGCCGTTTCCTACTGAATAACTGTGTACGGTACTCACTTGGGATTCTCCTTCATTGAAATAAAAATAAAATCATGGGGCAGGGTTATCGTTTTTGCAATTATTTTTTGCAATTTATAATTAATTTATCCTTGGTGATGACTCCAGCCATTTTGGGTAAAATTCTATAATTTTAGGTCACAAAATGTTGTTGGTTTTGGAATTATCATAGCAAAACAGGGACCACACCATCTGGAACTTTTCACAACCTATAGACATGTCATGGGGGCTTCATATAATTTACCTAAGTGAAAATTTGCCGCAAAAGAGTAGATTTCAGATTTTATTGTTCCTGATGTGACATGGAGCTATAGCTTGGTGCTCAGTTTACTCATATAATTCAGGATGGTGTTCAGCGATAAGTGCCTTTGTGAGTTGTTCACCACGCTTTGACAATTTGTCGATCCAATTTGTATGCATGGCGCAAAAATCAGTGGGATAACCATCCACATCTTCACGTGTGACTAAGTCAGTTGGCGAACATCTTAATTTACTGTCATTTTGACCAAGATACGGATGTACTATACCTTTTAACTCCCCAGCCTTTTTCAAATTAAAGAGGAGGTTGATGGCGACATTTTGAGATCGTTCGTGAATGCATAAACTAGCTCGTATAAGACGTGTTATGATAAATTGGCTAGGTGGATGGTAACTAGAGCCGTATCCGGCACGACAACAAATAATGCTTTCGATTTCAGGGAAGTCAAAAATTTTTTCATGTTCACGGTCAGGCAAAAGAGGTGTTAAACCCAAATTGTCATAAACTCCACCATCGGTCAAGGAAATTCGCTCTTTTCGGTGACTGCCATCATCCTGGCAGAAAGTGAGCTCTTCATCCAAAGCTGGTAAGAACGTGGGGGACGCAGCAGAAGCGGTTACTGCGTACCCAAGAGAGATATTATTGTCGGCCAACTGCCCGAGTCGCCAACTCCCCGAGTGTTTCCGGGAGAAGTAGAATGCTGAACCAGTACGAAGATTTGCAGCAAGTATGATAAGCAGAGGTCTGTCAGATGGCAGTTGGTTAAGACGTATACCTCCGAATTTTTCATCGAACATGCGAAGCAATATTGTGGTAATGCTGGCAAACCTCCGGAATTTATATAAACAACCCTTTGGTTTCCAACTTTTTCTTCGTTCGTGTGAGCAAAATATTGAATTCAACCTAGCGAGTAGCGAATGAAGAAAGAACACTACGTTTATGAGAAACAAGATAAAGCAACACAACAGCGCCCGTAGGCCTTCTGTTGTTGTGAACGCTTTGTTGACCGCTGACCAAACCAACCCTTTTTCAAGTAATTGCCGTACCTGTGTTTCGAACTCAGGAAATGAACCATTTTGGACTGCATAAAGCCCTCCGATTACACTTCCACCTGAGACGGTTGAGATTGCTTTGATATTGTCAAGGATGTCTAATTCGTGTAGTGCACGAAGACAACCAAGATGAAAGGCGATCGCACGTGAGCCCCCTCCCGACAGGGCTAGACCAATTTTGGTTCCCTTCATGAAGCGTGGTCCTCACTGTGTTTGGTGAATATACATTCTTCTATGTTTAATTTTTGAGCTTGTTGATTTGCAAGTATGATACTTACATGGTCGTCAGCCGCAATAAGCATAAGTGCGGGCAAATTATCTATCTCAAATAGTGTTGACAACCAGTCAATCTGGGATAGATCGGTTGAACTTGGTTGGGCTGGTACGTGTGGTGGATGTGAGTGCCATTCACCAACATACCGAACTTGGCCACTCGTTTGGTCAGAGACGTGATCAAAATACTCTTGAACTCCCGATGTGCCACGTTCGAAACCATACTGGCTAGCTTTACTGTCGGGCGGTTCTTGTGCTGCATCGACTAGTTGGATTTGTTTTGCTGGAATATCAACAATGCCCATAAGCACGCCTCCAGTTTCTTCAGGTAGTTTAGTTTCTCTCATGGTAAGAATATGTCGGATCAGACCTTGATTAATGGTAACGGTCCAGTCTTGACTTTCAAAGCGTTCTACTAAACTCACAGCGGGTTGTAGTAATTTTACTTTTCCAGACGACCGGAGCGACCAAATTCTAATTCTAGATTCTTCATAATCGACAGCCTTGGTAATTTCTTTTGAAATTAAGCCACTGAGGGTCATAACATGAGACTGCGGGATAAAATTCGTGATGGCACGACAAGAGCCGGTATAGGTGTATGTACCGGAAGGTGGAGTGAGATGCCCTTTAAGAGAACTTTTACGAATTACCAAACCCAAATACTGTGCCTCAAGGTCACGTAATGTAAGGGAACGATCGGTTGGTTCGACTAAAAGTACAGCAGCGTCCCCGGACGGATTGAAGAAAATACAAATGCGGCGTGCAGTTGCGTCATGATCAGAAATGTAACGTTCGGCAGGAAGGGAAGCGGTAGCGTCAATAATTAATTCAGCCTCTTCTAGGGCTTGGTCGATTTCTTGACGAGCAGAATTACACGTCATGACATTAGCTGGAATTGAGCGGGCAACAGATGGTGAATTGCCAAGTATGGTTGAGAGATTCCTAGCAACTAGTAACGCCTTGTTCTGAGGAATATCGTTTTTGTAGCAAGTATGCCGTGCTAGATTGTGGGGGAGAAGGCAGTCGTCATCGATAATAGTCCATTGAAATCTACCTTCACGAATTAAGCAGTCAGAGATATGCGACCCAATAGCCCCAGCACCTACCATTACAACCTTGCGGTTGTCTACACTTTCCCGCCCTGAAATCTGGGTTGCCAAGTGACGGTCAAACTCATATTGTACCTCTGCGGACTGAACAGTAATCTTATTAAGAGCATCTTGGTCCACCTCGCATGGTGGAATTGACTTTACAAATCTGGCTTTGCTGCCCTTATCGGATTCTGCGTTTAACGCAACACCTAACGCAACTGCAATTTCTCCGATACTTTTGTCAGTGACAAAAGCCCTTAAATCGGTTCCGTTATACTTATCTCCTTCAGGAGCAATAATTGGCATTTCGAGAATCACGCCAAATACCGAGTTGATGCGCCAGGCAAAATTGGAGTCATTGTTAAACCCAATAGAGATAAGCTTGCGCAGATCATCTAACAGATCTAATCCACGATCCTTCAATAACCTTGTGAGGCTATCAAAACTACTCGGTAAAGATGTAAGTCGCTTCATCTTATCAGGTTGAATAGTATATGATATAATACAAATTGGTATAATTGGCTTGCCAAACTCTAAATCTTTAATTGAACATATCCGAAACGACTTTGTACATTCCTGAATAGGTATTGCGATAAGATCAAGATTTTTGCAGGTGTTGAGGACTTTGCGTGAAATGAAGAAACGAAAGAAACTGTGGATGAATACCGGATCAAGTGGTTGTCGACGAGCATGTAATTTACCGTAAGCCGCCCGACAAAACCATGACAATATACGGTCAATGAATTCTGCTGGAGTCCAAGTTAGTCGTGCTTCGTCCCATGTTCTGTCGTCAATGCAAATGGCAGGAGGCTCTCCCTCATGTGTAAGATGCTGGTGGTCGGTATCCGGGAAATTATCTCGAAGAATATAGACTATAGGCATGGGAATTTGATCTATAAATCTAACGCCTATGCATTCGACACTTTGGATAGGGTAGACAGCATCTTGGGGTTTGCCAGTCTTAAACTTGAAAATCACCAATTCAGAATTTTGGCCACGTCGTGCTTCAATAAATTTGGCAATATTCGCCGCATAGCGTTCAACGAAAGTAACAAGGGCGGAGGCAGGGGACTCCAAGTCATTGGGTTTTATTGGAGTCCCGAAATTTTCTAACCAGTCATTGACTGGCATTAACCAGCACGTGGTGTCGAAGAAGCAGCCTTCGTACTGATCATCGGAGCCGTAAGTACAAGAGCGATTCCTAATGAAGTCACCTCGTAGGTGAATGGTTTGGGATTATCCTGATTTGGGTATTCCATTGTCACTACGAACTCTCCATTCTTCTTGTTCGAAATACGTTTATGATAATTCGCAGATTGGCGATGTGGAGGTTGGTCACCTTTGTCCTCCTCAGAACCTTTTGTCGGAATTGGCCAAGACGATGAAACAATTATCGCTTTGTTTTTGCGTTGGTCCTCAAAGAGCCACTCAACTTCCGCAACTGGTTTTGTTTCTTCGTAACCACGTTCTGGACCGAGCGATAGATAGGAGCAATGGTGCATTAATTTCATAATGTCCCAGCTCAAGCGCTTCTTATTGCCATGTTTACGGGTTACTTGAACAATTTCTGTAAGGGTCTCGTGGTTGATGTCGGACGCCATGAACAAGCAAGTTTCTCGCTTCCCCTCCAAGAAAGTAGCTTGTATCGCTATCGAGTCCTCATTGCGACGGATTACAGAGTTCTGATCTTGTCGCCATCCGAAGGGGCAATGAACGAAGAATTCCACTTTTTCTTTCCCTGTCTTCACATATTCAGGAACTAAATTTCCTGCATCAATGATTAGATGCTTTCGCTTCTCGAAATCTAAGTCCTCTTCCTCAAACCACTTCTTAAGTATGTCAGGATGGGAAAAGACTAAAATATTTTCACCTTGACGAAGGCGATGCCGAGCTTCTGCACGAACGAGGCGAGCGTCTCCCTTCAAACCCTCCTCTATAATGGCAGCTGCAGGGACCCATAATTCCTTGATCTTGACGCGATCTTTACTTTGGTATTTTGCAGCATGGTCAAGCCAGAAGAAATCCCCGAAACCCTTGCAGTGGTCAGAATCTGTATGGGTTATACAAACGGCATCGAAATAATCACGGTGAACTTTTCTAAGATCTTGGCGAAGTACTTTGGGTAAGTCGCATCGCTTGTCCTCGTCATCGTCGTCATTACGCATCGCGGCGTAGTCAACAAGAATCTTTCGACCGTCGGCCAAGTCAAGCCGAAGTGTATCGGCATTGCCTAGTGGGAAAAAGTTTATGTATGCTGTCATTATTTGGTCCTCAGTAACGTTAGGGGAGTATTTATTGTAGTGAACTCATGGCTCACACAAAAGTTTTAATGTGGATGTAAGATAGGTTTCTTTCAAGGCGCGAAGTAAAAAATTTTACTTCGCACCCTTAAATGTTATTTTGCTCTATAAATACCCCAAAATGTTACCGGAGAAAGGACTTAAACCCCCGACCTAGGTATCCTAACTTTATTGAATTGATGGATAAAGCGATTTCAACTTAATGCGTGCATCCTCGGTACTGAACTGCCAATCAATCGGCTTGGCTGTCTCATTCCGATAATCTGCCCAAGCTTTGGTTTCACGCACCATCGTCGCACGGTCAGGGTTACACCGTGCCAGGCATTGACGCGTCATGGCATTGATTTCAATTGCACCATATTGAACCAACTCCCGTGCTTGGGTGTATGGTGAACCCCTCCGTTGGGCTAGACGAAATACCTCTGCGGGTTCAAATGCGTTATACTAGGTGGACCGTTTGTGCGTGTTCAAATTATCCATGACCATCGATAGACACAGAATCCTTGGTGGTCAGATAAGCTCGGTTCCGTCCTATTTTAAGAGGGCACACCGTCCCGGCGTGAAACCAGACCATGCTGCCTCCGAAGAAGACATCATACGTACTTCTATCTGGTTTGCCACACCGCTGCCAAGACCATCGTCGTCACCCTGGCTTGGGGAAGCCCGACCATTTGCCCAGCCGTCATGGTCGTTTGCCAAGTTCCATCCTTGCTCCAGTGGTAGTCGCGATGATAACAGGTTGTATTGGGCACCATATCGTTCGGGAAAGTCACACCATTGCAATCGGTCCGTAGAACACAAAAGATGCCGTCCTTGACCTTCTGTTCATCCTTCAGAACAGGTCCCAAGCGGCTATTTGGAAGAACCATTGGAAGAATCTCCCATTATGTATCTGACATATCATGACAAGCGGTGGACATTGTTTTTTCCACTATCTTATATAGTGTTTGCCCGAAAATACCTGATTTTTAGAAAATTGCCGTAATTTCATGTTCTCAGATTCCTTTTCCCGAACAATAATTCCTTCGCCGAACAATAATTTTCAGCTGCAAGCTGAGTTTTCTACAAAACAATGACGTTTCGGACAACTTTTGCCATCAATTGACCGCTTTTTCGAAATGCACGACACACCTCTCCCAGCCGTCCGTGCAGACGATGATGAGGAGTGTTGGTGCCGGGATGGTCGTCAGGCCACAAGACGTGGGCGTTGGCCTAACCGCAAGCCGTTCAGTGCATCGTTCCTCTGACGCCGCAGCACACGACCCAAATGATGAATATTGCACGCCACCACCGATAACGCAACCACACGCGCAAAACCCTTTGAACCATACGCGCGAACCCGGCTCAGACCATGATGCTCAAGGCCATTGATCTTCGATTCAATCCCCGGATGCCGCCGCCGCATGGCCACAAAAGTCGCCCCGCTCTCCCGTTCTTTATCGGCCGTGGTCAGGTCAACCTTGCGCGGCAGAACATTGTCAACCAGAAGCTCATCCAAACGAGCCCGATTGGCCGGACTGTGAAAGCCCCGGTCAAAACTGCACGCCCGAAGAGCAGGAAAACGAGCCTATGTTTCCTTAATCATCGGTTGGGCATGATCCACATCGCTCCCTTTCCACATGATCCGGTGATGCAGGATAAAGCCACAATCATCTTCCAGGACACACACCGGCACACCCAATTCAACCGGTGTCCCAGCCTTGCCTTTTGAAATCCAGCGGGTGTAGTCCTCAAAAACGGAAAATACCTATTCTGTCACTACCGGTTGTATATTCCCCCAATAGTACCGGTTGGAATTGGGCCATTATCCCAGGGATAATGGTTCATGCAGTTACATAAGTCATTCCCCCGTTCGTCAACATCTGATTCAGATGGCGTGGCGCTGGCTTCATTTCCTGTCCACAAGTCAATTGACCCTCTGAAATTATGCGAGAACCACGGTTGGGCATGGCCGGAATCGCCGCCGGATGATGGTTGCTATTTGGCAGTTGGTCACCAAGGGTTTGATACCGGAAGGAGCGATAGTCTCTTAACACCCATGCGACGAAGAGTGTCCACTATCAACTGGACGCGGTTGTGGAGGAAACCCGGACAAGCCAACTGCTTTGGGAAAGGGTTCGCCAGCAATGGAACCGTGATTATAGATGGGTGTGGCTTCCCGGAGTGCTGGACCACGCATGTGGGATTGGGGTCACGGAGCTGGCTTGCGGGTCAGCCACCGAACCGGATAAGAGTGTGGTATCACAGCAAGTGGTATCCCTGCATTGGGAGACATGCAGCGTTTGGCACTCCCCCGGATTCTTGTGCAATCAATAAACAAGGAGAAACAAATATGCTATAAATAAAAACGACTAGGCATTCATAAATAATTTTTGCTATTTTGGTCTATAAGAATTCTCAAAAAATGCAGCTTAACTTTATGAAAATGTCGTTATACTGGATTCATACCATTGCTTTATCGGGGAGTTTTCTGGTAGTTATCAAGTTTAGACCTGATTACTATTCCCTAAATTGAATCGATTACAAAATACTTGAAGTTATGAGACACAAGTGGCAAGATTCAGTAGCAAAAAATTAATCATTTACGGAGTTTCTAATGAACAAGGTGAATATTTCACTTAGGAATTGTTATGGCATAAGGCAATTAGAATATGAATTTGATTTTTCCAAAAGTGGAAATAATGTTTATGCGATTTACGCCCCAAACGGGTCAATGAAAACATCCTTTGCTCAGACTTTCAAGGATATTTCAAATGGTGAACATTCTCAGGACAGAATTTTTCCTTCTCGTAATACAATCCGACAAGTAAAAGTAGAAACTGGCAAAGACCTTCCCAATGAGAGTGTTCTAACTCTCCCTCCTTACGATGAATTTTTCAGACACTCTGATAAGACTTCGACACTCCTTGTAAATAGCAAGCTTCGCAAGGAATATGAAGACCTCAATACTGAATTAAATAAGTCCAAGGAAATTTTTTTAAATGAAATGAAACGGCAGTCAGGTTCGAAGAAATCATTAGAAATAGAGATTGCGTTGGCATTTACAAAAAATTCAAATCAAGATGACTTTTTTAATGCACTCGAAAGAATTAGGAGTGAAGTATCAGATCAAGAAGAAACTCCTTTTGTAGATGTTCCATATGATCTTATATTTGATACAAAGATACAGGAGCTTATTGAGGCAAAGGGGGTTAAAGATCAGATTGAATTTTATATAGTTCGATATAACCAACTGCTTGATTCATCAACATATTTTAAGAAAGGAGTATTTGAGTATTACAATGCAGCTCAGATTGCTACGACTTTGGATAAAAATGGGTTTTTTGATGCAAATCACTCAGTTATTTTTAATACCAACGAGAAAGAAAAGATTACAACTAAACAGCAACTTGAGGATTTAATTTCAAAAGAATACGATGAGATTACAAAAGATCTAGATTTGAAAAAGAAATTCGATGCAATCAAGAAGCAACTTGAACGAAACATACCAGCAAGAGACTTACAGAAGTATTTGGGACAGCATCAAAGCCTTCTCCCACAATTGGCCAATATGGGCCTATTCAAGGAAAATGTATGGAAATCATATATTAAAGCTAATGAATCCTTATACTATGATCTACTCGACAAATACAGGGATATAAAAGCAAGACGAAAGAAAATAAAAGAAGAGGCACTTAAGGAGCAGACGAGTTGGGAGAAAGCAATTGAATTGTTCAATCAACGATTTATTGTCCCATTCACACTTGAGGCAAAAAATAAGGAATCAGTTATGTTAGAAAGTAATCACATGCTTGAACTTGGATACAGATTTCATGATGGCTCAGATCAAGCTGAGGTTGAACGTAAGGATTTAATTAAATCATTGAGCCAAGGTGAGAAGAAGGCACTCTATATCCTTAACGTAATTTTTGAAGTTGAAGTACGTCGTAAAGGTAATCAAGAGACGCTATTTGTCATAGACGATATAGCAGACTCATTTGATTATAAAAACAAGTATGCAATCATCCAATATCTTCAGGAAATATCAGAAGAATCAATATTCAAACAAATAATTCTGACACACAATTTCGACTTTTTCCGCACTTTAAATAGTCGATTTGTAAATTATTCAAATTGTCTGATGGTGACAAAAACACCAACAAGAATTGAACTAAATCCAGCATCTGGAATTAAAAACCCCTTTCTGAACGATTGGAAAAATTCACTTTTTAACGATGGTATGAAAAGGGTTGCATCAATTTCATTTGCACGCAATTTAATAGAATATACGAAAGGAGAGTCAGATCAAGATTATGAAATTCTAACATCTCTTTTACATTGGAATCAATGCTCTGCAAAAATAACGCAAAGTGATTTAGACATAATATTCTTAAAGTTGTTTAATGATAAACAAGGAAACTATTCTAATAGTAGTGAACCTGTAATTGATATGATTAAACGTGAAGCTGACAACTGTCTAATCCTAGATAGTGGGGTGAATTTAGAAAACAAAATTGTACTTTCAATAGCTATTCGCTTGCAGGCTGAAAAGTTCATGGTAGGTAGGATTGCAGATCCAGAAGATATCGCAAAAATAAATAAGAATCAGACACAAAAGCTTTTGAAAAGATTTGTACAGAAGTTTCCTAAGGAGGATGAAACGATAAGGACATTAAGAGAAGTAGCTCTTATGACTCCAGAAAACATTCATCTTAATGCATTTATGTATGAACCAATTATTGACATGTCTGATGAATCCTTGAAATCTCTTTACCAAGACGTTACAGCATTAACATCTAGTCCGAACTTCTTAAACAGTATCTGAAGTACTCCTGATCAGCGAACTAAATTAAAAATATTGCCAAACTGATAAATTACACTATCTATTATTTTAGATCGCTGATCAGGTTTTTTAAAGTTTGGTAAGAAAAACAGTTACCGAATATTATATTTATTTTCTAGGAAATTTAATTTGCCATATCGGATTAGTTCAACTAAAGTTCATGTTTGACCCATTCCCTACAATAGCAATTTCATTGTGTTAACTTAATTGAGATAAGTTTTTAGATATATAATATTGGAAATTCATGTCAAAATGGAAATGTAATTGTTGTGATCATTCACAAATAGCAGTTCGCAATCATACCGAATTTTGGAATTCATTTGAAATAAAATGCTATAACAGCAAATATGGAAATATTAAAGGTGAGGTCAAAACGCTTGTTTGTGCTAATGAAGAATGTAACGATGTATCGGTTGAGGTATCATTAGAAAATAAAGATTTGGTTATTATTCCTCCATTGAATTCAGTTGTATCAAGATCAAGTAAATCAACTTTGAATCGAAAATGGAGCCTATTTTCAAATCGTTCTTTCAAATTACAACCAAATTATATCCCAAATTCGATTGTCAAAAATTATCAAGAATCTTGTCTAATTTGCGAACTATCTCCTAACGCCTCAGCCACATTATCAAGACGTTGCCTTCAAGGTATGATTCGTGATTTTTGTAAAATTTCTGGAAAAACGTTGCATGATGAAATTCAACAACTCAGGGAAAAAGTTGCAAAAGGAGACGGCCCGTCAGGGGTTGGCCTAGATAGTATTAATGCAATTGACAGTGTTCGAGAGATTGGAAACATCGGTGCACATATGCAGAAGGATGTCAATTTAATTCTTGATGTTGAACCGGATATTGCCAAAAGTTTGATTAAATTGATTGAGCTTCTTTTCAACGAGTGGTATGTAGCAAGTCATGATAGAAAAGAATTCTTACGCAATTTAGAGTTAACTAATGCTAAAATGAAAAAAAAGAAGCAACAGGCAAATTCTCCAACTAAAACTTAAGGGCACGTCTATTTATTCCAATAAGATAATTAATAACAATATTTATCCACTCAGTCATTATATCCTAGTATTATTTTGTGCTTATGATATCACTTAGGCTAGCAATTATTGAGTCTTATTGATGTTTATCAAGAGCAGTGAAATGGAACAAAGGAACCTGTTTAAAGAAGACCGGCTACGCGAGGCTCTAGCCGAATTCAACACCTTCTCCCGGATGAAGGACCTGGAGGACTGGGATCGCTTTAAACCGACCATGAAAGAAGTATTTGGCCGCCTCGTCACGTCGGTCGGGCAGTCCTTCGTGAGATCATATGATCATGTTTCGTGCTCTTTTATTAGGCGTCATGTATTCCCTGAGCGACCGCCAGTTGCAATATATGTTGCTGGACCGAACCTCCTTCAAGCCGATTGTGGGTCTTCAGAGCACGGACCAGGTTCCGGTGTCACTACCGGTTGTATATTCCCCCAATAATAACGGCTGAAAAAGTGGCCATTATCACAGGTATAATGGTTCGGGCAAGGGTGTTAAATGCGGCTAGTAAATGCAGAGTATTCTCATTCTGTTCAATATCATTGATTTAAAAGTGCTTCAAACAATTTTAATTCATTTGGTTACAGACGGGTAAGATGATGTGAAAACCATAAACGAGATAACGTTATCTACAAACCTGACTGTGGAAAAGAAGAAACTTTTCTCTGAAAGCGAGTTGAAATATCCATAATGGGTTGCCACACTAAAGGATGGCTGAACTGTTTATAGCCAAGGTCATCGCAGTCAAGCTTGCTGTAAACCCAAAAAAATCACTTGCAATAACGACCATTAACGATAAAGTTGTTTCGGCATGTTGACGGTCAACCCTATTGTGGCACTTTGCATGAAAGGTAGATGAATATGGTTCGCATATTTTTGACTTTAATATTTTTGATTTTAGCAGGTGCAGCCAAATCTGGATGTGAAATTGACATTTCAGAATATGTTGGTTGGGAAATAATATATGCGGGTCAAATTACGGGATATATTGACGAATCTGGTGACATAGTGAATCGCTTTAGAGGGTGTAAACGGGGACGCATATTAATTGTTGATAAAGATAAAACAGTCACATGCAATGAATATAGTTACTCCTATGCTTATCGGCCTGAAATCGCTGTAATATCCAACGGTTATGATAGGAAAGCTTGTATTGATGATGAAATCTATGATCTTAAATGATAGGATGACACTATGACAGAAAAGCCCAAACAAAGCCAGCGACGCTTTATGACCTGAAAAATAAATATTTTGAAGGAGTGGTCAGAAGAAGCCAAAGGTTGGACTGAATTTTCACAAGTAAAATTACATCCCAATTTTATTTATGAAGTTAAGATTTGATACCCAAAACCAAATCATTTGAACTAATCTCCTTCTCTTCTCTTAATCTTTTAAGAATTCCTTCTCGACAAATATTCTGTGCTTTCTTAAGCAATTTCTTGTTGCGGTCATCAATCGGGATGTTACTTCCATGCTCTGCTTTGGATGACAACTTGTATGTATTTGATAAGGTTTCAAAATTAAACTTCCTTCGCTCAAAACATTGCCCAATGTGCCATGCTCCCTTAATTGCCAGTCTGAAACGAAGTTCACGATTCATGTCATTCAAATACAGTGACTCCAGTGCAGTTCGTAATTCAATGAGACTATCAGTAATTGAATATTTCGACTCCTTGGATTTAATCCATCGTGTGATTGCAGTATTTAGTCCAAGGTTGCTTTGTATTTTTGCTATGAGAATATTGTAAAAATCTCTGGCTTGATCAATAGTTTCTTGAGTAAAATTGATAGAATCAATTAAATGTGGCAGATCTCTAGTTGAGATAAAACCTAATCCGTCCATGAAGTCCTTCACGTCCCCGAAATCACAGAATCGATACCGCCATTGAACACAACCGTTACTTGATAGGGACATTGCATTGCAAAGATCATCAATTGGTAAATTGTTGAAAAATCTCAAAGTCCAAGCAAACTCAAGTTGATTTATTCCTTCATCCCCGATAGCATTGAGTCATTCTGGGCAATGTTCAAAAGTGGAAACAAGAGAACTTATAACCAGAAGAGTTCCAAACTCCTGCATTGATTTGTGAGTGTAGTTTGTTGGTTGTAATTATCACAGAAAATCAAATAATATTGACCAGATGACAGAATTGATTCTTGGTATGAAAAAGATGCTCATGACCAATAAGAAACCAATTGAATAATGAATATCTTATGAACGGCCGCAAATGTTTATATCCATTCTATTTCAACTAAAATTAGATGGTTTGAGATACAATAAACTGATATAATCAGGAGAAATTATGCCAAAAACAAACGAAATTGCTTTTAATTTCGAACTTTCCAGACAACTTCGACAACGTCATCCTCGTTGGCATGAAATTAACCAAGGGCAGGATGTCGTCGCAGCGGAACAGACGCGTGTGTTTGAGGAAAAAAATAGGGAGCAGCCGGATATTGTCATTCGCTCCCCAGGTGGATTGCCAGTTGTTGTTGAAACTGAATTTTTTCCAGCGAGGACCGTTGAACTGGACGCACAAAAACGGCTTAAGGAAATCATCAATGGTAAAAAAGTAGAAGGTGTTCTAGCTGTACGGATTCCTAATGAACTGAGCAAATCTCAGACAGATTTGTCTGATACTATTAGACTTGCGAAATTCGAATATTGTCTTTTTTCTGCTAACGGAAATAGTATTAATAGATGGCCTCCAAGCGGATGGATGAAGGTTGATATCGATCAGTTGGCAGAAGCTATTGAGTATGCCTCCTTGTCTGAGACGAGGTTGGAGGATGCTGCAAAAACTCTTGAGAGAGGAATAAGAAATGGAGCCAGCCAACTTCGCGACAACTTAAGACAGAAGCCTGATGTGCTTAATTCGATTGCTACCAAGCTTCATCAAGAAGATGGTGAACAGACGACTCGGATGGCAGTTGCAATCATAGCCAATGCCATGGTCTTTCAGAGTTCCATTGCAGGTATCAACGATATTCAATCGCCGGAGGATTTGCTGGAAGAGAATGGAACGGTAACTAAAACGGCTGTAATTCAAAGTTGGACCCACATCCTAAGTATCAATTATTGGCCAATTTTCCATATAGCTAGAAAGCTTCTGAGAACCATTCCTACGGCGGAAGCCAAACCCTTTCTAAGCACGATGATCGATTTGGCTGAACAGTTAGCTGGATTGGGTGCATCAAGTATGCACGATCTTAGTGGGCAGATGTTTCAGCGTTTAATTGCCGATCGAAAATTTCTGGCAACCTTTTATACTCTCCCTTCAAGTGCCACACTCTTGGCTGAACTGGCTGTCAGGCGCTTGAATGTGAAATGGGATGATCAGAAGGCTGTAGCAGGCATTAGAATCGCAGATTTGGCCTGTGGAACTGGTTCGCTGCTCGGAGCTGCCCAGAAGGCTGTATCCCTTCGGATCCGCCGCAACGGTGGGGATGATAGAGAAATTCACAACAGAATGATGGAAAACGTATTAATTGCGGCCGACATTATGCCGGCAGCAACACATCTAACCGCGTCGGCTCTCTCAAGTGCTCATCCGGGCACACCTTTTAATGACACACAGATTTCTACAATGTCATATGGACAGGAGGATCATGGAGATATCTATATTGGCTCACTGGAACTGATTCTAGAGAACCAGGCTCAATCAATTTTTGGGACGGGAGGAACTACGCGGACTACCGGACAAGGAGAAGAACAGAGACCATCCGCCAATGTTCCTCATGCGAGTTGTGATCTTGTCATTATGAACCCGCCTTATACCAGACCAACGGGGCAGAATGCTCAATCCGTTGGGGTTCCGGTACCTTCTTTTGCAGGATTTGCAACTACAGAAAAAGTACAGAGAGCCATGTCTAAGCGACTAACTGACATACAGAAAAAATTAAAGCAAAGATCTCAAAGAAACAGTAAACAAGGATACCTGATATCACCTCCTGCTGGTAACGGTCTTGCTGGTCTGGCCTCCAACTTTATTGACCTAGCCCACGCCAAGATCCGACCAGGTGGGGTCATTGCTCTTGTCCTGCCTGCGTCTATCACACAGGGATCTGCCTGGAAGGCAGCCAGATCACTCTTGGCTAAGGAATATCAGGATATCCTTATTGTTGGAACTACAAACAGACAAGCTTTCTCAGCTGACACTGACCCAGCAGAAATTCTATTGGTAGCAACTAAAATTAATAAACATGTCTCGCCTGTATCCAGCCGCCCCCGCCCCCCCCCCCCCCCCCCCCCCCCCAGCTTGGGGATGGCCATCAGTCTTCAGCGGAGACCATCATCCCAACTAGAGGGATCTATGATTGCCAAAGCCATCTCAGATGTTACCACCACCGGACGGTTGATGCTAGGGAATGATGATACAAATCAAGTAGGCAATTGTTTTATTGGTCCCCTAGATACGGTCTTTAAATCATCTGATATAGTAAATCTGAATCTGATAGATTCCCTAGTCAACCTCGCTGATGGGATTCTTAACCTTCCACAAACAAATGAGCGGGTGGAAATTCCAATCACATGTCTTGGAGAACTTGGTAGTCGAGGGCTGTATCATATGGATATTTCAGGAAGAAATCCAGGCAATTCCGAGAAGCCTCAAGGCCCCTTTGACATTTTACCACTTACAGAGGATGACTATCCAACTTTTCCGGTGCTCTGGTCCCATAATGCAAAAAAAGAGAACAAACTGGTGGTGTCACCAGACTGTCAGGGAGTTCCAAGGCAGAACTGTGAGGAAACAGCATACCTAAAGTGGCATGAGACTGCTTCCAGATTACACTATAATCGAGATTTTCGAACTAATTCTCAACCTCTTGCAGCATGCTTCACCAACAAAATTTCTATCGGTGGTACAGCCTGGCCCAACTTCAGGGCTGAAGAAGAATCCTGGGAAATTCCTTTGTTGCTATGGGCCAATTCTACCTTGGGCCTTATGTGTTTCTGGTGGTTGGGAACACGGCAACAATCTGGACGGTCAAGAATATCAATTTCTCGTTTGCCTGATCTGATGACCCTTGATCCTAGGGAGTTGTCTAATGAACAGCTACAAGGCTGTGATGATCTCTTCCGAGATTTACAAGACCGAACCTTTCTACCGGCTAACGAGGCCTACAGAGACAAAACTAGGCAAGACCTTGACCGGTTTCTCCTTGTGAATATTCTCGGAATGTGCGAAGAAATTTTATCAGGGGTTACAATCCTGCGGAACCAATGGTGCTGGGAGCCAAGCGTTCATGGCGGAAAAAGTACCCGTCTTTCACGTTCACAGTGATTGTGAAGCACTTTTGACTAGAGACCTTTTAGCTGGTTTCTAAAAATAGAGCCTCCATTTATTGAGGGGCGGTTGATCAATTCTCATTTTTAAAGTGTAGCGCTTCGATCCGACCCAGAACTTGACAATCCTTACCCCAATTTGATCACAATGTTTATTCGACAGAAAGAATTTCCTAACGGACGCACTAAAATTCAGAACATTAAATCGGTCCTAACCGGCAATAAAGTCCAAAAACGGATCCACCGATACGTTGGTATCGCTTTAATTTCGATAAGAAAGCCCACGGACGACAGCTGATGACCACCTATTCAGCGAAGCGAGCCTGCACGGATGGGTATGACCGCGAGCGGTGGTTGACCAAGTTGCTGAAACGACTGAACACCAGCAAGCAACCGGCATAGTTGGTCAGTGGTGGGATGGCTTACGGGGGATTGTGACGTGGGGGTGTCAGGATAGTGACCCGCGTGATGTCATCATACAATATCGTCAATTAGCGGTGATTGAAGCCTGCTTTCGGACCCACATGCATGATGTGATTATGTAAAAATCCGTCCCATCTTTCAATGGAAGGAGCATCGGATTAAGGCTCATCTGGCGATGTGTTATATGGCCTTTTGTTGCGTTCAGCATCTGTGCCATCTCTTACAGGCACGGGGTCATCGCATGAGTTCGGCTCGGATACAGAGGGCTTTGCACGGAATCCAAATCAGTATCCTGTATGATTCTGAGGGTCAGTGGCGGTATGGGATGCCGAGTCAAGTTTCGGGTGATGCGAAGAAGATTTATCAGACGCTGGGACTGGTGTGGAACCGATGTCCGTTCACCATTACTTCTGGGCGTCACTCAGGGTCAGGGGAGGACGCTAAACGGTCTTCGGGTTGAGCATGAAACCAACGGGCTGGTCCAAGGCAAGGTGAACCTTTGTTAAGCTGTAACTATTGGAGGGTATTGTAAAGGGAGGTGACCATCCAAGTGCAATTGAAGGGGCAGACTTGTGATGAGTGTGATGGTGAGTAAAATGGTTAATCAAGGAGGGGAGTGAAGCGCAACAGAGAAGAGAGACATAAGTCAGAAATAAGTCGCTGGGTTTGAACGAAGAATCGGGGAAAAGTAATGCCCTTTTTTTGGATTCAAACCCTTATTTTACTGGAGTTTCAGCGATTACATGTCGGAAGTCATGATTCCCGAGTATAGTATCATAACTTCATTGAATTGATGGATAAAGCGATTTCAATAAAGGCAAGAAAATATTCAATTCATGCCCTTGAAACTAGTTGGTAAAGCAAACAAATCTCGTTTTTCAATACTATCAATAGTTCTTCATGATTAAAGAAAAGGAAATTAAAATCTCATTATTAAGACAAATTTACGAAGAACTTCTAAATGGTAACGTTGGTGTTGGACAAACTCTCCTAA
This sequence comes from Rhodobacteraceae bacterium bin131, assembly GCA_002239085.1. Taxonomy (GTDB): domain Bacteria; phylum Pseudomonadota; class Alphaproteobacteria; order Rhodobacterales; family Rhodobacteraceae; genus MPNP01. The sequence goes on along the minus strand of MPNP01000028.1, from coordinate 8,451 downwards.
AGGTCCAATACATTGCGTCAAAAACAAATATGGGCAACTTGGAAGAATGGGTCCGTCATGAGGCCGGTGGTTATCCTGAGAATGTGCCCGTTCCAAGCTATAGAATAGCACCAATCTCCTATACAGTAATGTTATCTGATGGATTTAATGACTATTCAAACTATCCCATTCCTCCGTTGGTAATTGAAAAATACGCTGGAAAAAAGTCGACGGTGTACGAATTTCGTGACGGATTGTCTGTAATTGACCGCAGTTTAAAAAATTCAGATGAAAAAGGTAACTTTAGTATACCTTCTGACAATCTTATGTTTCTACTCCATGGTAAGATTTATGAGGGATTGAACATTGTTAAGATCAATGGCCGTATTGATAGGGGTGCTTTGTTCAGGATTCAGGAGAATGTGCGGGAAAAAATACTGGACTTTGTTCTGAATCTTGAAAAAAAAGTTCCAGAATCGGCAAATATCTCTTTAGATAAGACAATCAAATTCACCGAAGACGAGCAAATGATGGCTAATCAACTAACTCAAAACATTATCTTCAATGACGTTAATGAAGTCAATATTGGCAACATGTCACAAATAATCCAGAAGGTCAAAAAAGGGGATAAGAAGTCTCTGGTTCAAGCTCTTAAAGAAATTGGTATTTCATCCGAAAAAGCACAACAACTGGCAAAATTAGCTGAACAAGAAAAGACTGAAGATAATCAGAAATCTTTAAGCAAGAAAACTAAAGGATGGATTTTCAAAAATATCGAAATTGCTTGCAATGAAGCAAAGAGATATCTTATTTTCAAGGCCATTAATCAATTCTTTGGATCAATTTGATGAGGTCATTAGTATAGTGAATCTTAAGATCGTTAAATTATACCATTTAAGCAGAACCGTTTGACCGAAGACAGAATATCATCAGTTGATTTGTTTCATTTGTTCGGTTTGGGTTGACCATTATGAGCATCAATACATTCCATAATTCCATAATATCCTGTTCAGTGTGACCACCTAACGATGTATACTGCATTTCAACGTTTCCTTTTCAACTCGGTTAAACAGCGCTCAATTTGGTTGGTCCAAGAGGATGAGATCGGTGTATAATGAACATGCCAGTGGGGGTGTTGAGCTATCCACTTCTTGACCTCATTGCTCTTGTGCGTGGCATCGTTGTTTTTAATGAGATACACATCAAGGTCTGGGTGAATATGCCCCTCAATAACCTTGATGAAACCCAGAAACTCACAGGCAATATGTCGGTCATAACTTGCCTTAGACCAGGCCGGGCGCGGTATAAAACTTTGAAAATATTCAAATCAACCAATAACTGAGTCATTTTGTGTCGTTTGACATCGGCTGACTTTACCTCTGCTAGTCACTTTTATCCGAACCGTTTCTTAAACCCTGAATTTTGATTTCAACAAAGGCTCCTGAACCTCTTAACTTCATTCATCCACTCTGTTTTACTGTTGGTCAACAATCACTACATCGTGTCAATTGATGCTCAGCCATGCCGACATTACGTTGCTAAGAGGTTCGGTCCGGTAACAACGTCCAGCTGTAGAGTTATCGCATTAAAATTTTTCAGTTGTTTCCAAATGCATTTTCTGCTATTCTACCAAAAAACGTAACTGCTCAGGTAGTATTAGGGTAAAAGAAACTAAATTAATCTGCCCTAATTCTACCTAGTATCTTAACTTTGTTGAATTGATTGGTAAAAGCGAGATACTAGGAAGAAATGCTGTTCTCAATTAATTGGTGTTGATTGTTGATAGAATGAAAGAGAATAATGCAAATTAATTACATCACTTCAACGGTGTTGAGATACTAGTTAGTTACAAAAATTCAAAGATGATGCTATATCACTTCAAAGAAGTTTAGAAGAATTTATTGAGGAAATCTTGCAGAAAGACAGATGGATAAACGGTTCTAGACCCTGAAACCGAGTTGCCATTCTATGGTGTTTTGTATTCCAAATAATAAGAACGATACGGCAAAGCTTCACAAGAAAAGAAATCTCAGTTGATCACTATAACTGTGAAGCTTGTTCAGATTATTTGTCAAGAAATTAACCGGGTCAACTATTGGAATGATGCCAACAAACAAAAAGTTCTTCTCATAGGTCGTTTAGGTCATCCTGAAATTTCTGATGGTTTAGATTTTATTGAACCGTTGGTTGACAATTTGATGGAAATAGCGAAGTACAATCCCTCTAAGTTTACAAGGTAATGAATTGCTATCAGTTTGCAGAATTAGATTTTGAATTACGTCCAAGTGGCAAACGTAAAACTTACGGTGTTACAGTAGATCGTGACTGTTCTCATATACTCCATGTTTCTGAAGACAATTCCGAGGTGCTTATTCAAGATTCTTTGCATGATAAAATTCTGTGGATACATACAAAACTAGCTGAAAAATCCCTAAACTGCAGGTTAAAAACGCACGAAAGTTTTGCATATCTTGGAAGAATATTTGGACTAAAAATCATACCCACTGATTTAGAACATATAAAATTTTTTAATGGTCATTTTATGTTGAAAAATCCAACCAGAGGGCTTGAATATTATATAGTTATGGTATTAAAAGAGGTGCTAATAACTTCAAGTTTTGATAATAGAATATACTACTCGGCTGGGCGTAAAATCACTAAGACTTGGAATGATGGATTTAGGCAACAGATGGGCCTCCTGCTCTGATGATGGATCTTTGAACTTTCATTGGAAGGCCATGCAGCTTCCTTTTAAATACCATAGTAATTTAGTTGCTCATGAAGTTGCACACATCATTGAAAACTACCATAGACTTGAGTTTTGGCAAGCACTGGAACGACTAATGCCAGAATATGAAGAATATCAATCTGGGCTAATAATTAACACAATGAAATATTTTAAGCAAATCTAATGTATATCAAAAAAATTAATATTAAAAATTTTCGACTATTAGAAAATGTTGAACTTAGTCTAGAAAACAGAACTACTGTTTTTGTTGGGCGCAACAACAGTGGAAAAACTTCTTTAACAGAGCTTTTTAGAAGACTGTTAAACGATAAGAAGCCGAGCTTTAATTTAGAAGATTTTTCCTTATCGTCGCTTGATAAATTTTGGTGCGCATATAAAAATTTTCAAAAAAATGAAGATGAAAACAAAACGCGAGAAATTCTGCCATTTATAGAGGTTTTATTATTAGTAAATTACGAAGCTAATAACTCATCTTACGGTCCATTAAGTGAGTTTATCATTGACTTAAATCCCGATTGTAATGAAACTTTGATCAAGGTCAGATATGAATTAGCAAAAGGTAAACTACAACAATTATTTGAAGATATAGAGGTAGGTGAAGAATCTACCCCCGAAGTACAAAAAACAAAATTCTTCAAGTTTCTAAAAAGTCGAATATCCGAACATTATGGAGCAAGCATCTATGCAGAAGACCTAAATGATTCGAATAATCAAAAAGAATTATCGCTCCTTAATCTTCATGCTCTTTTACAATCTGGATTTATCAGTGCACAACGTGGCTTAGATGATGCTGTTGGTAAAGACGGCTCAGAACAACAGAAAAATAATGTTATATGGAGTACATTAGAACAACTTTTTACAACTATTTCAAACTCAGAAAATCAACATGATAAAGCAATACTAGAGGATTTAGAATCTGTAATTCAATCTTTAAAAGACGACATTGATAAAGGAATTAATGAACATCTTTCTAATTTACTGCCTACATTTTTTATGTTCGGTTATCCAGGTTTAAGCGATCCAAACTTAAGCACAGAAACAACGTTAGATATTGGACGGTTACTGAAAAATCATACTAAAGTACATTATGAAGGAATAAACGGCATCAACTTACCAGAATCCTATAACGGACTTGGTACTCGAAATCTTATATATATCTTATTGCAGCTATTTAATTTTTACAAAGATTTTACTGCAAAAATTTCAATCCCTGGCATGAATCTGATTTTTATAGAAGAGCCGGAAGTCCATCTTCACCCGCAATTACAGCAGGTCTTCATTGATAAGCTAAGTAATATCTCAGAGAGCTTCGCCAACACTTTTCCTGATCGTCCAGATTGGCCGGTACAATTTGTTGTTACTACTCACTCTTCTCATATCGCTAACAAAGCCCAATTTGAAGCAATTAGGTATTTTCTTACAAAACCTAAAAACGGGTCAGAAAATATCCGTTATACAGTAATTAAAGACTTAAAAGAAGGCCTAAGCGATACACCTAAACCAGACAAAGAATTTTTGCATAAATATATGGTTCTTACAGGATGTGACTTGTTGTTTGCAGATAAGGTCGTGCTTATTGAAGGAGCAACAGAGCGTATCATGTTTCCTGAAATCATCAAAAAGGTTGATGCCGCCGCTAAGGAAAATTTTCCCAAGCTTTCAAGCCAATATGTTTCAATAATGGAAGTTGGGGGTGCTCACGCGCATAAATTTCTTAATCTGATGAATTTTCTTGATCTCAGCACCCTTATTATTACCGATATAGATTCAGTGGGAAGTGATTCAAAAGCTTGTGAAGTTTCAGCCGGGGTTTGTACAAGCAATAGCTGTATTAAATCCTGGTTCAGGAATGATTTTTCACCCGTGCAACTTATTAAGAAATCAGACGATGAGAAAACTAAGGGACGTGTGAGGTTGTGCTATCAAATACCTGAACAAGACAGCGACGATTGTGGTAGAAGCTTTGAAGATGCCTTCATTCTTGCTAACTATTCCAACTTTGGACTAACAAAGGTTAACGCAACAGAAGCCTATAACAGAGCCAAAAATATCAAGAAAACCAACTTTGCCATTCGATACGGCATTGATCAACCGGACTGGCATGTACCTCTTTATATAAAGCAAGGGCTTTGTTGGCTAGCAGCTTCAGATATTAATCCACCACCGCAAAAACAGAACGATGTAGAACGAGTGGAGGTATGACGAATAATATTACCTTAAACCCTGCTGAAAGAGCTTCCGAAGTTGCACTAGAGAAAATTAGGCAATGTTTAAAAGAGAAAAAAAGTTTCTTGCTTGAGGCAGGTGCAGGCGCAGGAAAAACTTACTCTCTAATAGAAACTCTTAAATACCTGATAAAAGAAAATGGCAATGACCTAGTAAGCAGCCATCAACAAATTGCATGTATTACTTATACTAATGTTGCTGCTGATGAAATCAAATCAAGAACAGACAGTCATCCCGCTATCCATTCATCAACAATCCATCATTTTTGTTGGTCTTTGATAAAGAATTTTCAGCCTTACCTTCGCAATAAGCTTGTGAAAATTGGTAAATGGCCTGATAAAATTGAAGAAGCTGGCGGAATTAAAAATCAGAAAGTTGATTATGATTTAGGTTATAGAAATATTGACGATCAAAAAATAACGTTGCATCATGACGATATTTTGTCATTTATGGTGATATTTCTAAAAGAAACTAAATTTCAGAGCCTCTTTGCAAAGCGCTACCCTATATTGTTAATAGACGAGTACCAAGATACGCAAACAGCCTTAATAGAAACCTTAAAATCTTGTTTCTTAGAAACAAGAACTGGGCCTTTAATTGGTTTCTTTGGCGACAACTGGCAAAAAATATATGGTTCGGGCTGCGGTAAGATAGAGCATCCAAACCTAGAAGTAATTGGCAAAGAGGCAAACTTTCGGTCCGTGCCAGTTATCGTAAATTCGCTTAACAAGATGCGACCAGATTTGCCTCAACAAGTTCGTGACCCTAACGCAGTTGGCACTATCAGAATATTTCATACAAACAGCTGGAATGGCGCTAGACAAAAAGGTGGACATTGGGGTGGGGATCTTCCATCAAAAGACGCACATGATAAATTAGAAAATTTGAAGGTGCTACTACAAGAAGAAGAATGGGATTTTTCTCCCGACAAAACTAAAATCTTAATGCTTACGCATAATGTATTAGCTACAGAACAGGGATACAGAAATCTAACTAGTGTCTTCCGTTACAATGACGCATTTATCAAAAAGGAAGACAAGCATATTGCCTTCATGGTTGATATTTTAGAACCTGTATGTTTAGCCTATTCAAAGCGGCGCTATGGGCAAATGTTTTCTTTAATGGGACAGCGTACTCCACTAATGAATTCTCACCAAAACAAAGTAGAATGGACAAGAGACATGGACAAATTGCTGGAATTGCGGAAAAACGCGAAAATTGGTGAAGTTATTGATCATCTTTTCAGTACAAAACGACCACATTTACCGGAAGGTATAGAAAACAAAGAACGTAAGTTACGGGAATGGCTATTGCAATCTTCTGATGAAAGTGAAGAAGATCGCTCGTTAACTAATTTAATTAAACTAAGGGATATTACCTACAGTGAGGTTATAGCACTTACTAATTTTCTAAACGATTCTACTCCCTTTAGCACCAAGCATGGAGTAAAGGGTGCTGAGTTTGATAACGTTCTGGTCGTATTTGGGAGAGGGTGGAATCAATATAACTTCAATCAATTCTTAGAATGGGCTGGTGGCACTGTTCCAATTGACAAACAAGCGGCTTACGAAAGAAACCGTAACCTTTTTTATGTGGTCTGTTCTCGCTCCAAAAAAAGGCTATGCCTTCTCTTTACACAAGAATTAAGTCAAAAGGCTTTAGATACTTTGAAACAATGGTTTGGATCAGAAAACATTAATGAAATTTAAAGCAAAACCACAGTCTTTCGCTGCCAAATGAATCCTTTGAATTTACGACAACCAGACCAATCAAATTTTCTTTTACACACAGCAGTTTTCTAAAGGCAATTCTACCCAAGAGTAGAGCGAAACTCTTCCTTGACCAGTATATCACTGGTGGATATAGTTGATTTACATAAATATAAGCCGGATTAACACACTAGTCTCCTCACTTTATTGAATTGAATGATAATGCGAATTCAACTTGATGCGTGCATCCTCGGTTTTGAACTGCCAATTAATCGGCTTGGCTGTCTCATTCCGATAATCCGCCCAAGCATTGGTTTCACGCTCCATCGTCGCACGGTCAGGAATTCACTGTGCCAGACATTGGCGCGTCATGACATTGATTGCAATTGCGGCCATATTCAACCCACTCTCGTGCTTGGGTGTATGGTGAACCTCAAACCGTTGGGCTAGACGAAATACTTCAGCGGGTTCAAATGCGTTATACAAGGTGGACCGTTTGTGTGTTCAAATTATCCATGACCAAAACAATCTTCTTCTCAGGAAAATGAACACCGGCAAGGTCTTTCAACACATGGTCAAGGTCCAGATTGGTTCGACGGTTAGTGACTTTCACATGACGCCATCACAGCAGTGACGCCGACAGCATGAAGAGATTGTCCGTTCCGTGTATATTCGTCATCGTTGTACGCCGGTTGACCCTGACGCACCGGTAAAGGAAGACGAGTTTCCAGTGTCTGTTGCCTTGAAGTCTCATCCAAGCAGACCACAACCGTGTGATCATCATACTCGCGATGGTAATCCTCAAGAACATCTTCCATAGCATAGATAAAATCGGCATTCGCTTAGGGGGGGGGATGCACTAGGTCTTCTTACGCCACGGCTTTAAGCAGTTTTATTAGAGACCTCCGCACCGTCTCGGTCGAAATCGTGTCCACAATCTCCAACTCAACCAACTTATTACTTAACAGTTTTAAACTCCACTGGGCATGACCATCGGGCGGATTGGAGCAGGCCAACATGACGAGTTTGGTCTCACCCTTACCATCAAGTGTGCGCGGCTTACGGTTCTTTTGTACCTTGCGTTCCAAAGTTGTTTCAATTTCCTCCAAAACGCATTGTTGACGCACCCGTTCAACCATTGCGGTGCCGACAACAACAATATCAGCTATATCCTTGTCATTGTATCAACCACTAGAACGGTGCTCGTTGGCTCACAACAGAATATGATCCCGAGAGCGTGATTGAGCCGGGCTCTTTTGCAACTCTTGATACGGTTTTGTAAAAACTGATTTTCATCCTCTGTCAAATGAACGCGGTCAATGTTTCTGCCTATTGTTTCCATCATAACTATCCTCTATCAATACTCCCCAGTATCAGCTCCAACTAAACGACCAGTTAGGCATGCACGATGGACCTGATTATTGAGGAAGAACTGCTGCTCTCAATTAATTAGTGTTGACTGTTTACAGAAAGACAGAGAATAATGGAAATTAATTTCATCACTTCAACGGTGTTGAGATAACAGGTGTTTTACAGATGGGTTAGGATGAATTATGTCTACCCATTTGAAAACAAATGAAGGATTTATGAAGTAAATATTAAAAATGATATGCGGGAGTGACTGGGAATAATTTGAAAAATTTTGTACTCTCAATATATTTTATATTCCCTTGAAATCAACTTATTTCGAAAAGGATAATTTTATGTCTGTCTCAACACACATATTCCAACGAACCTTCTGTCTTCGTTTCAATAATAGTTTTGGTACATGTTTTGCTTATGATTTGG